>WSXZ01000124.1 GCA_009773555.1 Methylocystaceae bacterium | reverse complement strand
AGCATGTCATTGACCACGTCGTCTTCGTCGAGAAAGTCAGCGAGGTGACGGAGCAGCCGTAAGGCGCCCGCGAGCGTCGTCGGTGTGGATTCGAAGACCACCCGCTGCGCTTCGTTCGCATTATCTTGCGCCTTCTGTGCGGCCAACTCCGCATCTAATACCTCGCTCGTCTCGGCATTCTGCGCATATGCCCCGTGGGCTTCTAAAACGGCGCGCGCGTTCCGGTATTCTGGCTCAAGGCCAGCGGCTTCAGCGCGCATTGTGGCGTTGCCTTTGCGGAGGCGCGCAATCGTGTCGCCTATCTCTTCGTCTGTCATTCCCATGCTGCGTTCGCGCATGGTTTCGAGTTGGAGAATGCTGAAGACGCGATTGCCATTAGAGACAACTTCCGGGAGCCTATTGCTCGTGGGCGCGGCGTCCGCGACGGCTTCCCACGCGGCCCGTTCGATGGCGTGCAGGCGCTCGTATTGTGCAAGAGCTTCAAGCAGCGGATCATCTTCAGCGACGACGCCAGCGATAACGGGAAGCCCGGCGACGGGCGCAGCGGCGAGGCCGGCGAGCATGGCCCGCCGCGATGGTGTATGTGGTTGTTTAGCCATGATGCGAAGCTCCTGTTTCGCGTTGTGGTTAGGCCGGGAGGGGGCGAGATCAACACCTCGCCCGGCCGCTTTTTCGGACGGACTGATCAGGCCGCGAATGATCCGGCGAGTCGGCCGGAATGCGTGGTGTAGAGGCGGCATAAAGGCATGCGAGGCGCGGGACGGTCCGCGAAGCAGGAGCGAACGGGAAGTCCGACGTTGCTTTCCTCGCGCAGACGAGACGCCTTGGCCTTCTTCCATTCCGACGCAAGCGTCTTGGCGAACCATTCCCGATAGGAGCCGCCAACGCTCTGAACCCGCCAGCGGGCCATGAAATGCGCGGCTTTCATCATGGCGGAGCGATCATAAGCAGCGGACATCGGCGCTTCTCCTTTGGACAAGCCGAGGTCGTTCGCCGAAACGGTGGTTTCGGCGTTGAATTCCCAACGGATTAGGTATAGGAACCGTTATGTTGGTTATGAACGCTAAGCGCACATTTCTAGCTCTGCCAACCAGAAAAATGGGTATGAGAACCAATGTCGCTGATTACAGGCAATCAACTAAGGGCGGCGCGCGCGCTGGCGGAGGTCGACCAAAAATGGCTGGCGGAACAATCCAGTGTTAGCGTCAACACCATCCGCAATATGGAGGCGCGGGGTAGAGAGGCTATTACAAGCGGGGCAGTGACGGTTAGGAAAGTTCAAGCCGCGCTCGAAAAGGCCGGCGTCGAGTTCACGAATGGCGATGAGCCGGGCGTGAAGCTGAAAAAAGGCCCGCGGCTGTGAACCGCGGGCGAGGTCGCTAACACGTGCCGCTCTATCCCACACAGAGCGACAACGGCCAATTAGCTCTCAAGCCCGCCGCGGCAAGCGTGGCAGTCGGCCGATCGAAAAGGCGCGCGGACGGACTTGCAGCCTTCGGCAAATTTGCCGACCCCACAAATTTCGCAAACCCAAGCCGCTGAGATGACGAATGCGAGGCGCTGCACCCGGAGACGAAGAACGGAGAAAATCAGCACACGAGGGTTCGCCAAGTTGGCGAAGGCTCGCCTGCCGACCGCTTCACTTCCGACACTGCCGCGAAGACAGGACAGTCTGAGCGCGCCATACAACGCGACGCCGAGCGTTGTCTTAGAGCCGCCTTGTGCTCCTCATGAATGAACGCCCGAGAAGGCCAACGAGATAGCCGCCGATCGTGATCGCGAAATAGACGACGATCACGAAGGCCCAGCGGTCGCTCGCAGAGGCTACCCTGCGGAATGTCTCGGTCAGATAAGTGAGATCAATGAAACCGTTCGCGAAGAATCCGCTAGCGATGGCGAGCGCGGGGACTATCCACCAGGGAGCCCTGAAATAGCCGAGGAGCGCCGCGAGCAGAAAGACGATTAAACCGAAAATGTGCAAGAATTCTAGGAAAATCGCTTGGGAAAGCAAGCCGATGAATCGGATCAGCCAAAGCATCTGACGCCTCTCTGCGCAAGCTCAGACCATTGTCTTATCTGAGTTCGACCGCACCAGCCATATCAGTCTACCGGTTCCAAATCTGAACCGGTAGCTCCCACTCTCGCCGACGCGCTCTGGACTGAGGTGACGAAGCGGAAGCCTGGGAATCCTACGGGCGCAAATCAGCACACTAAGAAGGATGACGCGGCAGGAACCGTGGATAATATACACGATTGCTTACAAGAGCGCCCAACGGGCACATCAGTCGCCCGTGTCGTGCCGAGAGAAGGACGTTGATCGCTACGGCCGGATCGTCGCTACCTGCCAGGTCCGCGGCGAGGACATCGAGCTTTGGTTGGTCAGAAGCGGCCACGCCTTCGCGTACCGCCGCTATTCGTCGGACTACATCGGTGCGGAGCAGGAGGCCAAGAACAATCGTCGCGGCATGTGGGCAGGACATACTCAAGCACCTTGGGAATGGCGCAAAGAGCAACGCCATTTGTCTCGATAGCCTGTGCGAAATGCGCAGTAGCCGTCCGGTCAGTGCCCAAGCAACAGCATCATGCCGCCCAATATCTCGGCGACGACAATGGATGCGATCACGGCGTTCGCAATCGGGGCGCGGATCATGCGCGCAATTCTGGACCGCAGGGATAGAATTTCAATTAGGCACGTCGTCGCAGACCGACACTCGACGCTCAGTTAAGGCTCACTTTTCCCGGAAAGCTCTTGTGGGAGAGCCGCAGGAAGTAGGCCCAGGCCGCTTCAGCATCGTGCGCTGCCGCAGCGGCCCTCTGGATCGCGTCCAGGGGCTCCACAATGGGGTTATCGTGTAGGACGCTTTCGGTAAAGTCGAGCGCCAAACCACGCGATATTGCGCAGAACCCGTTGATACTAGTTACATAAAGATATCGTTATGCGTTGATGCGTGCCTGTCTTGGGGTGGCGCTTGGCCTTGTCGAAAGCTTCAAGCGGGGGCATGCTGATATTTGATACAACGGCCACACGGCGAATGCCCGCTTAGCTGGGGCAAGGGCGCACACAGAGGCCGGCTTCGATTCAAGAGTACTGAGCTTCGGGAGGAACTCCATGGAATCGAATGAAACGGCTGCGCTCGAACAGCA
>WSXZ01000123.1 GCA_009773555.1 Methylocystaceae bacterium | reverse complement strand
GCGCAAATCTGCACGGCGAAAACGCCAAGACCGCCCGAGGCGCCCCAGACGAGAACATTGTCGCCGGGCTTGAGCTCATGCGGCGTATGGCCGAAGAGCATGCGATAGGCGGTGGCGAGCGTTAAAGTGTAGCAGGCCGACTCCTCCCAAGTCAGGTGCTTGGGCCGCTCCATGAGCTGACGGTCCTGCGCGCGGCAGAACTGGGCGAAAGAACCGTCAGGCGTTTGATAGCCCCAAATCCTTTGCGACGTCGAGTACATCGGGTCGCCGCCATTGCACGCCTCATCGTCGCCGTCATCCTGATTGCAGTGGATGATGACTTCGTCGCCGACCTTCCAGCGCTTAACCTTGGAGCCCACCGCCCAGACGATGCCGGATGCATCGGAGCCGGCGATGTGATGGAGGCTACTGTGTCCGTCGAACATGGACACAGGCTCGCCGAGCGAGGCCCAGATTCCATTGTAGTTGACGCCGGCCGCCATCACGAGAACGAGCACGTCGTGGCTGTCGAGCTCCCATGTAGGCAGGACCTCAAGTTGCATCGCCGTTGCGGGCGGCCCCTGGCGCTCGCGGCGGATCGCCCAGGCGTACATGTTCTTCGGCACATGTCCGAGCGGCGGGAATTCGCCAATTTCATAGAGATCCTTGAGCATCATTTCTCCTCAATCCAACTGTCAGAAAAGACTATGAATACTTCGAGTTTGTGAAAAATTCGAAGTTCAGAATGAATCGTTCGAAGAAAGAGAACAGAGGGAGCGAGGTTGGCGCAGGCGCACAATGGCGGATCGCGTGACGCGATCACCGCAGTAGAATCGTGGAGAAAGGGCTAACCCGGTTTTCAGATCGACCGATGTCGGCGCTGTCCGATCGATAGCGAGACATTCGACGCCGCGGCAGCGAAAAATTTCGATTGATGGCGCAAGTCGTTCCGATCATAGAATGATTAATGAGCTTTTTGAACTACCACCACCTCCGATACTTCTGGGCGATCGCAAATGAAGGCGGCCTGACGCGCGCCGCGAAATTGCTGAACGTATCGCCCTCCTCGCTGTCGGTCCAACTGAAGTCCTTAGAGGAGCAGCTCGGTCAGCCGCTTTTCGAGCGTGATGGCCGCAGGCTGCGCCTGACCGAAGCGGGGCGCATCGCCTTCGACTACGCCAAGGTGGTCTTCAAGTCCGGCGACGAGCTGCTGAGCACATTCAAGAGCTTGAGTCTCGGCCATCGTCAAATGCTGCGCATCGGCTCAGTCGCCACGCTTTCCCGCAACTTCCAGATTGAGTTACTCAAACCGCTGATCGACCGCGAGGATGTGGAACTGGTCGTGAAGTCGGGGGCGCTCGGAGAGCTTCTCCCCCAGCTGGAAGCGCATGCGCTCGATCTCGTGCTCGCCAATCAGCCGGCGACCATGGAGCTGAATTCAGAATGGCGGAATCTGCTCATCGCCGAGCAGGCGGTCAGCATCATCGGTCATCCCGAGCTGCTAAAAAAAGGAAAAGGCAGAGGTGCTTCTTTTCGATTTCCGAACGATCTCGCAAGAGTGCCAATTGTTCTCCCCGGGCGCGGAGAGGCGATCAGGATCGCTTTCGATCGCATCGTTGAGGAAGCGGGCATCAAGCCGATCGTGCTTGCCGAAGTCGACGACATGGCGATGTTGCGTCTGATCGTCAGGGAGAGCCATAGCATCACGCTGGCGCCGCCGGTCGTGGTTAAGGACGAGCTCGCGTCCGGCGCGTTGGTCGAGCTTTGTCGCCTCGAGCAGATTACCGAGTCCTTTTACGCCATTACCCGAAACCGCCGCTTTGAGCACCCGCTGTTGAAAGAGCTCCTCGGCGTCGAGCGACAGCGAACGTCAAGGGAATAGCTCACGGGCGTCGATACTCCCAATAATCTGGGCGATGGCGGAGTTCCTAATTTTCCTTTGAGTTGTCACCGCGTAGATTCTCTCTTCCACGCCATCGATCGCGCCGATAACTTCCAGCCCATAGCGCTGGCGGACTTCCTGCCGCGCGTCAGTCGGCGCGAAAGTCAATGCGTCGCAACTCGCTGCGACGCTCTTTCGCAGTTCGCTGTTCCCGATTTCCGACTTGATGTCCGGTTCAATGCCGTGAATGTGGAGCCAATGATCCAGCGATTGTCGCAGCGAGCTTTTCTGAATGGGCAGTACCACGGGCGCGCGATGAAGCGACTGCGGAAAGCCCTTGCTATGGCGCTTCACTTTGGCCGCCGGACCGAACAGCGAGATTTCGAGGGTCGCAAGTAGGTGGCTGGACGTGGCGTTGGGATCGGAACACGCCGGGGGCGCGGTCAGGATCGCAAGATCGTAGGCGCGCAGCCGCAAATCCTGCAGCACGCGATCGGCGTCGCTACTGGCGCAGCAGAGCGTCGGCGGATGCTGAGCATTCAGCGCGCGCGACAGCAGTCGTAACGCCACCGACATATCGACGCCGTCGCAGACGCCGACCTTCAGATTGCGGCTCGGTTCCGCCGTCGCGCCTTCCAGCCATTTAGTCAGTTCGTCGCCGACGCTGAATATTTCATGCGCATAATTGAAGACGAGCCAGCCGTTCTGCGTCAGATTGAGTTTCCGGCCCTCCCGCTTGAACACCTTCGAGCCGATCGCCTTCTCGAACAGGGCGAGCTGACCGCTGATCGTGGGTTGCGCGAGGTTCAACGCTTCACAGGCGCTCTTGATCGAGCCCGTCTTCGCGACCATCCAGAAGTAATACAGGTGCTGATAGTTGAGCCGGTCCAATATGAAAGCCTGCGGTCTGTTTCTCGAATCTCATACAGCGCGGGCAGGGGAGGGAAAATTTCGCATTTGCGAACCTGCCGTTCGGTTTTGTTAAAGGACTGTGACGGCGATGGCTTGAGCCAGAATCCGATCTCGCTTTCCACAAGATTTACTCGATGGGAAGCGTGTGCTCGCACCGCCCGAAGACAGAGTCGTCCATTAGATGGCGCGCTCGGGAGGTCGTTTAGAAGGATCCTTCCTCACGCGCGCGCAGAGCGAACGTATCGAAAAAGGCAATGTTACGTTTGTTTTTTCGAATTTGTTGCGCGTTAGGCTTTTTGCTAACGAAGAAAGCCGTCGGCGTATCATTCGATAGGCTGGTTGGCGGCAAGCTGCTTCTGTTTCTTGGCGCGCTGGGCATTGGATACGTCGACGTTTTGTCGAATGTCTCCGGCCATAGTGTGCTGACGCCTTACTCTGCCGGTTCGCTTGAAGGCGTCACGCCGAGCTTCGGCGCTTGGGGAACGACCTTCTATCTCATCGGCGTAGCGCTTGGCGTGCCGCTCGCGAGAGTCCTCTCCGGTCGCTTCGGCGAATATCGCGTGCTGACGTTCGGATATTTCTTCTACGCTATCGCCTCGCTGATTTGCGTCTCGAGCCAGAGCGTTTTTATGTACGCCCCAACGCGGTTTGCTTTCGGGGTCTTCGGCGGCTTCCTTGCGGTCGTCAGTCAGTCGGCGGCGCTCGGCGAACTGCCAGAAAAACAGTACAGGATCGGCCTCGGCTACTGGGCCGCGCTCGGCATTTTGCCTTACACGCTGGCGGTGTTTCTCGGCGGCTTCTGGGCAGAGTATTTTTCCTGGCGTTGGCTGTTCTACGCCAACGCCACGCTGGGCGTTCTCATCTCGGCGATCATTGGAGCGCTGCTTTACGGCCGCGAATATAAGCGCAAAATCGTGCGCTTCGACGCCGTGGGCTATGTGCTGCTCGTGATCACCTTGATCGCCATGCAGATGATGCTGAGCCTGGGCAATGATTTCGACTGGTTCGGCTCGTCACTGCTGTCGGTCGCGCTGATCACCATAATGTTCTCTCTACCTCTCTTCATCATCTGGGAATGGGGCGAACGCCACCCGATCGTCGATGTAAGGCTCTTTTCGCGTTCGAGTTACGCCATTGGCGTCCTCAGCGGCTTTCTCGGGTTTCTCGTCATACAGGGGCTGATGTCGCTGCTGTCGGTGCAGATGCAGCTCCTGCTCGGCTACACCTCCTCGCTCGCAGGCCATGTCTATCTCGCGATGATGGTGGCGGGCCTGCCGCTCGCGGGCTTCATGTATGAGATTTCGAAGAAACTCGATGTGCGCTTCGTGATCTGCATGATGTGCATATGCTCGTCAGTCGTGCTCACTTGGCTTGGGCTCTTCGACAAGAACGCTTCATACGATAAGCTC
>WSXZ01000122.1 GCA_009773555.1 Methylocystaceae bacterium | reverse complement strand
TCCACCTTCGCGCGAGCCGGATTCCTTGCTGTTCAACATGGTCAAGGTGCGTCTGCCAGAGACCATTCAGGTTGCCGCCACCACACACCGTCAGGGACGGGATGTGCTTCGCGCCCTTCTTGAATTGTCAGATCAGCCGCCGACCGAATGGGTTGCGAAGGGCGGCCGTCTCGTCAGTTTCCTTGACATCGACTCTTCACCTCTCAGGCAAGTTGTTGATCGCGGCTCTATCGAGGAATTCCCAGTCGAGCAGTTCTCGCTCGAAGACGACGAGGACGAAAGCAAGCTATTTGTCGAGCTTCTCAACCGCACGCTTCGAGCGCAGCTTGACCCGATGCTCATCTGGAACCGCTTGTTGCGGCTGTATTATTTCCCGCCATCCGAGCCGGATATTGACCGGACGCTTCAATACCAGTCGCTCAAGAACGAAACTTCCCGTGAAGTCGTGAAGGCGAAGCGCAAGGCCGATGGGAAAATCTCGTATGTGCGTCACAGCGCCTTCGCCGGGCGCTTCTGGCGCGAATTCGACGAGTGGTTTCTGTCTATCGAGCCGAGCTATGTGTTCACATGGGACGGACGACGGCCTGACCGCTTTGCTGGTGAGCGCATTTCCAAGCTCAAACGCCTCGAAAATAACGCCGCTATTCGCGGCCAATTTGTCATGTGGCGCAGCCTTCTCACGGGCTTGGGGACTGTTCCCGAGCAGCCCGACCTTCTCGCGCCGCCACCAACCCCGGCCATCCTTTCCTTTGAAGCGCTTGAGCCGATGATCCTTCCGCGCTCCGTACCTGACGACGTATGGCGTGCGAGAGATGCGCATGCGCCCGATTCTGAGGAGGAGTTACCGCTATGACGTTCCATGCGTCGCTCCTTGACGAACCCCTCCTTGAGTTCGGCGGCAATGGTCGCGAGATCGATATTCGCCTCGGGTTGATGCGGCACGGTCCGCTTGAACCTGAGCGGGCAAATCGCGTTCGCCTTGGCATCATCGGTACCGCAGACACGATCCAGGGATTCGAGCGGTTCCTTGAACGTTGCAGGGCAGGCATTGACGCGAAGGCTAGCCGCCAGCCCAACCTGTTTTTGCGCTTCCCAGGCCTTGGGAATGAGAATCCATTTCGCTGCGCTTTTGAGGTTGATCCTCATGCGCGTCGCGCGCTCCCGCGTTCCGACATTGCGAACATAGTCAACATTGTCTCGACAGCGAAGGCCATTGAGGAAGCGGTCGCGCTTTTTGCTTCGCAGGCGCAAGCGATTGCCGAGGCACCAGGTGCGCCAGACGTGATTGTGTGCGCCTTGCCACATGACCTTATCAATCGGATCGTTCACGAGGCGGCCGTCATTCCCGACGCTGATCATGACGGGGAAGAGGACGACGAGCCGACATACCTCAACTTCCGTGATCTTCTTAAAGCCCGGACCATCCATCTTACCCGGCCGCTGCAAATCGCATGGCCGACGACATGGGAGGAAACCGGTAAAGCCGTCCGCCAACTTGAAAAGATTTCCGGCCGACGGGTGCAGGACCCTGCGACCCGAGCATGGAATCTATTCAACGCGCTCTACTACAAAGCGGGGTATGTGCCGTGGCGCATCCCGCGTGACCCCGCGCAATTTCAAACATCTTATGTTGGGATCAGTTTTTATCGAGACATTACGGGTCAAAGGTTACTCACCAGCACAGCGCAGATGTTCGACGAGCGCGGACAGGGCCTGATTCTACGGGGAGGCAGGGCGCGCACTGACAAAAAGGACCGGCATCCCTATTTGTCGCGCGAAGACGCTTACGACATCTTGCGCCGCTCGCTACAGGCCTACAACGCGCATCATTACCATCCGCCCGCCCGCGTCGTTCTCTACAAAACCTCTCGCTTTGAGCCAGAAGAGGTCGCGGGTTTTGACGAGGCCCTGCGAGAGGAGCGCGTTCGCTTGTCCGACTTCGTTTGGCTTGCCGAGCGAACGCCTTTCCGCCTGTTGCGTGACGGCGCCTATCCGCCGCTTCGCGGTACCCTACTCGAAATGGAGCATGGCGCAGTGCTCTACAGCCGGGGCAGCGTTCCCTACTTCCGCACCTATCCGGGGCTTTATGTCCCGCAGCCGATCATGTTGCGGCCGCATCGCCTGGAATCGACCATGAGCGACATCGGCAAAGAAACGTTCGCGCTGTCAAAGATGAATTGGAATTCAACGCAGTTTGACGGGTCGCTTCCGATCACCGTCCGAGCCGCTCGTTCAGTAAGCCGCATCCTCAAACACGTCTCGCCGGGTGCGATCGAGGCCCCCGAATACAGGTTCTATATCTGAACGCGCGCAGGCCGCGCGGTCTTTTGCCGGCGGGATGACGCAAAAGTGCGCCACCCGCCATTTCTACCAGCCTATTTCGTTCCATAAAATGCGGTCTTGTTCGGACCGCAGCTCTTCGAGGGAAACTTCGATCCTTTTCAGGTCGAAATCGTACATCGGCAATTGCCACGCGTCGTAAAGACTACTGACATGGCGATTCTCCGCGTTCTCTCCCGGTAAGCCTTCCGCGATGACTCGTTCCAAAAGCTCTTTCGACAAAGCTTGTGCTTGCGCATGGGTTTCCTTGTCCGAGAAAGGCACGCGGCCCCAGATTTCCGAGACGGCCATGAGGCCGCTGACCGTAAAAAGGCCGAGGGCGGACATGGCCTCCGCGACTTCGAGTGACGTAGGCGTCAGAAACCCGAAGGCGCGCGGATGCGCCAATGGCGTAGACCAGCCATGCGAGCTGTCGTCACGCTCTTCTATGTCAACATACAGTTGGCTTTCGCGTCGATAGAGACTCCAGTTCGGCAGGATGTATTCGCCGCAATAGCCTTCGACGTAATGCGATTTCAGGCAAGGTTTCACGTAATCACGCAGTTGCGCCACATCCACTGGCTTCCAGCTTGCCGCCTCGGCAAAGATCAGGCGGGCGTGGTGGTCGTAAAACCAACGCAAGATTTTTCCGATGCGGGCGGGCAACAGGTGCGCAGGACAGCGCACGGCATCCATGAGAATGAGGATTTTTGCGGCCTCTTCCTTCGCGAACCCTTCGAGCACCTCAGCTTCCCTTGGTGAAGCCCCCAGGGCTCGCGCCGCGTCCCAAAATCCGCGACTACTCGCAAGGATCAGCGGCAGGCCTTCGGCGATGAACGACAGCCGTTCCTCATGGCCCATCTGCGACAGCGCTTGCCGCCCCCGCT
>WSXZ01000121.1 GCA_009773555.1 Methylocystaceae bacterium | reverse complement strand
AAACGGAATTCCGACATCACATTCTTCAAACGCGTCACGCGAATCAGGCACTAAACATATTGTTTTTATTAACCTAAATTGGTAGCAAAGCAAAATCTTCGCGAAAAACGTTTCAGAATGCGACAGCGCGATCTCGTTTTGGGTCGTCCCGGCGTTCGACTGCCTCCCAATATAAAACGTAGGCGTATCCTGTTATTGCGATGAAACCAAGCGAAAATCTATACTTATGCGCATGCGGCCTCTGAGGCGCTCAGATTGAATCAACTGGCAAGCTAAATGCAGGAAGAAGCAAAATGCGACTTATCGTGCTGATCTTGGTATTGTTTACAATTATTTCCATCGCCGGCTTCATTGGAGCGCTCTTTTTCGGCACAACGGGAGCCGTAGCACTGATGGTGCTAGGTTTGTCCGTCTCCTTTATGGGGATTGCCTTCTTTATAGGGCGCTGAAGATCGAATTGCTCAGCTGAAGATGTCCAATTGTTCAGCTGAAGATGTCGAATTGTTCATTCGACAGATCCATTCTCTTCAAGTATACAGCTCGCTACACTGAATAGCGAGCAGAGCTAAGATGAGCGGATTGACGAGCATCAAGAAGATCAACCTTCGCCCAAGTAAATCAAAACTT
Organism: Methylocystaceae bacterium; assembly: GCA_009773555.1. Classification (GTDB taxonomy): domain Bacteria; phylum Pseudomonadota; class Alphaproteobacteria; order Rhizobiales; family Beijerinckiaceae; genus Methylocystis. The sequence continues at coordinate 2,604 of WSXZ01000121.1, read as the reverse complement.
TGCTGTTTATGCATCGTGGGGACGCGGCCCGAAGCTATAAAGATGGGGCCTGTCATCGCCGAACTCAGTCGTTCGGATTGGGCCTATCCCTATGTGGTGACGACCGGCCAACACGCTGATGTCGTCGAAGGAGCTCTAAAGGATTTTGGAGTGGCTCCTTCGCGCCGGCTGAACCTCGAACGTCGAAACGGCTCGCTTAACGAGCTGTTTGGCAAGGTGATGGCCGAGATAGATCGCGTGATCGACGAAGTTCGACCTGACTGCGTCATCGCGCAGGGCGACACGACGTCGGTTGCCGTGGTGTCCCTCGCCGCTTTCCACAAGAACGTGCCCTTCATGCATATTGAGGCAGGACTCCGAACGGGAAAACTCAACGATCCCTATCCGGAAGAACTCAACCGGCGAATCGCCGGGTTGACTGCGGCGATGCATTTCGCGCCGACCGCGACGTCGCTCGACAATCTCCTGCGTGAAGGCGTCCCAGCTGGCGACTGTGTCGTCAGTGGCAATACGGGCATTGACGCGTTGCTGCAGACCGCGGCGCACCAATTGCCAGCGCCGATGGGTTTTCCGAATGCGCCGCGAGTCATTCTCGCAACGGCGCACAGGCGGGAGAGCTTCGGGGCGCCCATTGAAAACGCGTTACAGGGCATAAAGGCGGCCGTCGACCAGCACGACGACCTCGGAGTGTTTTTCGTCACCCATCCCAATCCGCGCGCGCATGAGCCGGCGCGCCGGATTCTTGGCGGCCATCCGCGCATCGTGGTTACGGATGCGATCGGCTACGCCGATATGGTGGCCGCGCTAAAGAGATGCTGGCTCGTCGTCACCGACAGCGGCGGCCTCCAGGAGGAAGCGCCTGCGCTCGGAAAGCCCGTCCTCGTGCTGAGGAACACCACCGAACGGCCGGAGGCGGTTCGCGCCGGAGCGGTTCGCGTGGTCGGCACAAACGCCGCCGCGGTGTCGAGCGCGATCTCGCAGCTGTACGACGATCCTGAGCTATACGCCCGCATGTCGGTCCCGGTTTTCCCTTATGGCGATGGCCAGGCGGCGCAGCGCATCGTCGCCGCGATGCGGACAAAATTGGAGTCCCCAATTCCAGCATTATCGGCGGCCTAGGCCGATTCAGCGTTGAGCATCCCCCGCTAAGCGGCCAGGTTTACAAGAAGATCCGCGCGCGCAATCTGCTGAATCCGCGAGGTTGAAGAGCTTAAGGACGACTGATGTATGACCTGACCGACGCGACCGTCGCCTATGTCGACGCGCTGGTGTGGCTGTTCTTGGTTTTTGGCGTCGCCATTATTCTTTATAGCCTCGACGATGTCTTCGTGGACATTGTTTATTGGGTTATGAGATTTTCAGGAACAATCCGCGCCGAACGATCGCAGCTGTCTGAACAGTCGCTGCGTGAACGGCCGCAACGCCCTCTCGCGGTTATGGTGCCGGCCTGGCGCGAAGAGGCTGTCATTTACGAAATGCTGAAGACCAACGCCGCTCATTCCGCGACAACGGTTTTTTTTGTTGGCGCCTATCCGAATGATGCGGCGACTCAGCGGGAAGTGCTCAGGGCGGCGGCGGAACGCCCAGAGAATATCCGTCTCGTGATCGGTCCGCATGACGGACCGACGACGAAAGCCGATTGTCTCAATGCGATCATTGCGGAAATCGGCGAATATGAGAAAACCGCAAACATAAAGTTTGAAGGCTATGTGCTCCACGACAGCGAGGATGTCATCCATCCGCTGGAATTTCCGTTGTTCAGCGCGCTGATCGCCAGCTTCGATTTCATCCAGATCCCCGTATACTCCTTTCGGCGCTCGCTCCTTCAAATGACGGCGGGCACCTACATGGATGAGTTCGCGGAGTTTCATAATAAGGATCTGTTTGTCCGGCAGCGTCTTACAGGCATAGTTCCGTGCGCCGGCGTCGCCGCCTGCTTCAGCCGGAGAGCGATCGAATCTTTGAAAACATGGCGTCGGGGCGAGGTGTTCGACCCGATCGCCTTGACGGAGGACTACGACGTCGCCTTCGCCATGAAGTCGCTTGGTCTGAAAGCCGCGTTCGCTCTCAATGAGGCTCCCTATACGCTGGATATTCCGCAGGGGACCGTTCAGGTGCAACGGATCGAAGAGCCGCTCGCGATCGCGACGAGAGAAAATTTTCCGAGCGACTACCGAGCCGCCTACCGCCAACGCGCACGCTGGCTTCTGGGAATCGGATTCCAGGGAGCCTCAAAGCTCGGCTGGGGAACCACGCTGAACGAGAAACTCTTTTTTCTACGCGATCGCAAGGGCATCCTGTCCGGCATCATCGCCGTCGTGGCTTATTTCCTGGCTTTCAACGCTATCGCGATCCTTGTCCTTGGAACTTTGAGCGAAGAATGGCGCATCGCCGGCTATGCAATGCTCGACCCTACGCTGCGGGTCGTGTTCTTCGTGAATATCCTGTTGCTCATCAACCGGCTCGTTCAGCGGATGATCTTTACGAGGTCGATCTATGGGTTCGGCCAAGGGTTGATGGCGGCGCCGAGGGTCGTTTTCTCGAACCTCATTAATTTCTCCGCGGGGTTGCGCGCGCTCTATATTTTCGTTTGGCGCCATAAAG
>WSXZ01000120.1 GCA_009773555.1 Methylocystaceae bacterium | reverse complement strand
CGTATCGCGCCATACAACGTCTCGTTCGGACCAACGTCGAGTTCCGGTTGTGATCCAAAAAGTGCAGAGAGGCTGGCTTGAGGATCGAGATCGATCGCAAGAACGCGGTACCCATGCAAAGCCAAATACTGCGATAAATGCGCCGAAGTCGTTGTCTTCCCCGACCCTCCCTTAAAATTCATCACGGTGATGATCTGCAGATGCTCACCTTCGATACGATGGGGCAGATAGCGGCGATCTCCTCTGGAGCTCTGGTCGAGAATCTGCCGGATATTTTGAATGTCTTCCACAGAGTAGGACCGCCTACCGTTCGTCACGGTGGCGGCGATCCCCCGCCCTTCTGACGCAATCTGTCGCAAATAGCCTTCATGAATGCCAACCAGTTTCGCGGCTTCGGCCGGCGAAAAAAGGCGGATACTTTTTTCCGCAGATGGGGGAAAATTGTTTCGCTGATGCGCCTGCAGTTGCTCAGATAGATCGTGTGCGTGCCGCTGGATCAACGTCCTTAGCTCGGTCGCTTGCGGTGTGGTTGCTGCAGGTTTGCGTGCCATGCGGAGGAAGGCTCTCACCAAATCAAAGCTGCGGAGTTTTTCAAAGTTTCGCACTTCAAGCGCGTCTTTGCGCAATAGTGCCGATTCTCGCGCGTGGCGCAACGTTTTTAGTACTAACAAAGCGTTAAGAGCCGGCTGATCTGGCTACGAACAAACTCGATGCTTCTTACGAGCGCTTGTCCTTGGGGGGGTTAGCCGCGGCTAACTTTTGGTACTTTAAGAACCTCGCTTCAAGAGTTAGCCGCGGCTAACTTCAGAGCGCTTCCTCTCTCTATATGCGTGGGTGTCGTCGCGGACACTCCCTAAACAATCTGGTCGTGCTGAGATACGCTTCAGCGTAACCCCCACACAGGAACGCCCATCTTGCGCGCCTTGTCGGCGAGATTCTCGACGATGCCGGAACCAGGAAAGACGATCAGGCCGATCGGCAATGTCTCAAGCATCACATCGTTTCGCTTGAAGGGCGCGGCATTCTTGTGACGGCTCCAGTCGGGTTTGAAAGCGACCTGGGGAACCTTGCGATGATCCGCCCAGCAGGATGCGATCCGCTCGGCCCCCTTTGCGCCACCGCTATGCAGAAGAACCATGTCGGGATGTTTCGCATGGACCTTGTCGAGAGCGTCCCAAATCCGCTGATGATCGTTGCAATCGACGCCGCCCGCGAAAGCGATACGAGGGCCGGGCGGCAAGAGCACTTGCGTCTCGGCCAGCTTCTTGGCGTTCAGGAAATCTCGGCTGTCGATTAACGCCGCCGTCAGCGCGCGGTGATTGACCTTCGAGCCCGAGCGCGGACGCCAGACCGACCCCGTCTCGGTGGCATAGAGTTCGGCGAGATGGTCGCGAAAGAATTCGAAGGCGTTGCGCCGTTCGGTCAGCGTCAGGCCTAGCGCGATCAACCGCTCCAGTTCGACCGAGCGGATTTCCGAGCCGTCCTGTTCAGCCTGGGCGCGCCGCTGCGCGGTTTCATTGTCGTCGAGCTCGCGGTCGATCCGATCCACCTTGCGATGAAAGAGATTGACGAAGGACCAGAGCAGGTCGGGAAGATCGGCGTCGAGCCGGGTCTCGAGAAAGAGACCGGAAAGGGCCTCGACCGCGGCTTCGAGTGCGAGCGATGCGGCGTCAGAAGAGGGTAGGGGACGCGGATCTGGTTCGTCGTCGAGCGGGCGATAGCCGTGCAAGGCGAGTTCATCGAGAAGATGAGGAGAGGGCGACTGGACGTCACGATCCGGCGCACGTGTATCGAAGGGCAAGGAGGCAAATGCATCGTTCATCGCTTGGCGCTTTCACTTGAGGCCGCGCCGATCGCGGCCTGACAGCGATCCCGAGCCGCGGGCGACGCGCGGCGCACCGATAGGGCCGCAACGCAGTGGAGGACGCTTCCCGCCGACTACTTTGAGGCGCGAGGAATGCCCGAAGCTCCAGCGCAGGGCAGGGGAAAGAAGTCGGGGGGGAGGGTTGCGGCAAGCGCGCCGCTTGTGGCGCTATCGCTGCTCTCGCAGGCCGGCGGGCGGCCCTCTAGGAATGCCGAAGCCGAAGAGAATGAATAAACTGCCTCCCGCGCGAACGCCGCGGCGGAGCTCAGGCCCTTCGGAAAGCTCACATCCCGATGACGACTGAGCCAGACTCCCAAGGGGGGCCGAAGGCGTTGCAGCCTTAAGCGAAGCCTGCAGCGGTGACCGAAGAGTGCGCCCGCAAACAATCTACGCCGACAGCGTGCCAATCTCTTCAGAATACCGACTGCCGCATTCTTTGGACGAGAACGCCCGTCAAAAGCGGCTTGAAAAATCGCGTAGGAAATCGAGTCTAATCGGGTATTATCGGGCATGCAATCGGATATGAGCGCATGCAAATGAGGGACCCGAAGCTTGCATTCGGTCCTGACCTCGTAAAGCTCATCGCGGAAATCGATGAGTTCAAAGGCCGATGGGAGGCGCTCAAAACGCTTTCGCCGGACCGACTCAGCGCGCTCCGCATGGTCGCGACCATCGAAAGCGTCGGCTCTTCGACGCGCATTGAGGGGGCGAAGCTATCCGACGCCGAGGTGGAGGATCTGCTCTCGCGCGCCATTTCCATAACGGCGTTCAGCACACGAGACGAGCAGGAAGTCGCGGGATATGCCGAGGCGATGGATCTGGTGTTCGAGGCGCATGTCGATATGCGCCTCACCGAGAATCCTGTCCGCCAACTGCATCAGACTTTGCTGCGTCACAGCGACAAGGATGCGCGCCATCGCGGCTCCTATAAGACCCTGTCGAACAATGTCGTCGCGTTTGACGCCGATGGACGGCAAATCGGGGTCGTGTTCGAGACGACCGCGCCTTTCGACACTCCGCGGGAAATGGAGGCGCTCGTCGCCTGGACGCGAAAGGCGCTGGATGAAGAATCGCTGCATCCGCTTATCGTCATCGCCGTCTTCGTCGTGACGTTCCTCGCGATCCACCCCTTTCAGGACGGCAACGGACGGCTCTCGCGCGTGCTCACCACGCTGCTCTTGCTGCGCGCGGGCTACGCCTATGTTCCCTATGCCTCGCTCGAGCGCGTGATCGAGGAAAACAAGGACCTGTACTATAAGGCGCTCCGTCGTACGCAGACGACGCTCGAGAACGAAACGCCGGATTGGGAGCCGTGGGTCGGATTCTTCCTGCGCTGCCTCAAGCGGCAGAAGGACAGTCTCGACGCCGATCTGCCAGCTCTTTCGCTCGAAGTCCTCAAAGCTCTACAGGCAAACGAGCGCCTGACCATCGCGCAACTTGCATCCGTCACGGGCGCAAATCGGAATACGCTAAAAGTGCGTCTGCGCGAGCTGGTCGCGGACGGACGTGTAAAACGGCGCGGCAAAGCGCGCGCCACCTGGTATTCGCTGTGAACCCCGGTAACCGATCAACGACCGTGCCGTCTTCTCACGCAATCGTTTTCCCGCGGGTTCACTGTCACGCGAGCTTCGATCCAACATGGCGCCGAAAAACACCATCAACGCCCAAAACCTGGAAGCGCTCGGCGCGAAGCGACTGGCCGAACTGCTGATCGACATCAGCAGCGGCGACGCCGCCGCAAAACGACGCTTGCGACTTGCCCTTGCGGGGGCGCAAAGCCCTGCCGACGCAGCGCGCGAAATCCGCAAGCGGCTCACCGCCATTTCTCGCTCTCGAAGCTTCGTCGACTGGCAGAACCGCCGCGCGCTCGTCGAGGACCTTGAAACGCAGCGACGCGCGATTGTCGAACATGTCGGAAAGGCCGATCCGAAAGAAGCGCTCGATCTCATGTGGCGTTTCATGGCGCTCTCCTCCTCGGTGTTCACGCGTTGCGATGACAGCAGCGGAACGGTGATCGAAATCTTCCACGACGGCGTGAGCGATCTCGGGCGGCTGGCCGAAGCCGCCGAAGGCGACTCGCAAGAATTGGCCGATCGAGCATTTGAGGCTTTGATCGCCAATGACTACGGAGAATTCGACGGTCTTATCGC
>WSXZ01000119.1 GCA_009773555.1 Methylocystaceae bacterium | reverse complement strand
ACAAAAGCCGAGGGGCGAAGGCTACGGGGCATGTCGTTGATTCCTTCAATGAACCAACACAAGCCGGCGCCCAAACTTCATCAAATATGAGTCAGAGCCAAAATTGCACGCCGAAACACAGCCGTCCCTATGTCCGCGAAATGCGCATCATAAAGGCCGAAATGCTCGCCACGATCGGCGAGTCACATGAACACCCGAACCGATTTCAGCTCGATCACAGGATCCCGCTGGCGCTCGGCGGCGCCACGATCGATCGGCGGAATCTGATGCTGCAGCCGATGGCGATTGCCTTGGAAAAGGACGCGATAGAACGCTGTCTTGCCGTTGCGGTGTGCGATGGCAGGATCGGTTTGGACGAGGCGCGCGCGGCGATCTGGCGGGACTGGCGCGCCGCTGGTGCCGTGTGCGAACGGCGGCGGGCAAACCTGGTGCTTTCGACTGAGGCAGTCCGGGTGAAATTCACATCGGCATGTCGACGATGCGCTAAGTCGGTGATCCCGTTGTGGTCGCGTCTAGCCGGGCAAAATTCTGCCATGCGGCCACCATCTGACTTTTGCTGGTGATCACGACGTATTGAGGCACAAAGGGTGCTGCGTCAAAGCGCGTCTTCCCAATTGGCGCCGCCATAGAACAGCCGCAGCACAACGACGCGCTCGGCCTCAACCGCGAAAGCCACCGTGACGCGGCGCTCAAACCCGATGATCCGCAGCCCCGGCCGAATGTCGTCGCGACTTGTTCCGCGCTCGGAGGCGTAATCAAGACGGTCGCAGAACGCCCGCAGCCGTTCGACATAGGCGAGCGCCCGGGTCGCGCCGCTCGCTTCAGCGATGAGATCGTAGAGCCATGCGAAATCTTCGTTTGCTTGCAGGGCGTATTCGACTGCCCGGCGTTTCACATCTCCCCCTTGAGGCGGGCGGCGTGACGCTGGCGGATATTGTCGAAGAGCTTCTCGCTGGAGAGCGTTTTTTCCGGGTGGGCTTTGATCTCGTCATAGATCCGAGCGACTTCGTCGCGCAGCCAGCGCTCCACGGCGGCGTCGCGCTCCTGCAGGGCGCGAAGTCCAGCTCGGATCACCTCACTGCTTGTGGCATATGTGCCCGACGCAACTAGCTGGTCAATGAAGGCAGCCTGTTCTGCGGGCAGGCTGAATGTTCGTTTTTCGGTCGCGGACATGGGGCGCTCCATTGCCTGTAGGTATGATTTTATCATACCAGTCGCAGAAATCCATACTTGTTGATCCACCGGTTAAGCGACGTCGAAGTCGAAACCGAAGGCGCATGTCCGGCTGACGGCGGACTAAGGGCGCATGCGAAACCACAGTGCGGGCGCCAAAACCGAAGGCGCCGCTGCGGACAGCCGGCAGTTCCAGCTAGGATAATTGTAATCTTCGTGCTACATAATTATGTTTTCTGCAGCGCCAAGGCTCCAAATGGCCACTCCTCACAATCCTCCCGCCGCAGTGCGCCGTGCGCTACGCAAGCTCGGGTCTGACATTCACGACGCCCGTCGACGCCGGCGGCTGCCGATGGCGGTGGTTGCCGAACGCGCCTTCACCTCCAGATCCACTCTGCAAAGGGTGGAAGCCGGGGACACCAATGTCAGCATCGGCATTTATGCCGGCGTCCTCCATGCGCTTGGGTTGCTCGACGGGCTGAGCCAGGTCGCCGACATCGGCAACGACAGTGTCGGCCAAGCCCTTGCCAGCGCCGACCTGCCCAAGCGTGTGCGCCTCAAGCGGCCAAAGGGATCGTCGCGGAATGGCTGACTTTGAGGTCCACATCGATCTCAGCGGACGCACACGCCCGGTCGGATTGGCCAGAAGCAATCGCGTCCGGGGAACGGAAACCATCCTCTTCGAATATGACCCCGCCTGGCTCGATGATCCTGACCGGTTTTCGCTGGAGCCTGCGCTTGCCTTGACCCGCGGCACCTTCGCCCCTCCTACGGGTCTTGCGACTTTCGGCTCGATCGGAGACTCGGCGCCGGACACCTGGGGTCGGCGCCTGATGCAACGCGCGGAACGCAGGCTCGCCGAACGCGAAGGGCGCGCTGTCCGTACGCTCACAGAAAGCGACTACCTGCTCGGAGTCGCCGATACGACCCGGCTCGGGGCGCTCCGGTTTCGTCGGGTCGGCGATGAGGTCTTTCTGGCGCCGATCGGGGCAGGCGTGCCGCCCCTGATCGAGCTTGGTCGTCTGCTCCAGATCACCGAGCGGATTCTGCGCGACGAGGAAACAGACGACGACCTTCAACTGATCTTCGCACCTGGCTCCTCGCTCGGTGGCGCGCGACCGAAGGCGTCGGTCATCGACCAACATGGCCATCTCGCCATCGCCAAGTTTCCCAAGGAGACCGACGATTACAGCATGGAGACCTGGGAGGAGATCGCGCTGCGGCTGGCGGACCAGGCGGGCATCGTCACGCCGCACCACGAACTCGTCGACGTCGCCGGCAAGGCGGTGATGCTGTCGCGACGGTTCGATCGCCACGGCGCGATCCGCCTGCCGTTCCTGTCCGCTATGGCGATGATGGGCGCGAAGGATGGGGAGCGTGGCAGCTACCCCGAGATTGTCGACGCCCTTGCCCAACATGGCGCGCAGGGAAAGGCCGACGCCCACGCACTCTACCGGCGCGTCGTGTTCAATGTGCTGATCTCCAATGTCGATGATCATCTGCGCAACCATGGCTTTCTCTGGCGCGGCAAAGCCGGATGGTCGCTTTCGCCCGCCTATGACCTCAATCCGACGCCGACGGATCTTAAGGCGCGCGTGCTGACGACAAACATCGACCTCGACGAGGGCACGTGCTCGCTCGATCTTCTGGAGAAGGCTTCGGCGTATTTCGCGCTGACGCTGCCGCAGGCACGCGCAATCATCAAGGAAGTCGCGGCGGTGACCGCGACATGGCGTGACGCCGCCAAGGCTGTCGGAGCGCGCTCGGCCGAGATCACCCGCATGGCCAGCGCTTTTGAGCACGATGATCTCAAGCGGGCGCTCGCGCTTTGACCAGGTCCGTCCTGTTTCCTCGCAGACCCTTGGGTTCTGCGCCAGGCGCGCCGATCGACGTCGCTGCGGTCGACATTGTCTAAGACATGACCAGCTGAGCGCAGGAGGAGCGACCTGAAGCTGCAGGTCCGACCTCCACTACCGGCTTTCGCCCTCGGAGTCTGACCGCCGGGGCTGCGCCAACTCACCATTGATGCGCGCCGCATTCTCCTGATCGACGCGCCGCTGTTCTTCCTCCTGTTTCAGAACACGCGACTGCTGCGCGCGAAGG
>WSXZ01000007.1 GCA_009773555.1 Methylocystaceae bacterium | reverse complement strand
GAGATGGTGATGCCGGGCGACAATGTGACGATGGAAGTCGCGCTGATCGTGCCGATCGCCATGGAGGAGAAGCTGCGCTTCGCCATCCGCGAAGGCGGCCGAACGGTTGGAGCCGGCGTCGTCGCCAGCATCATCGAGTAAAGCGAATCTTGGGCCGCGGGCCAAGCGCTCGCTCTTGTGAAAGAAGTCGCGCGCAGCAGCGCGCGGCGCATGAAGGCGAGCAGAACCGCTCGCGGTCCTAAAGGACGGAAAAATGAACGGTCAAAATATCCGGATTCGCCTTAAGGCGTTCGATCACCGGATTCTCGACACGTCGACGAAGGAAATCGTCTCGACGGCCAAGCGCACGGGCGCTCAGGTCCGCGGTCCGATTCCGCTTCCGACGCGTATCGAAAAATTCACGGTGAACCGTTCGCCGCATATCGACAAGAAGTCGCGCGAACAGTTCGAGATCAGAACGCATAAACGCGTTCTCGACATCGTCGATCCCACCCCGCAAACGGTGGACGCGCTCATGAAGCTCGATCTTGCCGCCGGCGTGGATGTCGAGATCAAGCTCTAAACGGAATTCAGGCGGCGCTCGCTAAAGGATGCGAGCGCGCTTTGCGAAGGATTGGATCATGCGGTCGGGCGTCATCGCGCAAAAGGTCGGAATGACCCGCATCTTCACGGAGGCGGGCGAGCATGTGCCGGTCACGGTCCTGAAGCTCGACGGCTGCCAGGTCGTCGCGCAGCGGACTCAAGAGAAGAACGGCTACACCGCCGTTCAGCTCGGCATCGGCCGCGCCAAGGTCAAGAATGTCTCGAAAGCCGAACGCACGCGGTTCGCCGCGGCCTCGGTGGAGCCGAAGATGAAGCTCGCCGAGTTTCGGGTGAAAGAGGAAGAGTTGCTGCCGATTGGCGCTGAAATCACGGCGGATCATTTCGTCGTCGGCCAGTTCGTCGACGTGACGGGAACCTCCACCGGCAAGGGCTTTGCCGGCCCGATGAAGCGCTGGGGCTTCGGCGGTCTGCGCGCGACCCACGGCGTCTCCGTGTCGCACCGTTCGCACGGTTCGACCGGCGGCCGTCAGGACCCGGGCAAGACCTTCAAGAACAAGAAAATGGCCGGCCACATGGGCGTCGACCGCGTCACCACGCAAAATCTGCGGGTGGTGCAGACGGACCCGGCGCGGGGACTGCTGCTGGTCGAAGGCGCGGTGCCGGGCACGGCCGGCGGCTGGATTTTCGTGCGCGACGCGGTGAAACGCGCGCTGCCGAAGGATGCGCCGCAGCCGGGCAAATTCCGCCTCGGCAACGGACAGGGTGAAGCCGCGAATTTAGACGCCGCTCCGCAAGAAGCGAACAAGGAGGACTGAGCCGTGAAGATCGACGTCACGTCGTTCGACGGCCAGGCGGCCGGTTCGATCGAACTCTCCGATGAGGTCTTCGGCCTTGAGCCGCGCAAGGACCTGATCTTCCGCATGATCCGCTGGCAGCTCGCCAAGCGGCGCGCCGGCACCCATGCGGTGAAGAACCGCGCCGAGATCGCGCGCTCCGGCAAGAAGCTGCACAAGCAGAAGGGCACCGGCGGCGCCCGTCACGGCTCGGCGCGCGCGCCGCAGTTCCGCGGCGGCGGACGCGCCTTCGGCCCGGTGGTGCGCAGCCATGCGCATGACCTGACCAAGAAGGTGCGCCAGCTCGCGCTGAAACATGCTCTGTCCGCGAAAGCCAAGGATGGCGGCATCATCGTTTGGGAGACGGCGGAGCTCGCCGAGCCCAAGACGAAGCTGCTCGCCTCGAGTTTCGCCAAGACGGGCCTCGAGAACGCGATCATCATTGTCGGCGGCGCGCCGCAGAACAATTTCGTGCTCGCCGCACGCAATATCCCGAAGATCGACATTCTGCCCGTCGAAGGCGTCAATGTTTACGACATCCTCCGCCGCGAGAAGCTGGTGTTGACCCGCGCCGCAGTGGACGCGCTGGAGGCGCGACTGAAATGAGCAAGGACGTTCGCCATTACGACGTGATCGTCGCCCCGGTCATCACCGAGAAGGCGACGCTCGCCTCGGAGAGCAACAAGGTGGTCTTCAAGGTCGTGAAGACCGCGACGAAGCCGCAGATCAAGGCGGCGGTCGAAGGTCTCTTCGACGTCAAGGTCGAAGCGGTCAATACGCTGGTGCGCAAGGGCAAGGTCAAGATCTTCCGGGGCCGGCGCGGTCAGCAGAGCGACGTCAAGAAAGCGGTCGTGACCCTCGCCGAGGGCCACAAGATCGACGTGACGACCGGACTGTAAGGAAGGCGTGAGGATAGAACGATGGCGCTGAAGACATTCAAGCCGGTCACGCCGAGCCTTCGCCAGCTCGTCATTGTCGACCGCAGCGAGCTCTACAAGGGCAAGCCGGTCAAGACTCTGACCGAAGGCAAGAGTTCAAAGGGCGGGCGCAACAACGCCGGCCGGATCACCGTGCGTTTTCGCGGCGGCGGCCATAAGCAGGCCTATCGCGTCGTCGATTTCAAGCGGCGGAAGCTCGATGTCGCCGGCAAGGTCGAGCGGCTCGAATATGATCCGAACCGCACGGCGTTCATCGCGCTCGTTCGCTACGCGGACAATGAGCTTGCCTACATTCTCGCACCGCAGCGGCTCTCCGTCGGCGACGAAGTGATCGCCGGCAATCAGGTCGACGTGAAGCCCGGCAACGCCATGCCGATCGCCAACATCCCTGTCGGCGCCATTGTGCACAATGTCGAGATGAAGATCGGCAAGGGCGGCGCCATCGCGCGATCGGCCGGCACCTATGCGCAGATCGTCGGCCGCGACCAGGGCTATGTGATCGTCAGACTGAATTCTGGCGAGCAGCGCCTGGTGCATGGCCAGTGCTTCGCGACGCTCGGCGCCGTGTCCAATCCCGATCATATGAACACCTCCATCGGCAAGGCCGGCCGCTCACGCTGGCTCGGCCGCCGCCCGCACAATCGCGGCGTCACGATGAATCCGATCGACCATCCGCATGGCGGCGGCGAAGGCCGCACCTCTGGCGGTCGTCATCCGGTCACGCCCTGGGGCAAGCCGACCAAGGGCAAGAAGACCCGCACCAATAAATCCACCGACCGTTTCATTGTGTCCTCGCGACACAATCGCAAGAAGAAGGGCTAACCCATGGCGCGCTCGATTTGGAAGGGCCCGTTCGTCGACGGCTATCTTCTTAAGAAGGCCGAGACCTCGCGCGGTTCAGGCCGCTCCGAGGTGATCAAGATCTGGAGCCGCCGCTCCACGATCATCCCGCAATTCGTGGGACTGACCTTCGGCGTGCATAACGGCCAGAAGCATATTCCCGTGTCCGTGTCGGAAGACATGATCGGGCACAAATTCGGCGAATTCGCTCCGACCCGCACCTTCCACGGCCATGCGGCCGACAAGAAGGCCAAGAGGGGCTAAGAGAGGCTAAGAGAGGCTCACGATGTCGAAGGAAGCCAATCCGCGCCGGCTTGCGGAAAATGAAGCGAAGGCCGTCGCGCGCATGCTGCGCGTCTCGCCGCAGAAGCTCAATCTGCTCGCGCAGTTGATCCGCGGCAAGAAGGTGGATCGCGCGCTCGCCGATCTGGAGTTCTCCAGAAAGCGGATCGCGCATGAGGTGAAGAAGGCGCTTGAAAGCGCCATCGCCAACGCCGAGAACAATCACGGTCTCGACGTCGACGATCTCGTCGTCGCCCAGGCCTTTGTCGGAAAGGCGCTGGTGATGAAGCGTTTCCACGCCCGCGCCCGCGGCCGTGCGAGCCGCGTCGAGAAGCCCTTCGCCAATCTGACGATCATCGTGCGCGAAGTCGAAGCGCAGGCCAACGCCTAAAGGATTTAAAACCATGGGTCAGAAGGTTAATCCGATCGGGCTGCGACTGGGCGTCAACCGCACCTGGGATTCGCGCTGGTTCGCCAATAAGGGCGAATACGCCAAGCTCCTGCACGAGGACATGGCGATCCGCGAAACCGTGTCGAAAACGCTGAAGCAGGCGGCGGTGTCGAAGATCGTCATCGAGCGTCCGCACAAGAAGTGCCGCGTGACGATCTATTCGGCGCGTCCCGGCGTCGTCATCGGCAAGAAGGGCGCGGACATCGACAAGATCCGCAAGCTCGTGGGCAAGCTCACCGGCAGCGAAGTCGTCATCAACATCGTCGAAGTGCGCAAGCCCGAAACCGAGGCCGCGCTCGTCGCCGAGTCGATTGCGCAGCAACTCGAACGTCGCGTCGCCTTCCGCCGCGCGATGAAGCGCGCCGTGCAATCGGCCATGCGGCTGGGCGCGCAGGGCATTCGCATCAATTGCTCGGGCCGTCTTGGCGGCGCCGAGATCGCCCGTCTCGAATGGTATCGCGAAGGGCGCGTGCCGCTGCACACGCTGCGCGCCGACGTCGATTACGGCACCGCCACCGCGCATACCGCCTATGGCGCTTGCGGAATCAAGGTCTGGATTTTCAAGGGCGAAATCCTTGAGCATGATCCGATGGCGCAGGATAAGAAGGCGGCCGAACAGGCGTCCGGCGGCGATCATGGCGATCGCGACCGCGGCGGCGAACGCCGCCGTCGCGAGCACCGCGAACCGCGCGACGCGGCGTAACGAACAAGATTAAAGAGCGCAATCATGCTGCAACCCAAACGCACCAAGTTCCGCAAGGCCTTTAAGGGCCGCATCCGTGGCGCCTCCAAGGCGGGCTTTTCGCTGAACTTCGGGCAGTTCGGCCTTAAGGCGCTAGAGCCGGATCGCATCACCGCGCGCCAGATCGAAGCCGCGCGCCGCGCCCTGACGCGTCATATGAAGCGCGCCGGCCGAGTCTGGATTCGCATCTTCCCCGACGTGCCGGTCTCCAAGAAGCCGACCGAAGTGCGCATGGGCAAGGGCAAGGGCGCGCCGGAATTCTGGGCCGTGCGCGTTGCGCCCGGCCGCATCATGTTCGAGATCGACGGCGTGCCGGCGCCTATCGCGCGGGAGGCCTTGACGCTCGCCGCCGCGAAGCTGCCGATTAAGACGCGCTTCATCGAACGCATCGCCGAATAAGGAGAACGTGATGAAATCCAAACAGCGCCTCTCCGACATCAAGGCGATGACCGAAGATCAGCTCAATGACGAAGTGCTGAAGCTCAAGAAAGAGCAGTTCAATCTGCGCTTCCAGCGGGCGACCGGCCAGCTCGAGAACACCTCACGCGTGCGCGTCGTTCGTCGCGACATTGCCCGCACGAAAACCATCGCCGCGCATAAGCGCGCCGAAAAGCAGGGTTAAAGCGCCATGCCGAAGCGAATTCTCCAGGGCGTCGTCGTCAGCGACAAGCAGAACAAGACCGTGGTGGTGAAGGTCGAACGTCGTTTCACCCACCCGCTGTTCCAGAAGACGGTGCGCCGCACGAAGAACTATCACGCCCATGACGAAAGCGGCGCGTTCAAGGTGGGCGACTCGGTGACGATCGAAGAGACCGCGCCGATCTCGAAATTGAAGCGCTGGCGGGTCGTCGAAGTGACGGCCGAGGCGTAGTCGTTAGAACGAATTGTCCGGACGAAGTCGGCGACTCCAAAGTGGGCTTGCCGAAACCAGACCGGAACGAAAGGCGGGTAAGCCATGATTCAGATGCAAACCAATCTCGACGTCGCCGACAACTCCGGCGCGCGCCGCGTGATGTGCATCAAGGTGCTGGGCGGCTCCAAGCGCAAATACGCCGGCGTCGGCGACATTATTGTCGTGTCGATCAAGGAGGCGATTCCGCGCGGCCGCGTCAAGAAGGGCGATGTGCTGAAGGCCGTCGTCGTTCGCACCGCGAAGGACATCAAGCGCGCCGACGGCTCCGTGATCCGTTTTGATTCGAACGCCGCGGTGCTGATTAACAATCAGAAAGAGCCGATCGGCACCCGCATATTCGGGCCGGTGCCGCGCGAGCTGCGCGCCAAGAACCACATGAAGATCATCTCGCTCGCCCCGGAGGTTTTGTAATGGCCGCCAAGATCAAGAAGGGCGACAAAGTCGTCGTTCTCGCCGGCCGCGACAAGGGCCGCAGCGGCGAGGTGCTGCGCGTGATTCCCGACGAGGGCCGCGCCGTCGTCGACGGCGTCAACATCGTCAAGCGCCATCAGCGTCAGACCAAGGATCGCGAAGCCGGCATCATCAACAAGGCCGCGCCGATCAATTTGTCGAATCTGGCGGTCGCCGATCCCAAGGACGGCAGAGCGACACGCGTTGGATTCAAGATTCTCGACGACGGCCGCAAGGTCCGCGTCGCCAAGCGTTCCGGAGAATTGATCGATGGCTGAGGAAAAGAAGCCCAAGGCCGAAAAGCCCGCCAAGGCTCAAAAGCCCGCCGCCGAAGGCGCGGAGGCGAAGGAGCCCAAGAAGGCCGCCGCCAAATCCGGCGAAAAGCCTGCGGCTAAGGAAAAGCCGGCGACATCTGGCGACGACGCGGCGGCGGTCGGCGCGGACGGCGCCTATGTGCCGCGCATGCGCAAGCATTACGAAGAGGTCGTGCGCGAGGCGTTGCAGAAGCAGTTCGGCTATAAGAACGCGCTCGAAGTGCCGACGATCGAGAAGATCGTGCTCAACATGGGCGTCGGCGAATCCGTCAACGACAGCAAGAAGGCGACGTCGGCGGCGGCCGACCTTAGCCTTATCGCCGGCCAGCGGCCGGTCGTCACCCGCGCGCGCAAGGCGATCTCGACCTTCAAGCTGCGCGAGAACATGCCGATCGGCGCGAAGGTGACGCTGCGCAAGACGCGTATGTATGAGTTTCTCGATCGTCTGATCACCGTGGCGCTGCCGCGCGTGCGCGACTTCCGCGGATTGAATCCGAAGTCCTTCGACGGTCGCGGGAACTATGCGCTCGGCATCAAGGAGCACATCGTGTTCCCCGAAATCGACTACGACAAGGCCGAGTCGATCCTGGGCATGGACGTGATTGTCTGCACGACGGCCAAGACCGACGAAGAGGCGCGCGCCTTGCTGAAGGCGTTCAATTTCCCGTTCCGGCAGTGAGGGCTTAACAGCTCCTCAAACGCGGATACTGAAAGGCGAAACTGGTAATGGCGAAGAAAAGCGCGATTGAGAACAACAAGCGGAAGCGAAGGCTCGTGAAGTCCTACGCCGGGAGGCGCGCGCGGCTGAAGGCGGTCGCGAACGACAAGACGCTGAGCGTCGAAGAGCAGTTCGAGGCGCGTCTCAAGCTTGCTGAACTCCCGCGCAATTCCGCGCCCGTTCGCGTGCGTAACCGCTGCGAAGTGTCGGGCCGTCCGCGCGGCTTTTATCGCAAGCTGAAAATGTCGCGCATTGCGCTACGCGAATTGGGGTCCCGCGGCCTGGTGCCCGGCCTCGTGAAGTCAAGCTGGTAAGGAGACGCAGATGGCGATCAACGATCCATTGGGCGATCTCCTCACCCGCATCCGCAACGCGCAGATGCGCCGCAAGGACAGGGTGTCCTCTCCGGGCTCGAAGCTGCGCGCGCATGTGCTCGACGTGCTGAAGGAAGAGGGCTATATCCGCGGCTATAGCAGCACCGACTTCGGCAACGGCCGGACCGAGTTCGAGATCGAACTGAAGTATTTCGACGGCGAGCCGGTCATCAAGCAGATCGAACGCGTGTCGCGTCCGGGTCGCCGGGTCTATGCGGCGGTTGACGCAGTGCCGCGCGTGGCGAATGGCCTCGGCGTCACCATCGTGTCGACTCCGAAGGGCGTCATGGCCGATCATGCGGCGCGCGAGAATAATGTCGGTGGCGAGGTGCTGTGCAAGGTCTTCTAGACCTTGCGCCTCATCAAACAGGATTTGCAACCATGTCTCGTATCGGCAAGAAGCCTGTCGTCATTCCCGCCGGCGTCACCGCCAAGGTGGACGGTCAGCTCGTGCAGGTGAAGGGCGCGAAGGGTCAGCTGGAGTTTCTGGCGCCGGACGACGTCTCCGTCGTCCAGCAGGACAACGCCATCTCGGTCGACCCGCGCAATGAAACCAAGCGCGCCCGCGCGCTGTGGGGAACCGCGCGCGCCCAGATCAACAATATCGTCGTCGGCGTGACCACGGGCTTTGAGAAGAAGCTCGAGATCACCGGCGTCGGCTATCGCGCCGCGGTGCAGGGAAAAACGCTGCAACTCGCGCTCGGCTATTCGCATGACGTGAGTTATCCGATTCCGGCCGGCATCGCGATCGTGACGCCGAAGCCGACGGAAATCAGCATCAGCGGCATGGATCGGCGCCAGGTCGGTCAAGTCGCCGCCGAGATCCGCGCCTTGCGCCCGCCCGAGCCCTACAAGGGCAAGGGCGTCAAATACGCCAATGAATTCATCTTCCGCAAGGAAGGCAAGAAGAAGTAAGGACCCGCCATGGCCAGGGATGTCAAAGTCGAACAGCGTCGAAAGGCGCGGGTGCGCCGGGCGATCCGTGAACGCGCCAAGGGGCGGTTGCGCCTTTCGGTGTTTCGCTCGTCCAAGCAGATCTACGCGCAGATCATCGACGACGAGAAGGGCGCGACGGTCGCCGCCGCCTCTTCGCTCGAAAAGGCGAATCGCGAGGGTCTGAAGACCGGCGCGGACGTCGAGGCGGCGAAGGTCGTCGGCAAGCTCCTCGCGGAGCGCGCCGTCGCCAAGGGCGTCAAGGAGGTCGTTTTCGACCGTGGCGCTTACATGTATCACGGGCGCGTCAAGGCGCTGGCCGACGGCGCCCGCGAGGGCGGTCTGGAGTTCTAACTGGGGGCGCGCGCCGTTGAGGGCGTGCGCTTCTCGCGCGGAATGCGTGCCGGCGCAGATGCGCCGGGCGTCGATCCAATGGGTCGGCAGTGAAGGAAGCGAGCGGCGCATCACGCCGCGTAAGTGACGGAAGAGACAATGGCGCGTGAAGGAGAAGGCGGTCGCGGCCGCGATCGGGATCGTGACGATCGCGACGGCGAATTTGTGGATCGTCTGGTCCACATCAATCGCGTCGCGAAGGTGGTGAAGGGCGGCAGGCGTTTCGGCTTCGCCGCGCTCGTCGTCGTCGGCGACCAGAAGGGCCGCGTGGGCTATGGACACGGCAAGGCGCGCGAAGTGCCTGAGGCGATCCGCAAGGCGACGGAAGCGGCCAAGCGCGCGTTGATCCGCGTGCCGCTGCGCGAAGGCCGCACGCTGCATCATGACGTTCATGGCCGCCACGGCGCAGGCCGCGTCATTCTGCGCGCGGCGCCGGCGGGCACCGGAATCATCGCCGGCGGCCCCATGCGCGCGATTTTCGAAACGCTGGGCATGCACGACGTCGTGGCGAAGAGCCAGGGGTCGTCCAATCCCTACAACATGATCCGCGCGACCTTCGATGCGCTCGGCCGCGAAGACTCGCCGCGCTCCGTCGCGGCGCGCCGCTCGCTTAAAGTTTCGGTGCTGCAGTCGCGCCGTCAAGGCGTCGACGCCGACGCCGTCGACGCGTAAGGAGACGACCCATGACGAAGAGCACTCAGCAGATCGTCGTCGAACAGATCGGCAGCCCGATCGGCCGTCCCGAACGGCAGCGCCGTACGCTTCTTGGCCTCGGCCTGACGCGCATTGGCCGCCGCCGCGCGCTGGAAGACACGCCGGCCGTGCGCGGGATGATCGCGAAGGTGGCGCATCTCGTGAAAATCGTCGACGCCAAAACCGTCGACGGGAAGTGAGGACGCGGCCATGAAACTCAATGAAATCACCGACAATCCAGGCGCGAGCAAGAACCGCATGCGCGTCGGCCGCGGCATCGGCTCCGGCAAGGGCAAGACCGGCGGGCGCGGCGTCAAGGGCCAGAAGGCGCGCACCGGCGTGGCGATCAAGGGCTTCGAGGGCGGTCAGATGCCGTTGCATCGGCGCCTGCCGAAGCGCGGATTCTACAATCCGTTCTCGACCCACTACAACGAGGTCAATCTCGGGCGCATTCAACAGGCGCTCGACGCCGGCAAGCTCGACGCCAACGCGCCGGTGACGGTCGAGGCGCTGCTTGCGGCTGGCGTCGTCACCAGACCGCGCGACGGCGTCAAGATCCTCGGCCAGGGCGAGTTGAAGACCAAGCTCGCCTTCGAGGTCTCGGCGGCCTCCAAATCGGCGGTCGCGGCCATCGAGGGCGCCGGCGGCACCGTGAAACTTCTCGCCGGCGAGACGCCAGCGCCGTAACTCAAAAAGGCGCAGCCGCTCTCGCATGAGCGGCTGCGCTGTTTTATACCAAACGCTCCGAACGGAGCGGGCGAGCCTCGTGCGCTGCTACGCTCCGAGCGCTGAGCCCAACAAAATGGCGTCGCGTCGACAGCGGCGCGAAAGGGGAGTTTCTTCATGGCATCGGCAGCCGAGCAGCTCGCGGCCAACGTCAATCTCTCCGCCTTCGGCAAATCCGAGGAATTGAAAAAGCGCATCCTGTTCACGTTGGGCGCGCTGATCGTCTATCGCCTCGGCACCTACGTGCCGCTGCCGGGCATCGACCCCGAGGCTTTCGCGAAAAGCTTTTTCGGTCAGTCGAAGGGCATGCTCGAGCTCTTCAACATGTTCGCGGGCGGCGCCGTGCAGCGCCGCGCGATCTTCGCGCTCAACATCATGCCGTATATTTCGGCGTCGATTATCGTTCAGCTGCTGACGTCGGTGATTCCGACGCTCGAGACGCTGAAGAAAGAGGGCGAGCAGGGCCGCAAGGTCCTCAACCAATATACCCGCTACCTCACCGTCGCGCTCGCGACGTTCCAGGCCTACGCCATGGCGATCGGGCTCGAGGGCCAACAGGGCGTCGTCACCGATCCGGGCATGTTCTTCCGCATCACCACGGTCGTGACGCTGGTCGGCGGCACGATGTTCCTGATGTGGCTTGGCGAGCAGATCACCTCGCGCGGAATCGGCAACGGCTCCTCGCTCATTATCTTCGCGGGCATCGTCGCCGCCTTTCCGTCGGCGATCGTGTCGACCTTGGAGCTGGGCCGGCAGGGCGCCATTTCGACGGCGCTGATCATCGGCGTCATCATCATGTCCTTCGCCGTCGTCGCCTTCATCGTGTTCATGGAGCGGGCGCAGCGGCGGCTGCTGATCACCTATCCCAAGCGGCAGCACGGCAACCGGGTCTATGAGGGACAGACGTCCTTCCTGCCGCTGAAGCTGAACACGTCCGGCGTCATCCCGCCGATCTTCGCATCGTCGCTGCTGCTCTTGCCGACGACCGTGGCGAATTTCTACCAATCGACCGGCAGCGAGAGCATCTTCGCGACGATCTCCGCCTATTTCGGGCATGGTCGGCCGCTGTATATGCTCGCCTATGTCGGATTGATCGTGTTCTTCGCCTTCTTCTACACCGCGATCGTCTTCAATCCCGTCGAGACGGCGGACAATCTCAAGAAGCACGGCGGTTTCGTGCCGGGCATTCGTCCAGGCGAACGCACGGCGAAATTCATCGACGAAGTGCTGATGCGGATCACGGTGCTCGGCGCGGCCTACCTGGCGATCATCTGCATCATTCCGGAAGGGCTCATCGCCTACGCCAATCTGCCGTTCTATTTCGGCGGCACGTCGCTGCTCATCGTCGTCAGCGTGACCATGGATACTGTGGCGCAGATCCACGGTCATATGCAGGCGCAGCAATATGAGGGGCTGATACGCAAGACCAAGCTTCGCGGCGGGAAGCGCGCCCGATGAGGCTGGTGCTGCTCGGTCCGCCCGGGGCCGGCAAGGGAACGCAGGCGGCGCGTTTGGTCGAAAAGCACGGCGTGCCGCAGCTGTCGACGGGAGACATGCTGCGCGCCGCGGTCGCGGCGAAAAGTCCGATTGGCCTCAGGGCCAAGGAGATCATGGACGCTGGCGCGCTGGTGCCGGACGAGGTCGTGATCGGCCTGATCGACGAACGGCTCGGCGCGTCTGACTGCGCCAGCGGGTTCATTCTCGACGGCTTCCCGCGCACTGTGGCGCAGGCCGAGGCGCTGCAGGAGCTTCTCGTGCGCAGGGGCTTGTCGCTCGACGCCGTGCTCGAGCTTGCCGTCGACGAAGGCGCGCTCGTCGACCGGATGCGTAAACGGGTGGATGAAACCCGCGCCGCGGGCGGCGCGGTGCGCGCCGACGACAATCCGGAAAGCTTCAAGACGCGGCTCGAAGCCTATCGGGCCCAGACGGCCCCGGTCTCGGCGCATTATGCGAAGCGTAGCGAACTGACCAAGATCGACGGCATGGCGCCGATCGAGGATGTAACCGCGGAGATTGATCGCGCCCTGTCGGGCGCCGGCTAGATTTTTCTCGAAATCGCTTGACCCTCAACCCGTTGACCCCTAAATAGGCAGTCTTCACGTTGTTGGACAGTCGGCTCCGGCTCCCGGATTGGGGGGCGGGGCCTGTTTTCGTATGAAAACGGTTCACAACCGCGCGCATGGGCCGGGCTCCACCGGACGCGGGCGTCATCCCGGAGCTTAAGGCTCCTTCTCACATGGAGAGACAAAGTGGCCCGTATTGCAGGCGTCAATATCCCGACCAACAAGCGCGTCGTCATCGCGCTCCAGTATATTCACGGCATTGGCGCCAAGAAGGCAGAGGAAATCTGCGAGAAGGTGAGCATCCCGGCCGAGCGCCGCGTGGCGCAGCTCACTGACGCGGAAGTTCTGCAAATTCGCGAAACGATCGACCGCGACTACATGGTCGAAGGCGATTTGCGCCGCGAGGTCGCGATCAACATCAAGCGCTTGATGGATCTTGGCTGCTATCGCGGCCTGCGCCATCGCCGCCAGCTCCCCGTGCGCGGCCAGCGCACGCACACCAACGCCCGCACCCGCAAGGGCAAGGCGAAGCCGATCGCCGGCAAGAAGAAGTAATTCCGGCAGTCGTAAGTCGGCAGTCGGCATTCGGTTTTTCCGACTGCCGAAGCCCGACTGCCGACTGTCCAGGTGGAGCCGCTGGAACTACGGCGGCGTCGATATCGAAAGGCAGACTGAACAATGGCTAAGGACACAACGCGCGTTCGCCGCCGCGAGCGCAAGAACATCGTTTCCGGCGTCGCGCATGTGAATTCGACGTTCAACAACACCATGATCACCATCACCGACGCACAAGGCAACACTGTGTCCTGGTCGTCCGCTGGGGCGATGGGATTCAAAGGCTCGCGCAAATCCACGCCCTACGCCGCGCAGATGGCCGCCGAAGACGCCGCCCGCAAGGCCGGCGAACACGGCGTGCGCACGCTTGAAGTCGAAGTCTCCGGTCCGGGCTCCGGCCGTGAGTCGGCGCTGCGCGCGCTGCAAGCGGCGGGCTTTACCGTCACGTCGATCCGCGATGTGACGCCCATTCCGCACAACGGCTGCCGGCCGCGCAAGCGCCGCCGCGTCTGAGTTCATTGTCTGATTTGATTTCGCGCGGCGCGGCGTATGCCCCAACGCCGCACTCAGGAGCTTCAAGGAAAGGCCTCCAAGTGAGCATCCAGAAGAACTGGCAGGAACTCATCAAGCCGAACAAGCTCGAAGTCACCGCCGGAGACGATCCCAAGCGCGTCGCGACCGCCGTCGCCGAGCCGCTGGAGCGCGGCTTCGGCGTGACGCTTGGCAACGCCCTGCGCCGCATTCTGCTGTCGTCTTTGCAGGGCGCGGCGATTACGTCGATTCACATCGACGGCGTGCTGCATGAGTTCTCGTCGATCCCCGGCGTGCGCGAGGACGTGACCGACATCGTCCTCAACATCAAGGACATCGCCATCAAATATCAGGGCGATGGCATGAAGCGCCTGACGCTCAAGAAGACGGGACCGGGCGCCGTCACCGCGGGCGACATCCAGGTGACGGGCGACGTGCAGATCCTCAACCCTGAACTCGTCATCTGCACGCTCGACGAGGGCGCCGAGATCCGCATCGAGTTCACTGTCGCGAACGGCAAGGGCTATGCGCCCGCCGACCGCAACCGCGCCGAAGACGCGCCGATCGGCCTCATCCCGATCGACAGCCTCTATTCGCCAGTTAAAAAGGTCAGCTATCGCGTCGAAAACACCCGCGAGGGCCAGGTTCTCGACTATGACAAGCTGACGCTGACGGTCGAGACGAATGGCGCGATGAGCCCGGAAGACGCGGTCGCCTATTCGGCGCGCATTCTCCAGGACCAGCTAAACGTCTTCGTCAATTTCGAAGAGCCGCGCCGCGAAGAGGCCGCGCCGTCGATTCCGCAGCTCGCTTTCAATCCGGCGCTGCTGAAGAAGGTGGACGAGTTGGAGCTTTCGGTGCGTTCGGCGAACTGCCTGAAGAACGACAACATCGTCTACATCGGCGACCTTATCCAGAAGTCGGAAGCCGAGATGCTGCGCACGCCGAACTTCGGCCGCAAGTCCTTGAACGAGATCAAGGAGGTGCTGGCGCAGATGGGTCTGCATCTGGGCATGGAAGTCCCTGGCTGGCCGCCGGAGAACATCGACGATCTCGCGAAGAGATTCGAGGAGCATTACTGACGGCAATCGTCAGTCGGGCTTCGGCAGTCGGATTTCGATTGCCGACTGCCTAATGCCGACTGCCTATAATCGACGGCCGTTCCTTGGCACGGCGGCCGCATAATCAACGGAGAGCCGCATGTATCACGGTCACAAGAAGCGCCGCTTCGGGCGCACGCATGAGCACCGCAAGGCGATGTTCGCCAACATGGCGCAGGCGCTCATCAAGCATGAACAGATTGTCACGACGCTGCCGAAGGCGAAGGATCTGCGTCCGGTCGTTGAAAAGCTCGTGACGCTCGGCAAGCGCGGCGACCTCCACGCGCGCCGGCAGGCGATCGCCAAGATCAAGGACGTCAAGCTCGTCGGCAAGCTTTTCGACGTGCTCGGACCTCGCTACAAGGATCGCAACGGCGGCTATACGCGCGTGCTGAAGGCGGGCTTCCGCTATGGCGATAATGCGCCGCTCGCGGTCATCGAATTCGTCGATCGCGACGTGAACGCCAGGGGTCAGGACTCCGGGCCGATCCGCGAAGAAGAGGCGGCCGCGTAGACGGCGCAAGGGCGACCGCTTCGATCGTCAGGGTGATCAGAAATCGCGGCGTCGTATCTCCGTCATCGGGATGCGGCGCCGAAAGCGTTTTAAGGGCAAGGAAGCGTCCGAGAACCTCGCACGCACGGACGTCCGGCTGGCGCTCGTCGGCGCTTCTCCGCACTGAACCATCATCGCGGCGCATTCTTATCGTCTCGCGTCTTTGCGTCTATAAATGCGCCGGCAAAAACGAGCTTACGGAGCGCTTCATGAAGATTTCGGCGCGTCACATTATTATGGCTGCGGCGCTCGCCTGCGCCCTCGCGGCGTCTTGGGCCACCGCGCGCGCCGAAGTTTCGCCTGAACCGGCTCAGACCGCCTCGCCAAGGCCGCCTGGCCGTGTCGAGAGCTTTACGCCGCCAGCGCCCGATCGCGCCGTCCCGACAAGCCGCGGCGAGCTGATTTATTCCTTCGCGCCGGTGGTGAAAAAGGCGCAGCCGGCCGTTGTCAACGTCTTCGCGTCGCGCGTCGAGCGCATGCCCGCCAATCCGCTGTTCGATGACCCGATCTTTCGTCGCTTTTTCGGCGAGGGCGGCGGCATGCCGGGGCGCAACATGGCGCAGTCGCTGGGCTCGGGCGTGATCGTCGATCAAAGCGGCCTTGTCGTCACCAACAACCACGTGATCGAGGGCATGACCGACGTAAAGGTGGCGCTCGCCGACAAGCGCGAATTCGCCGCGAAGATTTTGTTGCGCGATCCGCGCACCGATCTCGCGGTGCTGAAGCTCGTCGACGGCGCCAATTTTCCGACCATGGAGCTTGGCGATTCGGACGCGCTCGAAGTCGGCGATTTGACGCTCGCGATCGGCAATCCCTTTGGCGTCGGTCAAACGGTGACGCAAGGCATTATTTCGGCGCTTTCGCGCACCCATGTCGGCATCAGCGACTATGGCTTCTTCATTCAGACGGACGCGGCGATCAATCCCGGCAATTCGGGCGGACCGCTCGTTGATATGAACGGGCGCGTCGTCGGCATCAATTCCGCGATTTTTTCGAAGTCCGGCGGCTCGGTCGGCATCGGCTTCGCCATTCCCGTCAATATGGTCAAGAGCGTGATCGCCGCCGCGAAGGGCGGCGGCAAGCAGGTGCGGCGGGCCTGGATGGGCGCGACGCTGCAAACGCTCTCGCAGGAGATCGCCGACGGCCTCGGGCTCGATCGCCCCACCGGGGCTCTGCTGGCCGACGTCGATCCCAAGGGGCCGTCAGCCGAAGCCGGTCTAAAGCGCGGCGACGTCATTATTTCGGTCGACGGCCAGACGGCCGATGATCCGGAGGCGGTCGGCTATCGGCTCGCCACCAAGCCGATCGGCGGGCAGGCGACGCTCGGCGTTCTGCGCGGCGGCAAAAAGATTGTCGCGCAAATTCGCCTCGCGCCGGCGCCCGAAACGCCGCCGCGCGACGCGATAAGGATAAAGGGCGCGTCGCCTTTCGCCGGCGCGACGGTCATGAATATTTCTCCCGCGGTCATCGAAGAGATGTCGGTGCAGGGAACGAGCAACGGCGTCGTCGTGTCCGAGGTCGATGACGGCTCTTACGCGCAGCAACTCAATCTGCAGCGCGGCGACATCATTCTCGCCGTCAATGATCAAAAGATCGGGACGACGCGCGATCTGGAGAGCGTAACGGCAGGGCGCGCCTACTATTGGAAGATCACCCTGGCGCGCGGCGGGCAGGTGTTCACGACCGTCATCGGCGGTTAAATCGGCATGAGCGCCCTGGTAATCCTCGTCACGACGATTGACGACGAGGAAAAGGCGCGCGCGATTGCCCGGGCGGCGCTCTCGGCGAAGCTCGCCGCCTGCGTTCAGATACATCCCATTCGCAGCCACTACGTCTGGAAGGACGAAATGCGCGAAGAGCCTGAGTTTTTGTTGCACATGAAAGCGCGCGGCGATGACTATCCCGCGCTTGCCGAACTGGTCCGCCGTCTGCATAGCTATGAGACGCCGGAAATTCTGCGCATCGACGTCGCCGAGGCGGACAAAGATTATCTCGCCTGGGCGATGGAGGCCACGCGACGGTAAGCGCCTCCGGCGGGCGTCTTCCAAATCGTCGATCTCGGCATTACCTTTCCTGCGCGGCGACGCTCTGTGCGCCGCGCCAGCCTTCGGGACCCTTGGATGTCACCTCCCACCGACTATTTCGTTGATCGCCGCAGGCTTCGCCGCAAGCTGGGCTGGTGGCGTCTCGCCGCCCTGCTCGCCTTGGGTCTGGCGGGTCTCGTCGCCGTGGTGCGGCTCGGCGGCGCCGATTCGGCGGATAAGCTCACGCCGCATATCGCCCGTCTCGAGCTGCAGGGCGTCATCACCGGCGACGACGACACAATCGATATGATCAAGAAGATTGGGGAATCGAGCCAGACGAAGGCTCTGCTGCTGGAGATTGAGAGTCCCGGCGGCACGACGACAGGCTCGGAGCGGCTCTATGAGGAGGTTCGGCGCGTCGCCGAGAAGAAGCCCGTCGTCGCCGTTGTTGGGACGGTGGCCGCGTCCGGCGCCTATATCGCCGCGCTCGCCGCCGATACGATCGTTGCGCGCGGCAATTCGCTCGTCGGCTCGATCGGCGTGTTGTTCCAATATCCCAACGTCTCGAAGCTGCTTAACAATTGGGGCGTCGAGGTCGAGACGATAAAATCGTCGCCGCTCAAGGCCTCGCCGAACGGGCTCGAACCGACGAGCCCGGAGGCGCGCGAGGCGGTCGCCAGTCTTGTCGCTGACTCCTTCGCCTGGTTCAAGGCGCTGGTTCAGGAGCGGCGCAAGCTTGACGACGCGGAACTCGCGAAGGTCTCTGACGGCCGTGTTTTCACCGCGCGCCAGGGCGTGCCGCTGAAGCTTGTCGATCTCATCGGCGGCCAGCGCGAGGCCATCGACTGGCTGGTCGCCAACAAGGAAATTGCGAAAGACATGCCCGTGCGCGAGTGGAAGAAGAAATCCAGCCTCGAGCGGCTTGGGCTTGTCGGCGCCGCCGCCGGCCTCGCGCGGGTCGCCGGGCTGGAGTCGATCGCCGGTTTTTTAGAAAAATCAATTCTGCTCGAACGGAGCGGCGAGCTTGACGGCCTTTTGGCGATTTGGCAGCATTCGGCCGCAAACTGACTCGGGCGTCGCGCTGTGTTCGACGCCAACATATTGGATCGGCTCATGATAAAGTCGGAACTTATTCAACGTATCGCGCGCCGAAATGGCCATCTTTACCAGCGCGACGTCGAGACAATCGTCAGCACGATTCTTGACGAGATCACCTCGGCGCTGGCGCGGGGCGATCGCGTTGAATTGCGAGGCTTCGGCGCTTTCTCGGTCAAGAAGCGCGATGCGCGCACCGGCCGCAATCCGCGCACCGGCGCGCAGGTGTCGGTGCAGCAAAAGAGCGTGCCGTTCTTCAAAACCGGTAAAGAGATGCGCGAGCGCCTCAACGAGAATTATCCGGCCTGAGGCGATCTAAAGCGGCTGCGTCCTCTGGGTTTCGGGACGCGCGGCAGCGGCGAAGCGGCGGCTATATGTGCGGCTGCCCAGCGTGTTGCGCGGCGCCGGCAAGAGGGAGATGTTATGAAGTCCATCCTGCGCGTCATCATTTTCGTTCCTCTGGCGCTCATCATTTTGTTTTTCTCGATGGCCAATCGTGGCTCGGTGCGCATCGGGCTTGATCCCTTCGCGCCGAGCGACGGATCGGGTCCTTCTTTCGAGGCGCCGATCTTTCTTGTCGTTCTGGCGTCGATGGCGATTGGCGTGCTTGCGGGCGGGATCTCTTCCTGGCTTGGGCATCTCTCCGTACGCCGCGCCGCGAAGATCGCTCGCGCCGAGGCGCGCAAGACGCGTGTGGAGATCGACAAACTGCGTCAGCAGGCGTTGGCGAGCCTGCCGGCCGATAAGAGAGTGAAGAGCAGCTAAGCGGCTGTCTCTGTCGCGCCTTCAATGGAAATCCCGCGACTTCGGCAAGATCCGGACATTGCGCGGATGGCCGCCGCGCGGATGCTGGGGATGGATGAATTCGTCCGCGCGAGACAGCACGATTTCCGGCCGATGCGCCTCTGACAGCCTATTGAGGTCCTGGCTGCGGTCGATAATGCGCTGCGCCATCAGATGCACGACATTTTCGGGGCTCTTCTGCACCCTGCCTTCCACCAGCATGAGTCGTGACGCCATCGTCTCGCGGCGGTAGCGCTCGAAGAGGCGCGCCCAGATGACGATATTGAGGACGCCGGTTTCATCTTCCAGCGTGACGAAAATGGCGTTGCCCTGTCCGGGCCGTTGCCGCACCAGCACGACGCCGGCGCCGCGCGCAAAGGCGCCATCAGTGAGCGCCGAAACTTCCGCGCAGGCCATGATCCGTTCGCGCGTGAAAATCGGCCGCAGCACCGCCATGGGATGGGCTTTCAGCGAGAGCCGCAGCGTCTGATAGTCGGCGGCGACATGTTCGCCAAGCGACATGGACGGCAGCAGCGGATCTTGTTCCTTGGCGAGTTCGCGCGCGTCGGCGGCGGCAAAGAGCGGCAGGGGTTTGGCGTCCGGCAGACGCCGCACGGCCCAGAGCGCGTCGCGGCGGTCGCTTTGCAATGAGCGGAAAGCGTCGGCGTCGGCGAGCGCGCGCATCGTCGCCCCGTTGAGCGCCGCCCGCCGGGCGAGATCTTCGACGCTGTCATAGGGCTTCGTCCGCGCTTCGACGATGCGCCGCCCTTCATTCTCATGCACGCCGTCCGCCTGGCGGAAGCCGAGACGCAGCGCCAATGCGCCATCCTTTGCACGCTCCAGCGTATTGTCCCATTCGCTGAAATTCACGTCGACGGCGCGCACGTCGACGCCATGCTCGCGCGCGTCGCGCACGATCTGCGCCGGCGCATAAAAGCCCATCGGCTGCGAGTTGAGCAGCGCGCAGGCGAAGATCGCCGGATAGTGGCATTTGATCCAGGAGGAGATGTAGACGAGCTTGGCGAAGGACGCGGCGTGGCTTTCCGGAAAGCCGTAAGAGCCGAAGCCCTTGATCTGCTCGAAGCAGCTTTGCGCGAAGCCGCGATCATAGCCGCGCGCCGCCATGCGCTCGACCATCAGCGCCTCGAATTCATGGATCGTGCCGAGATTGCGGAAGGTCGCCATGGCGCGGCGCAGACGATTGGCTTCAACGTCGGAGAATTTCGCCGCGACCATGGCGAGCTTCATCGCCTGCTCCTGAAACAGCGGCACGCCCTTGGTCTTTTCGAGCACCTTGCGCAATTCGTCCGCCGGCCCGTGCTCGGGCGCGGGCGAAGGATAGATCACCGGCTCGCTGCCGTTGCGGCGGCGCAGATAGGGATGCACCATATTGCCCTGAATGGGTCCGGGCCGCACGATCGCCACCTGAATGACGAGATCGTAGAATTCACGCGGCTTCAGGCGCGGGAGCATGTTCATCTGCGCGCGGCTCTCGACCTGAAAGACGCCGATGGAGTCGCCTCTGCACAGCATGTCGTAGGTCGCCTTGTCGTCGGCCGGCACGTCGGCGAGGCCCATGTCCTTTCCTTCATGGGCGCGCAAATAATCGAAACATTTGCGGATGCAGGTGAGCATGCCGAGCGCCAGCACATCGACCTTCATCAGACCGAGCGCGTCGATGTCGTCCTTGTCCCATTCGATGAAGGTGCGCTCCGGCATCGCGGCGTTGGCGATGGGCGTCAATTCGTCGAGCCGCCCGCGCGCGAGGACGAAGCCGCCGACATGCTGCGAGAGATGGCGCGGAAAGCCGAGCAGGCGCGTCGCGAAACGAATGGCGCGGCGGATGACGGGATTTTCGGGATCAAGCCCGGTCTGGCGGATGTAAGCCTGTGGAATGTCGGAGCCCCAACTGCCCCATTGCGTGCTGGCGAGCGCGGCGGTCACGTCCTCGGTCAATCCAAAGACCTTGCCGACTTCGCGAATGGCGCTGCGCGGCCGATAGCTGATGACCGTCGCGACGAGTCCGGCGCGCTCGCGGCCGTATTTGCCGTAAATATGCTGGATGATCTCTTCGCGCCGCTCATGCTCGAAATCGACGTCGATGTCGGGCGGCTCCTTGCGCTCCTGCGAGATGAATCTGGCGAAGAGCAGATCATTCTCAGCCGGATCGACGCAGGTGACGCCGAGCACATAGCAGACGGCGGAATTGGCGGCGGAGCCGCGCCCCTGGCAGAGAATCCCCTTGTCTTCGGCGATCCGCACGATGTCGTGAATGGTGAGGAAATAGCGCGCGTAGTCGAGCGTCTCGATGAGCGCCAGCTCCTCGCGCAGAAGCCTCTCGACCTTCTCCGGCACGCCGTCTGGATAGCGCATGACGGCGTGGCGATAGGTCAACTCCTCAAGCCATTCCTGTGGCTTGCGCCCCGGCGGGACAGGCTCGTCCGGATATTCATATTTCAGTTGATCGAGCGAGAAATCGACGCGCGCGAGAAAACATTGCGTCTCCTCGATCGCCTCTGGCGTCTCAGTGAAGAGACGCGCCATTTCGTCGGGCGTCTTCAAATGACGCTCGGCGTTGATCTCGATCCGGCGTCCGGCTTGCGCGAGCGTCACGCCTTCGCGGATGCAGGTCATGACGTCTTGCAGATCGCGCTGGTCGGGATCGGCGTAAAGCGCGTCATTTGTCGCAAGCAAAGGCGTCTGCGTTCGCGCGGCGATTTCTTTCAGTCTTGCGAGACGCCGCCTGTCGTCGCCGCGCCTCGGCATGGTCGCGCCGAGCCAGACGTCGCCTGGCGCCAGATCGCTCAGACGCGCGAGCGTCGAGGGCAGGCGCGTCAGATTGCGCGAAGGCATGACGATCAGCAGCAGATCGTGCGCGGCTTGCGCAAGATCGTCGAAATAAAGATGGCATTCGCCTTTCTTGGCGCGAAGATTCCCTGTCGTCAGCAGCCGCGTGAGCCTTCCCCAACCGTTGCGGTTTTGCGGATGAACGACGATGTCGGGCGTCTCGTCAGCGAAGACGAGCCGCACGCCGACGACGAGCTTGAAGGATTGGACGCGCTCTGCGTCAAGCTGCGCCAGAAGCGCGGTATCGTCGCCGGCCGGCGGATCGCTTAATTTTTCGCGCAGTTCCTTGAGCGCGGCATAGGCGCGCACGACCCCGGCGACGCTGTTGCGATCGGCGACGCCAATGCCGCTATGGCCGAGCAGCAGCGCCGTCAGCGCCATGTCTGACGGATGCGACGCGCCGCGCAGAAAGGAGAAATTCGTCGCCGCGACGAGTTCGGCGAAAGGCGCGCTCATGCGAAGAGCCCATGCAGGAACCAGCGCGGCGCGGCGGTTTCGCTTTCATAGAGGCCCTCTCGAAACACCCAGAAGCGGTGGCCTTCGCGATCCTCCAGCCGGTAATAGTCGCGCGTTCGCCTGTCGCGGCCGACGGCGTTGCGCCACCATTCCGGCGCGATGCGCTCCGGCCCTTCGGCGCGGGCGATCATGTGGCGCACGCGGCGCCATTTGAAATGCATCGGCGGCCCGTCCGGCGTCTCGGCCATTGTGTCGATGGGCTGCGGCGGATCAAACAGAAACAGCGGCCGCAAGGGAGGTTCGCCCGGCTCCGGCTTCTCCCAGGAATTGGGTTTGGAAGGAGACGCCGCGTAAACATAGGAGGCGGCGCGCACGGGATCATGCGTCTCATGCGCCGCAAAGCGCAGCACGCGTTCGCGGCCAAAGCGCGCCGCGAGGCGATCGACGAGATCGGCGACGTCGCCTTCCTGCGCGCTCTGCCGCTCGAAGCCGATCTGGCTTTGCGCCAGAGTTTCGGCGTTGAGGACGCAAAAGCGGATGACGTCGAAGCCGAATCCCGGATCGAGCGGATCGGCGAGCGAGTCGGCTTTCAGGCGAAAGAGCCGCAGCAGCGCCTCGACATTGCGCGAGGGCGCGCCGGTTTCGAAATTGAGGACAGCGACGGCGCCGTCGGTGCGAAAGAAGCGCGCTTCAAAAGCGCGGCCGCCTTCGCCGCGCCTTTCGAGAATGCCCATCGCTTCCGCGATCAGCGGCCGCAGAACATTCTCTATCGCAGAGAGATCGAGAAAAGGCTCGGCGAAGCGCCGCTCGACCATGCATTCCGGCAAGGGCCGCAAGGGCGTGATGCGCGCGTCCTCGCGTCCCAGAATACGGGTCAGCCGCCGCATGGTTTCGTCGCCAAAACGCGCCGTCAGCGCGGCCGAGGAACGATCGGCGAGATCGCCCAAGCTCGTGAGGCCGGCGCGCGTCAACGCCACGCTCGTCTCTTTTGGCGCTTCGAGCGCGGCGATGGAGAGCGGGCGGGTAAAATTTTCGTCCTCGCCCGGAGGCGTGACGACCTCTTGGCCAAAACGCGCCAGCGCGCGCGCGGCCTCGGGCGTTCCGGCGACGGCGGCCCGGCCGGTGAAGGAGAGGCGCGCCATCGCCTGCAGGATGCAGGTCCGCATCATCGCTTCGCCGCCAAAAAGATGCGCGCAGCCCGTCGCGTCGAGCATGAGGCCGCAGGGCGGATCGAGCGCCACGAGCGGCGTGAACTGTTCGCCAAAGGCGGCCAGCCGCAGCATCAGCCGCTCGTCGGCGTCAGGGTCGGCCTGCGCGACGGCGAGATGGGGCGCGCGCGCCCTGGCGTCGGCGAGCGTCATGCCCCGCGTCAGGCCGAGCGCGATCGCCTTTCGATCGAGCGCGTCGATGCGCAGCGCGCTGCGCTCTTTTTTGACGAGGATGAGCGGCGCGTCATCCGAATTTGCGTCCGGCCCTCTGCGGCGCGCCTTCGCCAGGCGTTCCGCCGACAGGAAGGGAAGCCACAGGGCCAGATAGCGACGATGTGTCGAATGTTCTGTCCTCGAAGGCGCCACGGTCACGGTTCCACTCCACACGCCACTCATGCTGCTCTTGCCCCGCCGCGCCGCCACGCTGGCGCAGCAGAAAAATCGTAAAAGCCGCAGAGCCCGGCGCATTCGCCGCCAGCGCGCGGGAAGGCGCGGCGCGCACCAGCCAGCGGCTTGAGGCGGCGCTCGGCGCGGGGGAGGCGCCGACGCGGGAGACAAAGATCGGCGCGCCGGCGGCGGCGGCCGCCAGAGCCAGGCGCCGGCTCGCGGTCAGGTCATAGGCGCGGGCTTCGCCGAAGAGTTCGATCAGCGTCGCGCCTACAGTTGCGCAGCGTCCGGCTTCGGCGCCGGCCTGCAGCGCCTCCTTGGCGTCGCGCACGCGAATGAAGGCGACGGCGGCGGGGTCGAGGCCGATGTCGGCGAGGCCCGGCGGATAGGGCGCGCCGGATTCGCTGGTCAGCGCCTCCTGCCGGGCCCAGAGCAGCGGCTTGCCGCCCCCCGCCATGGCGCGGCGGGCGAGCGCCAGGGCGAAGCCCGTCGCCGCCGGGGCGTCGGCCGCCGTCTCGGCATAGGCCTCATGCAGCGCCGCACGGAGAATGCCGCCGCCGAGCCGCCGATCGAGGCTCTGCGCGCCCAGTGCGATCGTCTCGGAGGCTGCAGCCGGATAGGCGCAAGCCAGGCTTTGCCGCAGCGACGCCAGCGGTTGGGTCATCTCATGGTTCCTGTTATGTTCTTATAATGACTCTCCCGATGCGGGAGAGTCAAGGCGGAGGGTCGAGAGACGGAAGGGTGGACGATCAGCACATATCTCTTAGTGAGAATTCCCTATTGCTCAACGCGCGCGAATAAGCTGCAGCAGAGCTGGGCGCGCGCGCAACGCGTGCTTCAGCGAGAGCCGCTGTGTTAGATGGGACGTATGCCATTGAGATGTGAAATAACGACGCGCGCGCGAGAAGAGTCATGTCCTCCTTGATCATTGAATCGGCGCTGGCGATCGTCAGGACGGCTGGCCGTGACTTTCCGAGCATCGACGCCCTGGCGAGGCCGCTAGAGGTCGCGGCGCCCCGTCCGATTTCGGACCATACGCCAAATGTCCCAGGCTATGCGGGTGCAGATCGCGGCAGTGAGGTTCAAAGCAGTCTCGCTCGACGCCATGAATTCTCAAAAGAAGGTATATTGGATCGTGATTAAGCGAAACCATTTATCAGCGGGGATAGGCGCATGCATCTCGGCTATTTCTTTATTTTGTTCGGCTGCGCCCGCCCGAGCAATTGATTGTGCGCTCGCGCAAACCCGAGCCGACAAAGCGATTTGCGCCGATGCAGAAGCTCGCGCTGCCGATGATTTGTTGGGCCTCGCATACAATCGCTTGCGAGAAGAGTTTACAGCTAAGGAGCGGTCGGCATTAAAGGAATCTCAAACTGACTGGATCCAGTGGCGTAACAACTCATGCGAAGATCAACGAGAGACCGCGCCATTTATTAAATGTTTGATTGAAGCCACCAGGCAAAGGGAGACCTATTTGGCCGGGCGTGCAACCTCAGGGAGCGGCGGCCACTTGGTTGTGGGAAGGCCCTTTTTCATGCGCGTTCCTGCCGCGAAGGGCCAGGCTAGACTGACTATTACAGCCTTTCATTTTCGTCCCGGCGCGGCGTGGATGGCGGACGCAAATAGGTTTATCGATGAACATATACAAAGAGCAATTGGTGATTCAAACTTGAATGATGTCGACGTATCTCTGATGCAGGGAGCGGAACTTTTTGTGGACCTGTCGGTGCAGTTAAGTTATCTCTCTGCGAACATTGCCTCTATTAGCGTTGCATATGAAAACTATATTGGTCAAGCGCATCCGTTCCGCTATTCAGTAAATAGGGCATTTGATGTTAATTCCGGGCGTGTTTTAAATTTTAATGATTTATTTGATGAGGCCGGCGCAAAGCAAATATTGCAGCTTTGCGCGTCACAGGTAAAAGAGCAAAAAGATGAACGTGACTCCATGGGAGAAAAATCATCGGTTAGGGAGAATCTAAGCGACAATGAACGGGAGGAGCTTTCCGATAGGACCCGCGAACTGGCAAACTGGAGTTTTACAATTCCATCTGCAATAATTTATTATGGAGATTATGCCTTCGGCGGATTCGGGCAATGCATGTGCGAGTGTGAGTTACCATATTCAACCTTAAACAAACTCATAAGTAGTAAGTATATCCTACGGTAGGATGTTTCCGATCGAAAATGATTCAAACTATCCTCTCGGAGTGCGCAGCGCTTGAGCGCTAAAGGCTGAATTAGGCGCAAGCTGTCATACTCACCGCGTCATGGCCGCGCCTGTCGCGGCCATCCAGCGACGACGCGCTGCAAATGTGAAAGCATAAGCCGGACATGCCCTCTCTGCGCAAAAACATTTCGCGATGTCCCGGCGTGGATGGCCGGGACAAGCCCGGCCATGACGGCTGAAAGTGAGCTGAAATTAACCAGAGTTCGGGCCTTCTCAGCCTCACCTCGTCTTCAGATATTCGACGATCGCCATGGCGCCGGGGATGTCGTCCGACCAATCGAGTTTCAGCGTCTTGCCGTCCTCGATGACGTCCTTGTCGTGCCCCTTGTTGGAAAGCGCCGGAAAGGACGTCGTGTCGAAACGATAGCCCTCGCGCGAGAGCGTCTGCGCCGGTTCCCAGGAGAAGCCGACGAGCTTCTTGTCATAGTCGAGCCGGCTCTTGATGAAGACGGCCGGGCGCTCGCGCGGGACGAGGAGATGATAGAGCGTCGGCACTGAGCCGTTGTGCAGATAGGGGGCCTGCGCCCACACGCCGCCAAGCGGCAGGGCGTTATAGCCCTCATGCGTCGCGGGATCGGCCATGGAGACGTCGGCGCGGTTCTCCAGCGAGATTTCTTCGAACTTCGCGCAGGGCGCGATCCGGTCGCCCGCGGGCGGCATCTCGACGACTCGCGTCGGCGGACAGATCCTTGAGAAACTATCGCGGGCGTTTTTCGCAATCGTGTCGCTGACGACGTGCGCCCGGCCGAGATCCACGCCGAGGTCGTAGACCTTGCCGTTATGCGGCCGATGACACGCCGCGCAATTTTCTTCAAAGAGCGCCGCGCCTTTTTTCGCGAGCGCAAGGTCGACGGGGAAGGGGTAGACCGGCGCCGGGAGATCGCGCAGCAGATCCTCGCTGAAAGCGGCGATGCGAATGTCGGTGTCGCGTCCGAGCCCCAGCGTCAATTCGGCGGCGAGGTTGCGGAAAATCGGAATCGGAATATTGCCGTTCCATTGTCCGCCGCCGTCGACGAGTTGTGTGTGATCCGCGGACCAGCGCGCCAGACGCTTCTCCTGCTCCCACACGGCCATGAAGTCGGTGATGCCCGGCGTCGGCGGCAGGCTTGTCTTCGGATCGGGATTTTCGCCGCGCGCTTCGGCGGCGGCGTAGACCATCGACGTGCTGACGCCGGTCGCGTCGGCCATGCCGCCGAAGCCCTGCGTCATCTGCTCTTCGAAACCTTTGTAGTTCTTGTAGACGAGATCGAGGAGCGAGACATATTCCAGTCCGGCGCGCGTCAGGAATTTGCCGACGATCGCCGGCGCGTCCTGCATGAAGAGCTCGATCTGGCGCGTCTCATAGGCGGCGTCAAAGCGGCGGCCGGCGAAGGAGTAATTCTTGTAGAAGTAATTTCTGTCTTGGGCATGCGCCTTGTCGAGCGCTGTAAGAATGGCTCGAGTGGCGCGTTCGATCTTCTCCTCTGGCGTCGTCGCGCCGGCGGTGATCTTCTCGATCGTGTTTCTGACTCTGACGCGATATTGCACGAGATTGAACTGCGCGTTCACGCCGCCGTCGAGATAGCGCAAACTGCCGTCATCGAGACGCACGCGGCCGATGTGGCAGGCGCC
The DNA here is from genome assembly GCA_009773555.1 of Methylocystaceae bacterium. Taxonomy (GTDB): domain Bacteria; phylum Pseudomonadota; class Alphaproteobacteria; order Rhizobiales; family Beijerinckiaceae; genus Methylocystis. Next base: position 20,570 of record WSXZ01000007.1, on the reverse strand, counting down.
GCAACTCAACGCCGCGTAGTCGACGGCGCCGTTTGCATCGTCGCGCGCCAGTCCGGTCCAGCCGAAGCCGCGCGCGATAGGGTAGGTCGGATCGCGCCCGTCGATGAAGAGACCGGCGACGTCGAGAAAATTATCCGCGCTTCCCCATTCTTCGGGCGCGAGCTTTGGCAGGAGCTTCAAAATGATGAACGGAGCGCCGTCGGTAAGGCCGAAGGGAAAATCCGCAAACCAGCGATAGGCGACCGGCTTGCGGCTGATATAGGCGTCGAGCGCCTTCAGTCTTTTTTCCTGCTCGGCGCGCCACTCGCCGCCGGCCGGCGCCGTTTGCGCGAAAGCCGGCGCGTGGAGACAGGCGTGTGACGCCAGCGTCAGGCATGCGACGAACGAAATGCGCGCGATCGCGCGTGTGAGACGCATCACCACGGCCATTTTGGGAATCCCGTCGGCTCTTTGGGCTGCGACCGAAACTTCGACGAGGCGATATAGACGTCGCGACGCAGCCGATTGATGCCGCCGATCGGCTGATGCGCCGTCAGTCCGTGCCATGGCGTGAACGCCATGTGCTCGCATTCCGTCACCTGAAACGCATTGTCGAAATCTTGCTGGTCGATCTCGATCGTCGCGACATTTTGCTGCGGCGCGGTCGCCTCCGACCATTCGGCGGTCGCGTCTTCGACCGGCAGCGAATCGTCGTTTCGCAGCTGGACTTTGAAATCGAAGACGGCCGGCTTGCCATTGGCGGGATCGAGGCTCTTCTTCATCGCCTCGCGCAGATAATTCGTGGTTGGATTTGCCGGCACGGGCGTCTTTTCCGCGCTTCTCGGCGTCACGCTGAATTTTGCGACCCTGTCGGAGCCATAAAGAAATGGCGCCGCCGAAAAATACGGACTCTCGAGCGGATTGCCGACGTTGGTTTGCTTGATCTTCGTGACGACGCCCAGGGTCTTCTTCTTCTCGGGCGAGAGCGGCGGCGCGAAAAAAGACGAGATGTCGTCGTGTTTGGCGAGCTGGATTTTTGTGACTTCCAGATATTCGGAGACGTTCGGAAAGGCGAAGCCGGGAAGATTGATCAGCAGAAAATCCTGCGTTTTGGCGCCGGGCTCGTTCAGCAATGTTTCTCCCTCGACGCCGATGAGCTTGATCGCCATGCCGCGGCTGTCGGGACCATTTTTGCCGAGATCTGGCGCGAGAAAGGGCGTGGCGTTGGAGAAGCGAATCCAGGCCGGATATTTTTTCCCCGGCGTCGCGAAGACACCAGCACGGTAATTTGGGGGAATATCCGAATTGACGGTGAATGTCGCTTTGACGCAGCCGTGATCCTTCGGATGCACGCCGCGCCGCGCCATGCCCTCAGGATAGCGCATCTGCAGAAGCTGCGTGGTGAGCGAAATGATCTGCCCGATCTGCTCGGCTTCGCCCTGAGGCGCTTTCTCGAATTTGGTGAGCGGGGCCGCCGGCACGGCGGCTGCCGCCTGTTCGGCGCTGTCGGCTTGGCGCGGGCTTGCTGACATCGCCAAAAGCATGGCGGCTGTCGCGACAGACGCGCTCCGTCTTCTCATCATGTCTCCCTCCCCTCGAGAAAGCGATTTTTTGAATTGCGCATTTGAAAGCAGTCCGCCGCAAGGACGTTATACGCCCGCGTGACCTTGACGCCTAGAATGGCGCTATCGACGTTGTGCAGAACGTTGAGCCGGCGACAGCAGATGCGGACGCGGCGAAGCTCGCCGCAAGCAGCTCTCTCAAGAACATTGTTCGCTCCCACCCGAATCGACGAAACTGAAAACACTAACACTATCAGAGTTGCAAACTGGCAAAGGCGCAAAATAGGCTTGCCGCTTGTGGGGAACGCCGATCCTTCGTTAAGGTTCCGCCGGCAGTCGATTTTGCAGCGCCGGATGCGCAGCGCGCAACGCAGTGGCCCGCGGTTGCGCCTATCCCTTGCGCGCAACTATAGTAGCGATCTCAAACATTGCGGAGCGCGCCCATTGCGCGGTTTACGATCGGCTGCCGACGACATGACTTTAGAACAGCGGTTTTGCGGAAGCGATTCCGCAGTGCCGAAAATGTCATCGAACGGTCGTGAAAAGCGGGCTTCGATGCGCGCCAGACAATGTGCTCAATGATCCTGGCTGAAGCGGACTCAGAGAACGCGCCCGTAGGTTCACGTCGCTTCGGCGTGGAGTCCTGTGCGCAATCGGGCGCCGAGCTTATTCATGATGCTTGTTGCGGCCGCGCGCGGATCCGCCATATGGGGCTGCGCGGCCGCGCAGCCCTCGCGCGGGCTGTCGAGAAGCGGCTTCGACGTCTGCCCGGAGTCCTTTTCGTTCGCTCCAGCGAATTGACGGGTTCGACTCTCATCGAATTCCAGCAGCCCCTCACAAGCGCGCGACTGATGCAGGCGCTCGAAGCGGCGGTCGCCGAAGAGCCGGCATGGGACGTCGGCGAAGGCGCGTCGCTCACGCCGGAAAGCGCCGCTCACGCCGAGGCGACGGACGCGCTCGCGGCGCGTCTGGAAACGAATATCGATCGAGGCCTAACGGCGGAAGACGCGGCGGAGCGATTGCAGAAATGGGGGCGTAACGAGCTCCGCCGCGCAGAGCCGCGCTCGGCTGCGATTGTTTTCGCAGAGCAGTTGACCAGTCTGCCGATTGTTTTGCTCGGCGCATCGGCGGTGGTGTCGCTGGCCACCGGCGGCGTCGCCGATGCGGTGATGATTGCTGCGGTGGTGCTGATCAACGCCGGCATCGCCGCAGCCACCGAGCGTCAGGCGGACCGTACGATTTCTGGCCTTGCCTCGGAGGAGCTATCGGACGCCGCCGTCGTCCGCGACGGCGCGCGATTGAGGATCGACGCGCGCGATCTTGCGCCGGGCGACCTCCTGCTGATCGAGCGCGGCGCCTTCGTGCCGGCAGACGCGCGACTGATCGCCAGCGACGATTTGACGGTGAACGAATCGCCGTTGACCGGCGAGGCGCAACCAGCGCCGAAAGACGCAAAGATTGTTCTGGCGCCGGATACGGGAGTCTCCGATCGTCGCAATATGGTGTTTCGCGGCACGGCGGTGACCGGCGGATCCGGCGTAGCCATTATCACCGCCATCGGCGCGCAGACCGAGATCGGCCGCGTGCAGCAGTTGCTCGGCGCGCTGCAGCGGCCACAAACGCCTATTCAGCGCGAACTTGGCGACGTCGAGCGCGAACTTGTCATCGTCAATGGCGCCATTTGCGCCTGCGTCTTTGCTCTTGGCCTTCTGCGCGGCCACGGGCTTATCCCGACTTTGCGCAGCGCGATTTCGCTCGCCGTGGCGGCCATCCCCGAAGGGCTGCCCGCCGTCGCGACCACGACGCTCGCGTTGGGCGTGCAGGACATGCGCAAGCGCAAGGTGCTGGTGCGCAAGATCGACGCCGTGGAGACGCTTGGCGCGATCGAGACGATCGGACTCGATAAAACCGGCACGCTCACCGAAAACCGCATGGCGGCGGTGCGCGTTCACGTCGACAATGGCGCGTTTGAGTTACAGGAAGGCCGATTGTTGCGCGACGGCGTCGATGCCGACGCCGCAACAATCGATATTGCGCGTCGCCTCTTCGAAGCCGCGACGCTGTGCAGCGACGCAGCCGTCGCGCCGGCGGCGAAAGGTTGGGAGATCGACGGCACGCCGACCGAAACCGCATTGGTGCAAGCGGGCATGGCGATGGGCGTCGATCCCATCGCTCTGAGGCGATCGGCGCCTATGGCGACTTGCGTGGCGCGCGGGGAAGGCCGCAAGCGCATGAGCACGCTCCACGAAGCGACCGGCGGCGCGCGCATTCTCTGCGTCAAAGGCGATCCGGTCGAGGTGCTGGCGCGTTGCGCGACCCGCCGCATGGCCGATGGCGCCGCGCCGCTCGACGGCCCGGCGCGGACCGCCATTCTCAAGGCCAATGAACACATGGCTGGCGACGCGCTGCGCGTTCTCGGCGTCGCGGTCGGCGAAGCGGGCGGCGATCCCCGGGACGAGCATGATCTCGTGTGGCTCGGCCTTGCCGGCATCGCGAATCCTATTCGCGCCAGCGTCGGCCCGGCGCTCAAGCAGCTGCATCGCGCCGGCGTGCGCACGGTGATGATCACCGGCGATCAAAGCGCGACCGCCTTCGCCATCGCGCGGCGCCTCGATCTCAATCATGGCGGCGAGCTGCGCGTGCTCGAAGCCGGGCAGATGGCGAAGATGCAGCCCGAGATGCTCGAGGCGCTGGCGAGGCAGCCGCATGTCTTCGCGCGCGTCAGCCCGGTCGACAAGCTCAACATCGTCAAGGCGCTGCAAGGCCACGGCCATATCGTGGCGATGACCGGCGATGGCGTCAACGACGGCCCCGCCTTGCGCGCGGCGGACGTCGGAATCGCGATGGGCGGCGAAGGCGCCGACGTCGCCCGTCAGGTCGCCGACATCGTGCTCGCGACCGACGACATGGACGGCATCGTCGAGGCCATACGACTCGGCCGCGCCACTTACGCCAATATCCGCAAGGTCCTGCGCTATCTCGTTTCGACCAACGCATCCGAGACGATCGCCATGCTCGGCGCCGCCCTTGTCGGCGGCGAGCCGTTGACGCCGATGCAGCTGCTCTGGCTCAATCTGGCGACCGACGCGCTGCCGGCGATCGCGCTGGGGCTTGAGCCGCCGGAGCCGGACGTGCTCGACAGGCCGCCGCATGATCCGAAAGCGCCGATTCTCGCCGCCTCCGATTTCCGGCGCATTCTGCGCGAGGGGTCGGTGATGGGCGTCGCGGCGCTGATCGGCTATTTCAGCCTCGGCGGCGGCGCCGGCGGCGCGCGCGCCAGCACCGTCACCTTTCACGGCCTCACCTGCGGCCAGTTGCTCCACAGTCTGGCCTGTCGTTCGGAGTTACGCGGATTAAGCTCCGAGGTCGGCAGGCCGCCCAATTCGACGCTTTATGGCGCCGTCGGCGCGACCCTGCTGCTGCAGGCGGGCGTGCAACTCTTTCCGTTGACCCGGCGCCTTCTCGGCCTGTCGCCGCTCGGCGCCGGCGACCTGTTGCGGATCGGCGCCATCGCCCTCGGCAGTTCGCTCGCCAACGATATCATCGGCAGAATCGCCGATCGCGAAGAGACGCCGCTGCGCGGCAACGGAGAAAGCCATGTCGCCTGACATGATCTTCACGTCGGAGTCGGTGACTCCGGGGCACCCCGACAAGCTCTGCGATCAGATCAGCGATGCGGCGATCGATGCGCTGCTGCGTGAAGATGACCGCGCGCGTGCAACTGTGGAATGCGCCCTGGCGACGGGCGTCGTCTTTCTCGCCGCGCGATACGCCGCCGACGCGCTCGTCGATTTGCCGGCGCTCGCGCGCGCGGTCATGCAGGAGGCCGGTTACGCCGCGGGGAGCTTCGACGCGCGCAACTGCTCGATACTGACGAGCTTCGTCGAATTGCCGCTCGAAGCGCGCGAGCCGCCTTTAGCGGAGCTTGACGACGACGCGGCGGTCAGCAGGCGCGTCGCGCATGAGCAGGCCAATGTTTTCGGCTACGCCTGTCGCGATACGCCTGAATTCATGCCGGCGCCGATCAGCCTCGCGCATAAGGTCGCGCGGGCGCTCGACGCCGCTCGGCGCGCCGGATTTTCGTCGCTCTCGCCCGACGCCAAGACGCAAGTCTCCGTCGAATTTCGCGGCGGTCGCCCCGCACGAATCTATGGGGTTTCGCTGACCGTCGCCTTTGACGGCGCGGCGATGGACGACGCCAAGTTCGAGCAGTTGCGCGCGATCGCGCTCGATGCGCTTTTTGCGGGCGACATGAGGCCGGACGCTCACACGACGGTTCACGTCAACGCCGGCGAACCCTTTGAAATCGGCGGACCGGCGCGCCACGCGGGCCTGACCGGGCGCAAGAACGGGATCGATACGTACGGCGAGATCGCGCGCCAGAGCGGCTCCGCGCTGTCAGGCAAGGACCCTTCGCGCATCGAACGCGCCGGCGCTTACGCGGCGCGGCACGCCGCCAAGAATATCGTCGCGGCGGGCCTTGCCGAGCGCTGCGAAGTTCACCTGGCTTACGCGGCGGGACAGGCGGAGCCCATCAGTCTCTCGGTCGAGACCTACGGCACCGGCTATCTTGCGGATGAGAAAATCGCCAGACGCCTCGCCGCGCTCCTGGATTTCCGCCCTGGCTCGATCGTACGCCGCTTCGGCTTGCGCACCGCGCCACAGATGTGCGGCCCGGCAGGCTTCTATCTGCCGCTCGCGACCTACGGACATTTCGGCCGCGCCGATCTCGATCTGCCGTGGGAGGCGACCGACCTCGCTGAGGCGCTCAGGGGTTAGGACTAATCGCCATTCCCGCCGTCGCCATCCAGCGACCAGATTCCGCCCAGCCGGCTCGCGTACCACAGCAAGGTGATCGCCGGCGGCAAAACGCTCTCCTTAGACATTTGCCACAGCGCGGCGGCGAACAGCGCCAGCGCCGCGACGGCTTTCGGGTCGATCGAGACTGCCGGCGCCGCGCGCGCGGCATGAGGCGCTTCGCCGACGACAAAGAGCCGCGCCTCCTGCGCCGCGACGCCGATGCGCGCCAAGGGTCCGCTGTGCTGAATGAGCACGCTGCCCGTCAGCGGCGCCACTTCGACGTTGCGAACGCCGGCGATCGCCGACAGGCCCTTGGAGACCGAAGCGAAATAAGCGGCGTCGCCGCGGCGGTCCGAGACACGCAGACGTGCGCGGCCGGGCATGGCGTGGGCCAGCTGCGCCAGGGGCAGGATTGCATCGTTCATTTACGCGCTCTCGCTTGCGGCCCGGGAGGCGGGAGCCTCGCCTGCTGGCGCCGCGCCCTCGGGCTTTGACGTCGCCTCGGGCTTCGTTTCGGTCTTTGCTTGCGCAGCCTTCGTCTGCGCCGTGGCCATCGCCGCAGCAAATATATCCGCCACTGCCTCGGCCTTCGCTTCGGCGAAGAGATCCTCGGCGGCCTCGGCGAGTTCGGCGCCTTGCACGCGCGCTTCGTGATAGGCCATCACCGCGGCTTTCATCGCCGCCTTGGCGATCGGACGCACGCGCTGCGTTCCCTGACGGTTGAGAAGCAAAACCGCGGCGGCGCCCGTCAACGCGCCTAGCGCAAATCCAAAGGGTTTCATCACTTCGACTCCGGTCCGATTCGCTACGGGCCGCCAGGGCCAAGCGACGACGGCAAGGGAAATTCTATCAAGACATCCTATCAGCAACAATCGACGCGATCGCGAAAAGAACGCGCGAACACGGTCACATAACTGTAACGTGGCGCGTTCCTATGAGCTGCGGCTACCCGCTGCTCAATAGGCCCGGACGCCGCTTGTCTCTCAGAACATCAATGAGAAGCCATGACCGTAATGCCCAGTGCCCCGACGCTAGACCGCCTGCCTCCAGAGGAGACGAACGGCCAGACCGTGGGGCGCTATCTTGTGACGTCCGTGCCTGTGGCCCGCTCGCGGGAAAGCGCCGGCGAGGCGCGGGCGCGGTTGATCGGCCAGCGTTTCGACGACGCCTCGCATGTTTTCGTGCTTGCCGAAGACAGTCGCCTCATTGGCGTCGTCGCCATACGCGATCTGCTTGGGGCGCCGGAGTCGACGCCGCTGCATGACATTGCCCGAACGGCCGAAGCCTACAGCGTGCCGCTCGGCGCGGATCGCGAAGCTGCGGCCAGCGTCGCCATTCACTCGGGCCTGTCGATCTTGGCCGTCTGCGACGCCGAAGGAAGATTTCTCGGCGCCGTGCCGGCGCGCGCGCTCATGACCATCTTGCGCGACGAGCATCTTGAGGATCTGCATCACATGGTGGGCATCCTCGGCAAGTCGGAGGCTGCAAGAGACGCGTTGACGGCCGCGCCGCACCGTCGCGCGCTTTATCGATTGCCTTGGCTGCTTGTCGGCATGGCCGGCAGCGCAGCGGCGACCGCCATGATGTCGCGCTTCGAAACTGCGCTCAGCGCGCATATCGCCGTCGCCTTCTTTATCCCTGCGATCGTTTATCTCGCGGATTCGGTCGGCACACAGTCGGAAGTCGTCGTCATCCGCGGCCTCTCCCTCACCGATTCGGCCTTGCTGCCGCTTTTTGCCGGCGAGCTCGGCACCGGGGCGCTGCTCGGCGCGATGCTCGGCGGTCTCGCTTTTCCGATCGTCTGGTTCTTCTTTTCGAGCGTCGGCCTCGCCGCAACCGTCGGGATTTCGCTGGCGGTCGCGAGCACCATCGCAACGACGTTTGGATTTCTCATGCCTTGGTTGTTTGCAAGGCTCGGCTATGACGCAGCGCTCGGCTCCGGCCCGGTCGCGACCGTGGTGCAGGACACGTTTTCCCTCCTGACCTATTTTGTCGTCGCGTCTTGGCTGGTGTTCTGAGCCGCGCGTTGAAAGCAGTCCCGACGCCTGAAGACGGCGACGCCGCAAGGTTCGAGAAGACGCTCGCCGATCAAGAGCGTCTCTTCGCCGACCAGCGCCGAAATATCCGTCGACGCCGCGCCGTAATTGAAAATGTAGCGCATCGCGCCATTGTCGCGCACGCGGATATCTTCGGTGAGATCGAGCGTCGATATGCCGGCGACATGAGCAACATGGCGCAGCATGTTGTTCAGCAATTCTTCGTCCGGCCAACCGGCGAGATAAAAGACGTTCTCGGATCGCGCGAGCGCAGTTTCGCCGTCTTCCGATGTGAACTCGGGCGCGACGCTCTCGCCGAGAGCCAAGAATTCGCGCCACCGCAGGAAAGCGCCATGTCCGGAAAGCGTAATCCGTGCGCCTGGCCGAAGGCTTTCGACTCGTCTGACGCGAATGTCGATGATGCGTCGCAAAACGCCGGGAGGCAGATCCGCCGGTAGCAGAATGGTCGCGCCGCTTTGCGCCAGCGCCTCTGCGAAATCGTGAGACGGCGCAAAAAGCGCAGGGACAAGGATCAGCGTTCGATCAGCGATCGCCGCCGCGGTCGGCGGAACGACGTCGACGGAAAGCCCCGCGCGCCGCAGCGCCCGATAGAAGCCCATGACGAGATCGAAATAGGAGAAGTCTCGGCCTTGCGGCTCGATGCGCCACGCCCAGGCGCTTTCATAATCGAAGACCAGCGCCACCTCTGCGCGCGCCGTTTCGACGCGCGCATCGAGCATGGCGAGCTCCTCAGAAATGCGCGCGACGTCATGATAGGCGTCATTCGGCGCGGCGTTTGGCAGCAGCAGCGCTTCATGCATCTGCTCTTGCGCGAAAGGCGCCTGCCGCCAGCGAAAATAACTCACCGTCTCGGCGCCGGCCGCGAAAGCCTCGAAGGTCCAGAGGCGCACGGCGCCCTTGGCGGGGGCCGGATTCCACGGCGCCCAATTCACCGGCCCCGGTTGCTGCTCCATCACCTGCCATCTGCCGCGTCCACATGCGCGGTAGTGATCGTGATGAAAGGCCTGAAAGTCAGGATCGCCGACGCGCATGTAGCGCAGCTTGAAGGCGTCGTCGTGAGAGGAGCGTTCCAGAAACCCGAGCGGGTAGCTGTCCCACGCGGCGACGTCGAGATCATCCGACAGCGCATAGTGATCAAAGTCGACGAACGCGCCCATGAAGTTGTGGAGGATTGTCGCATCCGGCGCGTGACGTCGGATGATCTGCGCTTGGCGCCGGTTGAAGGCGACGACCTGATCGGACGAGAAACGCTGGAAATCCATCAGATGCGATGGATTGGCCTCGGTGACGGTCAGGTTCGGCAGCTCGATCTCATCGAAGCTTCGATAGTCCATCGACCAGAAGACATTGCCCCAGGCTTCGTTCAGCGTTTCGATCGAGCGATATTTAGCCTCGCACCATCGCCGAAACGCCTGCAGCGCGGCCGGCGAATAGCTGAGCACCGTGTCGTGGCAGCCATATTCATTGTCGGTCTGCCATGCCGCTACGGCGGGATGGCCGCCGAAGGCGCGCGCCAGAAGCTCGACGATGCGCTCGCATTCTTGAGCGTAGCCTTCGTGGCTGAAACAATAATGGCGGCGCGAACCGAATCTGCGCGGCCGCCCGTCGGCGTCGAGCGCCGCCATCTCCGGCATCTTGTCGACGAGCCATTTCGGCGGCGTCGCCGTCGGCGTTCCGAGCACGACCTTGAGGCCGGCGCGGTCAAGCGCCTCGATGGCGAGGCTCAGCCACTCGAAACGATAGGCGCCCTCGCTCGGCTCCAACCGGGACCAGGCGAATTCGCCGATCCGAACAAAGGAAAGACCTATACCCTTCATCATGGCCGCGTCTTCGCTCCAGCGTGACTGAGGCCAATGTTCAGGATAGTAGCAAACGCCAAGGCGTTGACGTGTCATGGGCGGACTATCATTTGATCCCCTACCGCCGATCCGATGCGGCGTCGCCTTGACGATTTGATGACAATGGGATTGTGGCCGGAATGGAGTCGAGGATCGAGCAAGATCTGATTGCCGCCTTCCGCCGCAGTTTCGAGCGTGAGCCGCGCCTTTTTCGGGCGCCGGGCCGCATCAATCTCATTGGCGAGCATACCGATTACAATGACGGCTTCGTCATGCCGGCGGCGCTTGATCTCTCGATCTGGGCCGCCATTGCGCCGCGCGCCGACCGGCGCTTGCGCATAGGCTCGCTTGTCATGGATGAAGTCGTCGAATTCGACCTCGACGACGCGAACGCACAGCCGCGCGGCGATTGGACCGATTATGTGCGAGGCGTGGCGATCTTTCTTGAGCGCGCTGGTTACAAGCTGAGCGGCGCGGATCTCGTCCTCGACGGAAATCTGCCCATCGGCGCCGGACTCTCGGCCTCGGCGGCGTTCGAAGTCTCCGCGGGCTTTGCGCTATTGTCGATCTCCGGCGCCGAGGTCGACCGAGTCGAACTCGCCAAGATCTGTCAGCGCGCCGAAAACCAATTCGTCGGCGTTCGCTGCGGCATTATGGACCAATACATATCGTGCTGCGCCGTCGAAGGGAGCGCCCTGCTGCTCGACTGCCGCAGTCTCGTTTCGCGGAAAGTTGCGATAGATCCGAACGCGCGTCTTGTCATTTGCGACACGATGGTGCGCCATCAACTCGCGAGCGATGAATATAATTCGCGTCGCGAGGACTGCGAGCGCGCGGTCGCGGCGCTCTCGACGCGGCTCGACGGCGTATCGGCGTTGCGGGACGTGACGTTTGCGCAACTGATGCGATACGCGGATGCGATGCCCGAGCTCATCTTTCGCCGCGCCCGGCACGTCGTCGGCGAGATCGATCGCACGCTGCGCGCCGCCGCGGCGCTGGAAGCCGGAGACCTCAAGGAATGCGGCCGTCTCATGTATCTTTCGCATGAAAGTCTGCGCGACGATTATGAAGTGAGCTGTGCCGAACTCGATCTCATGGTCGAGATCGCCCACAGCCTTCCGGGAGTCTACGGCGCGCGGATGATGGGCGGCGGATTTGGCGGCTGCACCATCAATCTGGTGGAAGCGAGCCGCGCTGACGCCTTCGCGCAGGCGATGGCTGACAGATATCGCGCAGCGACCGGCGTGACGCCGCCCATCCTCACCTGCGCGCCTGGTCCCGGCGCGGGTCCTGCCGGCGATTAGGAGCGGCTCGTGTCCCTGCTGAACAGCGCTTCGCATCGCCGACTCAATCAGCTCACGGGCGAATGGGTGCTTGTCTCGCCGCATCGGACCAGCCGTCCATGGCAAGGCCAGGTTGAAAAGGATCGCGTAACGGATCGGCCTACATACGACCCGTCCTGCTATCTGTGTCCTGGAAACGCGCGGGCGAATGGCGAACGCAACCCAGCCTACACGGGCGTCTTCGCGTTCGACAACGACTTCGCGGCGCTCACGCCGCAGGCGTCAGCGGAGGAGATCGTTCAAGACGGGCTGCTTGTCGCCCAAAGCGAGCCCGGCCGATGTCGTGTGCTGTGTTTCTCGCCGCGCCACGATCTGACTTTATCGCGCATGACCGTTCCCGAGATCGTCCCCGTCGTCGAGGCGTGGCGCGACGAGAGTATGCGCCTCGGCGCTCTCGATATGATCAACTACGTGCAGATTTTTGAAAATCGCGGCGCGGCGATGGGCGCCAGCAATCCGCATCCGCACTGTCAGATCTGGGCGACCCACAGCGTTCCGAACGAAGTCGCCAAGGAATCGGCGCGGCAGAGCGCATATCTGGCGAAGAACGGCTCCTGTCTCCTCTGCGACTATCTGGCGCTTGAGCAAAGCCTCGGCGAGCGAATCGTTTGCCGCAACGATCATTTCGTTGCGCTCGTGCCGTTCTGGGCGATCTGGCCATTTGAAACCATGGTGCTGGCCACAAGGCATATCGGCTCTTTTGACGATCTTACCGGAGATGAGGTTGAGGCGCTCGCCGACATCCTTCGTCGGCTGACGATTCGCTACGACAATCTGTTCGAAACCGACTTTCCCTACTCGATGGGATTCCACCAGCGCCCGACAGACGGCGCGCCGCACGCCGACTGGCATTTTCATGCGCATTTCTATCCGCCGCTGCTGCGTTCGGCGAGCGTGCGGAAATTCATGGTGGGCTTTGAGTTGCTGGGCGAACCCCAACGCGACATCACGCCGGAAGCCGCGGCGGCGCGTCTGCGCGAAGTCTCCGAAAGGCATTATCTGGATGCGCCCACACGATAAGCAGGGCTCGGTGAATGAGAAAAAGCGCGATCACCGTCGAAGCCGCAGCCGCCCTCGTTTTTGACGGCGCGCGCGTCATGATCGGCGGGTTTCTTGGCGTCGGGTCGCCTGATCGGTTGATCGACGCGCTCGTCGCGCGTGGCGCGCGCGCATTGACGATCATCGGCAACGACACAGCCTATCCGAATGTCGGCGTCGGCAGGCTGATTGAAGCGGGATGCGTTGCGCGCGTTGAGGTCTCGCACATCGGCACCAATCCGACCACGCAGCGGTTGATGAGCGCCGGCGCGATCGACATGGAGCTCATCCCGCAAGGCACGCTCGCCGAACGCATTCGCGCCGGCGGCGCCGGGCTTGGCGGCGTCTTGACGCCGACCGGCGTGGGAACGGTCGTTGCGCAAGGCAAGCAGGTCATTGAGATCGACGGCGCGAACTTTCTCATCGAGAAGCCGCTGCGGGCGGATTTCGCCCTGCTTCGCGCGCATGAGGCCGACTATTATGGCAATCTGACCTATCGGCTCACGGCCGCAAATTTCAACCCGGTCATGGCCTTCGCCGCGGACTGCGTCATCGTCGAAGCTAACGAGATTGTGCCCGTAGGAGTCATTCCGCCCGACGCGGTGCGCACGCCGGGCGTGCTCGTCACGCACATCGTGGGCAGGGCGCGTTGATGGACGCCAAGGAAATCATCGCGCGCCGCGTCGCCCTGGAGCTGCGCGACGGCATGCTCGTCAATCTCGGGATCGGCCTGCCGACTCTCGTGGCGCGGTTCATCCCGCAGGGAATGTCGGTCGCCATGCAGAGCGAAAATGGGCTCATCGGCTTCAGCGCGCCGCCGCCGGATGGAATGGAGAATCGCGATCTCATCGACGCTGGCGGCGGCTTCATCATGTCGTTGCCGGGCGCCGCGAGCTTCGATAGCGCGACGAGCTTCGCGCTGATTCGCGGCGGCCATGTGGACATGGCGGTGCTTGGCGCGTTGCAGATCGACGCTGCGGGACATCTCGCCAGCTGGATGATTCCGGGAAAGTTTACGCCGGGGATGGGCGGCGCGATGGACCTTGTCGCGGGCGCCAAGCGCGTCATCATAGCGATGCAGCACGTCGCCAAGGGCGAGCCGAAGATCGTCGAAACTCTCACACTGCCGCCGACGGCGGCGCGGCGCGTCAGCCTGATCGTGACGGAGCTTGCCGTCATTGAGCCGACCGATGAGGGGCTGGCGCTGCGTGAACGCGCGCCCGGCGTCAGCGTCGCGGATATCGTCGCCTCTACTGGCGCGCGGCTGATCGTGCCGGAAGTTACGCCTGAGATGCCTCTCTGTCGCGATTAGCAGGCAGGCGTTGATACTTGATATCGACTACGCTCGATACAGGTATCGCTCTGGCCGCGTCGCGCACTTTGCGCAGCGGTCGTTAGGCTAAACGAAAGAGCAACCGATGAGTAAGCTGTTGATCTTTTCTCTTTCCGCCTTCATTGGCCTCGCCGCGTTCAATCCCGCGACAGCCCGGACGATGGACAAGCAGCGCACGGCCTGCGAGCGCGATTCCCACAAGTTTTGCGCGGCGGACGAGCCCAATGCGATCGCCGTCGAAAGATGCCTGCGCACGCATATGAACGAGCTTTCAAGCGCCTGCAAACGCCAGTTCAAGGCAAAGCGCCGCTGATTCAGCGCATCGCTAGAGAAATGCCGGCGTTGGCCGCGCATTCCGCCAAGGGTCGGGCGCCGTGAGGGTGCGCGGCTGATTGCAGCGCCTTCGCAGGCCCACTAAACTGCCGGCCATGAACCGGCTGTCGAAAAGCGCCAAGGCGTGGGGTGTGTTACTTGCCGCCAGCGCGCTGGCTTTGGGCGCGTGCGCCGTATCGGCGCGCGCCGCGCCCTGCGGATCGTCTGCGGCCGGTTTTAGCCAATGGCTTGAGGAGATGAAACGCGACGCCGCGGCGGAAGGCGTTTCGCAACGGACGCTCGACGCGGCGCTGGCCGGCGTAACCTATGATCACGCGGTGATTGGCCGCGACCGCGGACAGCGGATTTTTCACCAAAGTTTCGAGAAGTTTTCGAGTCGCCTGGTGACGCCCGCCCGCTTGCGCAAGGCGCGGGCGATGCTTCAGCGGCACGCGGCGCTGCTCGCACAGATAGAGGCGCGTTATGGCGTTCCCGGAGCGGTGCTTGTGGCGATCTGGGGATTGGAAACGGGCTTTGGCGCCGACAATGGGCGCTTCAGGACGATGCAGGCGCTGGCGACGCTCGCCTATGACTGCAGGCGCTCCCCGCAGTTCAATGAAGAGCTGAAGCATGCGCTGAAAATCGTTGAGCGCGGCGATATGTCCCCGGCGCAGATGCGCGGCGACTGGGCTGGAGAAATCGGCCAGACGCAATTCATGCCTTCCTCCTATCTGAAATATGGCGTCGATTTCGACGGCGACGGCAGACGCGATCTCATAGGATCCACCGCCGACGCGCTGGCGTCGACGGCGAATTTCCTCAAGGGCAAAGGCTGGCGCGCGGGCGCGGGCTGGAATGAAGGCGAGCCCAACTTCGCGGTTTTGCTCGAGTGGAATCAGGCGCGCGTTTACGTAAAAACCATCGCCCTGCTGGCGACAAAGCTCACGGGCGCGCTATGAGCGGCGTCGCGTTGTTCAGGCGCATGTCCAAAGACGCTGAACAAAATCCACTTGAAAAAGTTCGTTGTTCTAAATTTTGACTGAGCTATAAGCTCACGGTTCCGTCGCTTCACCAGCGCAGGTTTTGCCATGCCTTACGCCTCAGTCCCAAAATTTCGCCGCAGCATATTGATGCTTGCGCTTTGTACGGGAGCTGTCGGCTCGCTTCCAGCATCGGCGGAAATCGTTCCCAAATGCACGCAAGAAAACATCTCGAAACATTGCTTCGGCGTTATAACGGCGCCCGACGGCAATCGCTATATTGGAGAGATGAAAGGCGGCAAAGCTTACGGTAAGGGCGCGCTCATTTTCACGGACGGCAAGAGATACGAAGGGCAATTCCGCGACGGCGCGCCAAACGGCAAAGGGACCATCACCCATCCTGACGGAGAATCCTACACCGGCAGTTTCAAGGACGGGAAAAAAAGCGGGCAGGGCAAATTGGTGTCCGCTGACGGAAAAATCTATGTCGGCCAGTTCAAGGCGGATGTTCCCCATGGCATGGGCGCGGTCACTATGCCCGATGGCAAGAAGTTCTCCGGAAATTTCATTAATGGCGAACTTGCCATCAGACCGAAAGCCAGCAGCGCGGCGCAAAGCGAACAGAAGGGGCCGAAAACCGGCCTGCCGCCTTGCGACGTCAGTTTGGCGACGCCCTGGAAGCGCTGCGTCGGCGGACTCAAGTTTCCAAACGGCGACTTTTATGCGGGCGAGTTCCGCGACGGAAAAGCGACCGGTCGCGGCGCGATTACCTTCGCGTCCGGCGGCCAATACGTCGGTGAGTTCCGCAACGGCATCCGTCACGGCAAAGGCACGTTCACGATCGCCAACGGCGAAAGCTACAGCGGCGAATTCGTCAATGGCCGGATCGTCGGCAAGGGCGCTTACACATTTCCCGACGGCAAGAAATATGTGGGCGAATTCCGCGATGGACGCCCGCACGGCAAGGGCATTCTCACGCTGCCGAATGGCGCCTCCTACCGCGGCGAGTTCCAGAATGGCGAGCCGGACGGCCAGGGAACGATGAGCTTGCCTGACGGGCAATCGCAGACCGGACTGTTCAGCGCGGGCAAATATCAGCCCCAATAGACCGCGCGTAGGCTCGGCGCGCCAGCGGGCGCGGGGTCTCGTTTGATCGGTGGTCGCCAAGGCGGGCCGCCTCGCTGAGGCGACGTCCTTGAAAGCGGAAACCCCAGCCGGAGGCTGGGGTTTTTTGGTTCGGCAATCTTACGCTTCGCCGCGCCTATTGGATGGGCGTGACGATCGAGGCTTGCGCATTATTGGAAATGGAAATGTTGTCAGAGTCCGTCTTGCTGATCGTTGCGCCCTCGCTGTCGATAATGCTGCCGATCGCGAAGGCTTGCTTATCGATGTTCACATTGGTCTGATTCTGGTTGCCCGAACCAAGATCGACGAGGCTTCCGCCGACCGAGCCGTTCTGAACGACGGCGGCGTTATTGTTCACGCCGATCTGTGTGACGGTCGAATAGTTGTTGCCGTACGCTTGGGACTGATTCTGGTTCTGATTGTTCTGACCGTCGGCGAGGGCCGAACCGGCAGCGAGCGTGCAGAAGGATAGTGTCGCGATCAGCTTTTTCATGAGTCTGGTCCCTGGAAGTTGGCCTTCGTTGTTCGGATACTGCCTATAGTCACCCTAGCTTTGCAGCGCGCCGCGGTCGATCGTTCCGACCTCGACGAACTGCGATAGAATCCGCGATGTGGCCGAAACGCCACATGTCTCCGGCCTCATCAAAAAGCCTTCCGCATATAGGTGAGGACGTTCGGGAAGTTGACGGCCACCGGCAGGCCGCGTCCGCCGAGGTATTGGCCGTTGGCTTGGCTCCATGTCCAACCGCCTTCCAGACCGAACGCCCACCCCTCGCCGGCCCAATACTCGGCGTTTCCGACGACGCGTTGACCTCTGACTTGCGTATTGAAGCCGAAAGCGACGTTGCCGAAGCCGAGAAATTCCGGGGCGGAGCCCATGTAGGTCTGAAACGCCGCTCCCGTGATCGAGGTCTTGAACACCGGAGTCCAAAGATGTTCGTAGGATCCCATGAATGACTGACCGGAGCTCCTCTGGATCGTTCCGGTCGAGCTGCTCACATAGTCGATCGACATATACGGCATGCCGAGATACGAAAGCGCGCCTTGAGTGGCGGTCGCCGATAGCATGGCCTTGCCGTACATTTCGCCGCCAAGGGGACCGATGAGCCCGCTCCACTTCCAACGATATTCGCCGGCAAGCTGCGCAGCCCAACCCCAAGTGGAGTATTTCGGCATGAAGGAATTGTACGCGTTGGCGGAAACATCCCTGATTTCGTGCATCGCTCCCGACGCGTGGACGACGAAGGCGGGGGCGCCGACGCGTAATTGCGCGACAAAGTCCGGGTATCCCATGCCCGTCGGATATCTCGACAGAACCCCGTCCGGATAACGCCTCAGCGTCGGATCTTCAGCCGATACGCTGATCGAGGCGCCCAAGCGCGGCAGGAGACCTGGGAGAACGTTGATATTTTCGATTCTGTGAGTGTACGAAACCGCCGGCGTCGTCATGTAGGACGCGTAGCCCGGCATGAAGGTGTAGCCGGTGCGGCTGAAACTGAAGAGCGAGGGCTGGAGTCCGACGCGCAGCCCGCCGAATTGAACCCAGGCTTGGTCGAGAGCGCCCCGCCAATAGTTTCCGTAGAATTGGTTCAGCGATATGCGCGTTTCGCCTTCATAATTTTTTACCGTCCTGGCGAACACTCCGGCATTGACGAACACGGAGATCGTTCCGTAATCCGTGTTCCGGAAGGCCAGAAAATTCACCATGCTGTATGTGCCGGTATAGGCGCCGGACGTCGTCTTGCCCACGAGCGGATTTTTCCAATAGTACAGCATCGGCACGGCGGCGCTCAATCCGAGACCGTTCCACCCGTATCGATAGGCAGGAAGCCGCTGCGTCGTGAACGCTATGTCTTCGGTCGCAAAGTCCTTGCCCAGGAAACCGGTAAAGGATCCGTGGACCGCGCCGCAAAAGCCGATATAGGGAATTTGAAAAAATTGGGTGTTGCCGTTCAGATTGCACGGCCCGGTCATTCTGACGACGGGCCGCGGCGCCGCTTTTGCTACCGGCTGACTGACAGGACGCTTCTCTTTCACTCGCGTTTTTGACGCGGCGTTGAGCTCTTGGATGGCGCGCTCAGCTTCCAGAATCGAAGCGTCGACGCCCTTATCGAAGCTTGCCGGCTGTGCGAGCGCAGTCGACGCGCCCGCCATTCCGGCGGCGCAGGCGAACGATACGACGATTTTTGTTCGCTTTTTCACGTAGTCCTGTCCTTTGGACATCAAGTCAAAGGTTCGTCGTTAGTGCATTCGTCCAAAGCTGTTCGTCGCCGTCAGACCTGGCGGCGTCCAGATCGCCAGACTCATGCTGTCCGTGGCGAACAGAGAGAGATAGCCTTCTGGCGTTTGATAGGACTGGTAGATCGGGCCGTCGGTCGGCACCAGCACGCGAGGCGCCGAACCATTTCCGACATAGGAGTTTTGCGCGACCGCGGCGACATTCGTGCCGCCCATTTGCGTGATCTGCGAACTGTTCTCCACGCCGTTCTGGGTCACGGACGCGTAATTCTGTGCGCCAAAACGCGGACCGTCGCCGCGAACGCTCGCGCCGCCGCTAGACTGACCCGTGGAGTCGCCGATCTGCTGCATCTGCGAATAGTTGTTGAGCCCGTTCTGGTTGATCACCGCTTGATTCGCCTGATTGGAATCCTGAACTCCATAATAGACGTTCACGAAGCCGGACTGCGAGAGGTCGATGGACGACTGCGATCCGCCGGTGAACCCATATGCGAAATTGAAAGGCGCGCTTTGCGTCGCCATCTGCGCAAAGGCGGAATTCATGACGCTCAGGAGGAAGATTGCGGCTAAAAGCGAGGTTCGCGACATCGTCTATTCCCAGCTCTCGAAAAATGACGACCAAGCGCGCGGCGGCGCACTCTCAAAGACAAAGCGCTCAGAGCTAACGCCTGAAAAAAACCGGCTGCCGACAGTCGAAGCGATAGGGGCGATTGTCGCTGCCCGGAACCGGCTCCAAGACCCAGATGTCGTCTCTGAGATAATCCTGGGCTTCCGTTTGCGCCAAATAGCCGCCGAGACATGCCGGCGAACTGTCCTCAGCCACGACCGCTATAGATCGTCTCTGCCTGTGGCTCTTGGCTGCGTCGGCGGGCGACGCAATTGCAGAGAGACCGAAGAGAACGACGAGGGCGGCTTGCAGTATTGGCTTCATAGGACTGATCCTTTGAACATATGCTGCACGCCGCCCTCGATGTTAGCCAGGCTTGCTAAGATCAGGGAGCGCCGTTGCCGATGGCGTTGTGGTTCGCGGTGACCGCGACGCCGGCGAGCGCGATAGCATTGTCCTGGATATCGATCGGGTTGAAGGAGTCGTCGACGCGCAGGCCGCCAGCGACGCCGCCACGATCGGCGACATTGATGTTGGTGTCGACTTCGATCCGCGACACCGAGGTGTTGTCGATGCTGGTGTTGTTGGAGCCGATGGTGATCATGAAGGCCTGGCCGTTGCCGCCATTGGCGTCGATGCCATTGCCGATGCCGTCCTGGGTGGCGCTGGCGGCCGTGGCCGACTGCTGGGACGAGAGATTGGCCTGCACCGTGGTGAGTCTCGCGGCCGACGCGGTGGTGCTGTCGCCGGTGCCGACGCCAACGTTAATCGGAACGATCGGGGTCGCGGACGCGTCCTGCAGCGCCGTGCCATTGGCCGAAAGCGCAACCGGGATCGCGAGGCCGCCGGCAAGACCGGCCTGAGTCGTTTCGGTATCAGACACCGCCACCGCGGCGTTGATCGCCACAACGTTGACGTCGCCGCCTTCGCCGCCATTGCCCGAGTCGACGATGCTGCCGACGCTGAAGGCATGCGTGTCCATGTTGAAATTGGCCGTGGCCTGGCTGAACGCGCCAGCGGCGAGATCGATGCCGCCGCCGACGGCGACGTTCTGATTGACGACGCCAACGTTGTTGAGGCCGAGGTTGGTGACGCTGCCGACGTTCACGCCCTGCGAGACGGAGGTGTTGATGCCGACGTTGGCGCCGATCGGGTCAGCGAAAGCGGGGGTAGCGAGCACGGCGGCGATGGCCACAAGCGAGAGCTTCTTCATGGGGAGGATCCTTCTAGAGATTTTTTCTAATCAGACGACCAGCACGCAGGGCTGTTCAACGCTCTTTACAAGCCTCGGTATGAGAGGGTGACGGCGGGATCGAGTGCTCCGCTCCAAAGTGCTTGGGCGATGTTGGCGACGCCGT
>WSXZ01000118.1 GCA_009773555.1 Methylocystaceae bacterium | reverse complement strand
GTCTAGACAAACAGTCCACAGACGACGAGGATGAGCCGGGAGAGCAGCGGCGATATTCCGGTGTAATTGACGATTCTGGAAAACGTGAACTTAGCGGCTAGGAGCTTGCGCGAGCGCGGGATCAACACGGACCGCCAAAAATTCCGAGTGAGACAATAACCCGTCTCCCGCCGACCCTTTAAGCTCGATCAGCATCCGCAAGACTTAAAGCTTCCCGCTCTCGCCATGACATTGGCCCGACGGACTTCGATGATCCAGACCTCGACGCTTAATTCATGCGCGATGGCGATCTGCTAACGATGTTCTGCGGATGGCCCTCGAGGAAGGCGTGGATATTTGCGACCGTGGTCTCGACTATTCGACCTACGGCTTCCCTTGTATTGAAAGCGCTATGCGGAGTAACGATTACGTTTGGCATCCGAAGCAGTACATGATCCGCCACGAGATCGCGCAGGTCGTGCTGATTGCAGAAGATCGAGCAGATAAGTTCGGCCTCCTCGCGGATCAAAGGCTCGTCGGGCAGGACATCGAGTCCGGCGCCAGCCACCTTGCCCGAGCGGAGCGCTTGGATCAGCGCAAGAGAATCGATTAGGCTTCCGCGCGCCGTGTTGACGATGATGACGCCGTTCTTCATCCGTGCGAACGTCTTGGCCGAGAGCAGATGATAAGTCGCGGGTGTCGCCGGAGCGTGGAGCGTGATCACATCCGAGTGCGCGAGCAGCTCATCAAAGGTCGCGTAGCGGAATCCGAGATGCTCGACGAGCTGCGAATCGGTCGTCACGTCGTAAGCGAGCATATTCATTCCGAATCCTTTGGCGATGCGAATCACATGGCGGCCAATGCTTCCTGCACCAACGACGCCGATCGTCTTGCTCGCGAGATCGAAGCCTTGCAGGCCTTCAGGCGAGAATCGGCCGGAACGCGCGCGTTCCACGGCCTCGAAGAGGCGATGGCTGAGAGCAAGCAGCAGCGCGAAGACGTGCTCGGCAACCGTGTTTTCGCCGTAACTTGGGACGTTGCAGACGGTGATTCCGCGCTCCGCACAATAGGCCATGTCGATGTGATCGTATCCGGTCGATCGAGTCGAGATCAGCTTCAGGGATGGGAGCTGTTCGAGGATCCCGCGGCTGAGCTCCGAATAGATGAATGTTGAAATAAATTCTGCATCCGAGAAGCTATGTACATTGGCGGCGGCAAGCTGCTCGGCGACGAGCCGCAGTTCAGCGGCAGAGGTCAAGCTATTGAACGCTGCTCGTTCGCGCGCTTCGGCTTCAAAGATCACGATTTTCATATCCGCCCCCTGTGTCGTGACAGCTGAGAGACGCGGCGATTGAGATCGTCTCGCGAACCGCGGCGCTTCACCGCGATAAAACTGTCCGGCGTGACCGACATGGAGTCGATTCCACATGCGACGAGACACTCGGCGAACTCGGGATGGTCGCGGGGCGCTTGTCCGCATAGCCCGACCTTTGCGCCGGGCCTTGCAGGCGTCGGCGATGACCGTTTGAATCATCCATTTCACCGTCTCATCCTGTTCGTCGAAGAGATTCGCCAAATCTGTCGAATCGCGGTCGACGCCGAGCGTGAGTTGGCTCAGGTCGTTGCTGCCGATCGAGAAGCCGTCGAAACGCTCGGCGAAGGCTCTCCCCAAAATCACGCTGGAAGGTATTTCGCACATCACATAGACCTGAAGGCCGTCGTCGCCACGCTTCAAACCATTGGCCGCCATGACCTCGAGGAGGCGGTCGGCCTCCTTTGTTGAACGGCAGAAAGGGATCATGACGATGACATTCTTGAATCCCATCTGCTCCCGCACGCGGCGGATGGCGCGGCATTCGAGCGCGAACCCCTCCCGGTGCATGAGGCCGACGCGGTCGGAGTTCCCGATCCGGTTCGCCTCGATCCGGGTGCGTCGGGGCGCTGGTGACGATGCCGATCGCTGACAGAGCATGAGCAGCGGGTGGCGCTATCGCAATCCGCGCAGTTTGGCGTTTTCTCTCTCACTTCGTCTATTGGCCGCTTGGGGTCTGAACTCCACCCCACCAGTCCTTCACCTGGTCGAAGTGGACCGCAGGATCATAGCCGTTGGGCGTAAGGCCGAGGCAATCTGAAGAAAGCCGCCCCAGAGACGAGAGCACGGCGTAGGACGCGACGACCCGGTCGCGTTGCGCGATGATGAGCGCAAGGCGCGCGTTGAGCAACTCCTGCTGCGCATTCAAGATTTCGAGCGTCGTTCGCTGACCGGCCTTGGCTTCTTCTCTCACGCCATAGAGCGCGCGCTCGGCTGCGGCGATCTGGGTTTGCGCCGCGGCGATCTGCGTTTTGGCGGCCTGCAACGCGCCCCAATAGGCGCGCACCAGCGAGAGAACTTCTGCGCGCGCGACGTCGGCGTCGAAGCGACGCTGTCCAGCCGTCTCTTTAGCCTGCCGCACGCGAGAGGACGTCAGGCCGCCCTCGTAAATCGGCACGTTGAGATGTCCGAGGATTTTTGCCCCGACATTGCGGTTCCCGATACCGGCAATGTCGGTCTGGGTGAATACGTCGCCGACGATCGACAATTTGGGCATGAAGTCACTTTCAAGCGCCTTGATGTCGAGATCGGCGACGTCGGCGTCATGGAGCGCCGCCAGAACGAGGGGATGCTCGATCTGCGCAATGCTCTCCGCTTCTTCTCGTGACTTCGGCAGCAATCGATCTATCGGCGCGCCCGGCGTGAGCTTCGTTGGGTCGACGCCGACGATCTTGCGATAGACGCCTATGCTCGCGTCGAGCGCTGCGCGCGCGGCGCTGGCGAGAGATTTTCCCCCCGCCAGACGCGCCTCCACCTGCGCGACATCCGTTAACGTGATCTGTCCATATTGATAGCGCTCGCGTGTTTGGCGCAGTTGCTCTTTCAGGACCGCGACATTGCTTTCTTGAAGTTGGAGCGCCGCCGTGTCGCGCAAAACGTTCATATAGGCGGTGACGGCGTCGAATAATATGCGCTGCTCAGTCAGACGCAGTCGTTCGCGTCCGGCGAAGACGCCCGATTCCGCTGCGCGCGTTTCGTTTCGCGCCTTGAACCCGTCGAATATCGGCTGTTCAAATGTCAACTGAGCGGAGCGTGGAACGCTGTCGCCGTTCTGAATGTTCTTGGTGATCACCGTATCGGTCGGGTCGTTGATATTGAAGTCGCGCTGCTTTGTGACGAGGCGATTACGCTGCACGCCGAGATAGCCGTCGCCCGTCACGCGCGGCCTCATGCTGGCCTGCGCTTGCGGCACTCCTTCGTCGATCGCGCGAAGCTCGGCTCTGCTGGCGTTGAGCTGCGGATTGGCGTCATAGGCCCGCCGCATCGCGCCCATTAGCGTTTCGGCGTGAGCCGGCGCGGCGCCGACGAGCATGCAAA
>WSXZ01000117.1 GCA_009773555.1 Methylocystaceae bacterium | reverse complement strand
GGCTGGTCATGTGGAAAATTGAAGCACAGGAAAGCTGGAGCGCAGTCGATGACGAGCCTCAAGACAGTTTTGGCGGCGACCGATCTCTCCTCCAACTCGGCCGCCGCCCTCGATCGCGGTGCTCTGATCGCAAAGGCGGCCGGAGCGCGCTACGATGTGGTGCATGCGACTGGCTGGGGACTGACGGAGGCGTTACGAGAGCTTCTTGGCGAGAACGTCGAGGCGATCTCGGGGAGACTTGTCGAAAAGGCTCGAGAACAGCTGATCAAAGTAGCGTTGGAGCCTTGTGGCGCCAGTGAGATCGGCGTCAGCGTGCATATCAAAAGCGGATCCGCTGCGGAGGCGATTCCCGCCTGCGCCGAGTCCCTTTGCTCGGACCTGATCGTGCTCGGCGCGCACGGCCGCGGCTTTCTGTCTAGACTCTCACTGGGCTCTACCGCTTCGCGAGTTATCAGCAAAAGTGGCGGACGCCCAGTTCTTATCGTGAAGGAGCGGCCCCGCCACGCCTACGAGCGCGTGCTCGTGGCGGTAGATTTTTCACCCATTTTGGAGACGGCGATCGGGCTTGCCCGCCTAGCCGCTCCGGGAGCCCATATCGTCTTGCTGCATGTCTTCGACGACCCCTTGTTCGAAGAGACTATGGAGCATTTCATAGACAGCGATTTCATTGCTTCAAAATATAAGGAACGGGCAACCGCGGAACTGCATGAAATAGCCAAGTCGGCCGGCCTGCCGCCATCGGAATACACGGCGCTTGTCGTGCGCGGTGAAGCAAAGCGGGAAATTGTCGCCGAGGAAGAGATGCTCGAGTGCGATCTTGTCATTTTGGGCAAGCACGGATCCCACGTCACAGAGGAGCTTCTGCTCGGCAGCGTTGCGAACGGCGTATTGACCGATTCGCAACGCGACGTGCTCATTGTCGTCGATGAACGCATGCCGCCCATATGGAGCTATCCCAACAAGCGCGGAGCGACGACAAGGCTGCTCCGGCCGGATCAGTTCGACGTGAGCAGCTGGAGCGCTGGCGCAGCTGATCCGCTCGCATCGATCATCGCTGGCGCGACAGGCGAGGCAATTGCCAAAGCCCTGCGCGACGCATTCACGAGAGACAACGCCTGTCTGTTCGAGTTCGGTGCGACGATTCTCGATCCAGACATTGAAGCGCGGCCGACGGACCTCGTCATGACGCTTCCCTTCGAAAAGACCAGCGAAGCCTGGCAGGGTCCGTTGCTAGTAATCTCGCTCGAGAACATCGTGCAAGGGCACATCGACGCGCTCGATATTGGCGACGGCGGCTTTCCGGATCCGGAAGGCATGGCTAAGCTTCGCGACGGTCTTCACGTGCTCGCCAACAGAATCAAGGTGGCGTTGGTCCGCAACGCCCGCAAGATCGACAAGCATGAGGAGCACAAGGCGCCGCTGTGGTGACAAGCCCCGCCCCGGGACGCTGATTCACGAGGGAGATGGACGGGCCACACGCGAATCAAATTCGCCAGCATCCAGCCGCCGGGACCGGTCAGTTTTGGCGCCGCCGATGGAAGCGGCAGACGGCCGCGTAGCGCGCTCTACGCCTTTCGGACCGCGAAGGCACCTGACCAAATGAGCGCCACGGGCGGCCGATGGCGATCAATCTGCGCGCTCCTCTGCCGTCTGCGTGCGGCTTTCGCTGCACAACTTCCGCTCGGCCTTACCGCCGGCGTCACGGGCGCGGTGGACGCGGGAGCTGAGCGTCAATCGCCATCAACAGCGGCCAACATTCCGCGCGGCGGAGCAGCCCGCTATTCGGCAGCTGGCGGTAGCCTCAGAGTAAGACCGTATGTCCGCTACCGTTGTCAATCAGCATTGAGACGGGACCCCGGATCGGCGTCTAAAATTAGCTCTTCTCTATTTGGCCGGCTGAGGTCAAGCGCGTTCAGGCAAACAACTCCATTTTGTTCGCTCGCGGGCGAGGCGGCCGGTTCTGCAGCCCGGCAATCTGGTGCGGGCCGACTGGCGCGCGGCTCGAAGACCATCTTGGCGCCTATGCGATCGAGCCACTCGCGCTTCGCGCCGCGCGCTATTTCGGTCGCGGCGGGGCGTTGAACGGCGTCACGGCGCTATGTGCGCTGTTGCGGCTGTTGCCCGAGCGCGACTCGCACGACGAATTGTTCGAACTTGCAGACGCAGTCGTCGAGCGGCTTGATTCGCCGGCCGGCGCCTTTGCGCTGATGGCGCGGTTCGAACTTGCGATGCTCGGAGCGCTGGGCTTCGGCCTTGATCTTCGCGCCTGTGCGCTCACTGGCGCGCGAGGATTTGGCCTATACCAAAGGCTACGATCATTGACCGATATGGGCCCAGTCTCCCATTCCGATTGAGGTGATTGTTTTGGGTTCGGCGATGAGCCTTCGCCATGTGTCACAAGCGGCATCGATGATGGCGTCGTAGGTTTCAAACACGCGGTTTGAGTTACGGTCATTGATTGAGCGCCCGGTAGCGCCGTCATGCCTGCCGATCAGGCTGTTGAGCTTGCCGAGCAGGTGCTCGACCACGCCGCCCTGATCCACATGGCCTCCGTTGCGGTACTGGATCGCGATCCCACGTTCTGCCTAGCCTCGCTGGAAGGCCTTGACGATTGACTTGGCATGCACGACGCCCGCAACTCGAGCCAAGCCTCCTTCGAGCAGTTGGCGAAGCCAAGGGTGACGGCAAGCGTACTCGGGCCTTGAGCCCTTGGAAGATAAGCCACTTAGGCCGACAGCGACTTCCGGGTGGCGATTAGCGCAAGACGGTTTCGCTATTTTTGAACGGAGTATTCGATAAATAGAAATTTGGCTAACGTATGCGCGCAGTTATACATAGGAGAGAAAGCGCTGTGGAAGCGGCGTCGAGCGGTCGGGCAACCGTTGTCCCGCGCGACACAATCGCGCCGCGAGACGGGGTGCCGAGGTCGTCGAAGCCATCATGGCGGAAGTTTCGGAGGACGCATGGCGCTGACAGTTTTACGCGGCGGCCATATCGTCGATCCGGCGACCGGCCAGGACGCGATCGGCGACGTGTGGTTCGAGGACGGCCGCATCGTCGAGCGGCCTGAAGGGCGCAGCGCCGATCAGGAAATCGACGTCTCCGGCCATATCGTCATGGCCGGCGCGATCGATATCCATTCGCACATCGCCGGCGGCAATGTGAACACGGCGCGACTGCTGCTGCCGGAGCTGCATCGCGCGATTCGCGCGCGGCTGGCCGACACGCCGCTTTCAACCGCCAAATGGTCGAGCTACGAGACGGGCCGTCTCTACGCGCAGATGGGCTTCACCACTGTCGTCGAGCCGGCGATGGCGCCGCATCACGCCTTGCAGACCCATCTCGAATTCAACGACGTGCCGATCATCGACAAGGGCGCGCTCACCGTGCTCGGC
>WSXZ01000006.1 GCA_009773555.1 Methylocystaceae bacterium | reverse complement strand
GCGCAATATAGAGGCGCCTCGTCAAAAGGCTGCGGCCAATTTGCCGACGGCGCGCTTCCTCTCTTGCTTTGCACAATGGCCTTTGTTACGGAACGCGCGGCCTGGAGTCGTTCTAAGGAATAACGCCAAGGAAACGCTCCCGCGACCGGCCCTCGCCCCGCCGAAGTCGGACCAGACTCATGCCGCTGCTCGAACAATATCTGCCGCTGGTGATCTTCATCGCCCTATCGGCTGTGATTGCCGGCGCATTGCTCGTTGCGCCCTTCCTGCTCGCGTTCAAGGCGCCGGACCCCGAAAAGCTCTCCGCCTATGAATGCGGCTTCAATCCCTTCAATGACGCGCGCATGAAATTCGACGTGCGCTTCTATCTCGTCTCTCTGCTTTTCATCGTTTTCGATCTTGAAGTGGCCTTTCTCTTTCCCTGGGCGGTGGCCTTCAAGGAAGCGGGCGCCTTCGGCTTCTGGTCGATGATGGCCTTCCTTGGCGTGCTCACCGTCGGCTTCGTCTACGAGTGGCGCAAGGGAGCTCTGGAATGGGACTGATCGAAAAGGAAGGCGTGCGCCAGACTCTGATCGCGCCGCAGCCCAAGGGACTGATCGATCCGCGCACCGGCAAGCCCGTCGGCTCGGACGACCCGTTCTTTCTGCATCTCAACGACGAACTCGCCGACAAGGGATTTTTCGTCACCGCGACAGACGACGTCATCAATTGGGCGCGCACCGGCTCGCTGATGTGGATGACTTTCGGTCTCGCCTGCTGCGCCGTCGAGATGATTCAGGCGGCGATGCCGCGCTATGATCTGGAGCGCTTCGGATTTGCGCCGCGCGCCAGTCCGCGTCAGTCCGACTGCATCATCATCGCCGGCACGCTGACCAACAAAATGGCGCCGGCGATGCGCAAGGTCTACGACCAGATGCCGGAGCCGCGTTACGTGATCTCGATGGGCTCCTGCGCCAACGGCGGCGGCTACTATCACTATTCCTATTCAGTGGTGCGCGGCTGCGATCGCATCATTCCGGTCGACATCTATGTGCCGGGATGCCCGCCTTCGGCGGAGGCGCTCGTCTACGGCATGCTGCTGTTGCAGAAGAAAATCCGGCGCACGGGCACGATCGAGCGCTAACGACGCGAACTGAGGAGTTGTCCGCCCTCGTCCTTCGAGACGCCCGCTTGCGCGGGCTCCTCAAGATGAGGTCGGGTCAGGCAATTCGCTCATCCTGAGGAGGCGGCGCAGCCGCCGTCTCGAAGGACGAGGGAATGGCGGCAGGCCAAGGAATTTAGAATGTCGGCTGAGTTGGAAGCTCTCGGCGCAAAAATCAGCGGCGCCTTGGTCGGCGCGGTGACGGATGTGAAGGTCGCCTATGGCGAACTGACGCTGACCGTCGTGCGCGACCGTTGGCTCGAGGTCGCCGCCCATTTGCGCGACAACCCCGACTGCCTTTTCTCGTGCTTCATCGACGTGACGGCCGCCGATTACCCGCAGCGGGCGGAGCGCTTCGAGGTCGTCGCGCATTTCCTCTCGCCTAAACACAACCACCGTATCCGCATCAAGACGCCGCTCTATCCCGGCGCGGACTGGTTCGAGCGCGAGACTTACGATCTCTTCGGCGTGATCTTTTCCGGCCATCCCGATCTGCGCCGCATCATGACCGACTACGGCTTCGACGGTCATCCGCTGCGCAAGGACTTCCCGATGACGGGCTTCGTCGAGGTGCGCTACGACGACGAGCAGAAGCGCGTCGTCTATGAGCCCGTTCGGCTCAGCCAGGAATACCGCAATTTCGATTTCCTCTCGCCGTGGGAGGGCGTGCACTACGACCTTCCCGGCGACGAGAAGGCGAAGGGGCAGTCGTGAGTTGGCAGTCGGCGATCGGCAATAGGACAAGCGCGATTGTGCCGATCGAGCGGCCGATAGAAGAGAACATCAGATCGTATCGCGATCTGCGGGTATGGAAGGAAGCTATGGACCTCGCTGTGGAATGCTACGCTTTGACCAAGGGATTTCCCAAGGAGGAAATCTTTGGCCTTACGTCGCAGATCAGACGCGCGGCGGCTTCGGTTCCGGCAAATATCGCTGAGGGCTACGGGCGTGATAGCGCAGGCCAATACGTCAATTTCCTGCGCACGGCCCAGGGCTCGTTGAAGGAATTGGAGACGCATCTCCTATTGGCGGAGCGGATCGGCTTGCTCACGTCGAACATAGTGGAGAAACCTCTCTCCCGATCGGAAGCCGTAGGAAAGATGTTGCGCGGCTTGATCCGATCGATTCAGCGGGCGTCTAGTCCGACTGCCGAAACCCGACTGCCGACTGCCCAAGCGGTCGAAGGACGCAAGAAATGACCGACCAACCCGCTCCCGCCTCCCAAGGCCTGCGCAACTTCAACATCAACTTCGGACCGCAGCATCCGGCGGCGCATGGCGTGCTGCGCCTGATCCTGGAGTTGGACGGCGAAGTCGTCGAGCGCGTCGATCCGCATGTGGGCTTTCTGCATCGCGGCACCGAAAAGCTGATGGAGGCGCGGACCTATCTGCAGAACGTGCCCTATTTCGATCGGCTCGACTATTGCGCGCCGATGAATCAGGAGCACGCGTTCTGTCTCGCCATCGAGCGTTTGCTCGGCGTCGACGTTCCGCGCCGCGGCCAGCTCATTCGCGTGCTTTACGCCGAAATCGGCCGCCTCCTGTCGCATCTCTTGAACGTCACTTCGCAGGCGATGGACGTCGGCGCGCTCACCCCGCCGCTGTGGGGCTATGAAGAACGCGAAAAGCTGATGGTGTTCTACGAGCGCGCGTCAGGCGCGCGCATGCACGCCAATTATTTCCGGCCCGGCGGCGTCGCGCGCGATTTGCCCGACCAGCTCGTCGAGGATATCGGCGCGTTTTGCGATCCGTTCCTCAAGGTCCTCGAAGATCTCGATACGCTCTTCATCGGCAACCGTATCTTCAAGCAGCGCAACGTCGACATCGGCGTCATCTCGCTCGAAGACGCCTGGAAATGGGGCTTCTCGGGGGTGATGGTGCGCGGCTCGGGCGCCGCCTGGGATCTGCGCAAGGCGCAGCCTTACGAATGCTACGAGGAAATGGAGTTCGACATCCCGGTCGGCAAGCATGGCGATTGCTACGACCGCGCCGTGATCCGCATGGAAGAGATGCGGCAGTCGACCTCGATCATGAAGCAATGCGTCGAGAAGCTGATGCGCGCCGAAAACCGCGGCCCGGTGATGGCGCCCAATCACAAGATCACGCCGCCCTCGCGCGGCGAGATGAAGCGCTCGATGGAAGCCTTGATCCATCACTTCAAGCTCTTCACCGAAGGCTTCCACGTGCCGCAGGGCGAGGTCTACGCCGCGGTCGAGGCGCCCAAGGGCGAATTCGGCGTCTATCTCGTCTCCGACGGCGGCGACAAGCCGTATCGCTGCAAGATTCGCGCGCCTGGTTTCGCGCATTTGTCCGCCATGGATTTTCTCTGCAAGAACCACATGCTCGCCGACGTCTCGGCGATTCTGGGTTCGCTCGACATCGTGTTCGGGGAGGTCGATCGCTAATGTCCGTCCGTCGTCTCGCCGAAAAACAGACAGAGAGCTTCGAATTCACGCCGGAAAACAAGGCGTGGCTCGAGCAGCAGATCGCCAAATACCCGGACGGCCGCCAGGCCTCGATGGTCGTGCCGGCGTTGTGGCAGGCGCAAAAGCAGCATGACAATTGGTTGTCGCAGGCGGCGATCGAAAAAGTCGCGGACGCGCTCGGCATGGCGAAAATTCGCGTGCTTGAAATCGCGACCTTCTATTCGATGTTCAACCTCGAGCCCGTCGGCAAATATTTCATCCAGCTTTGCGGCACGACGCCGTGCCTGCTGGCTGGCTCTGACGACCTCATCGCGGTGCTGCATCGCCGGGTCGGCCCTCAGCGGCGCGTGACCGACGATGGGCTGTTTTCCTGGCTCGAGGTCGAGTGCCTCGGCGCCTGCTGCAATGCGCCGATGGTGCAGATCAACGACGACTATTACGAGGATCTGACGGCCGAGAATTTCGAGAAGCTCCTCGACAATCTCGCCGCGGGTCGCCCGGTGAAGATCGGCTCGCAAATCGGGCGCGTCTCTTCGGAGCCGGCGGGCAAGCTGACGAGCCTGACCTCGCTTTACGGCGACGGCGCGAAGTAGCGGAGGGAAGAGGAAAAACCATGCTTTCCGACGCAGATCGTATCTTCACCAATCTTTATGGCCTGGGCGACCGATCGCTTGCCGGCGCGCGAAAGCGCGGGCAATGGGACAACACCAAGGCGCTGCTCGACAAGGGCCGCGACTCGATCATCAATGAGATCAAGGCGTCGGGTCTGCGTGGGCGCGGCGGCGCCGGTTTTTCGACGGGCCTGAAATGGTCCTTCATGCCGAAGGAAATCGATCCCAAGCGGCCGCATTATCTCGTCATCAACGCCGACGAGTCGGAGCCCGGCACCTGCAAAGATCGCGAGATCATGCGCAATGATCCGCACACGCTGGTCGAAGGCGCGCTCATCGCGAGCTTCGCCATGGGCGCGCATGCCTGTTACATTTACATTCGCGGCGAGTTCATCGCCGAGCGCGTCGCGCTCCAGAAAGCCGTCGAAGAAGCCTATGAAGCGCGGCTGATCGGCAAGAACAACGTCCACGGCTATCCGTTCGATCTCTATGTCCATCATGGCGCGGGCGCTTATATTTGCGGCGAAGAGACCGCGCTGCTTGAAAGCCTCGAAGGTAAGAAGGGCATGCCGCGCCTGAAGCCGCCATTTCCTGCCAATGTCGGCCTCTATGGCTGCCCGACGACGGTCAATAACGTCGAGTCGATCGCCGTCGCGCCGACCATCCTGCGCCGCGGCGCCGCCTGGTTCGCCGGCATCGGCAGGCCCAACAACGCCGGCACCAAGCTCTTTTCGATTTCCGGCCACGTCAATCGGCCGTGCAATGTCGAAGAAGCGATGTCCATTTCATTCCGTGAACTGATCGAGACCCATTGCGGCGGCGTGCGCGGCGGCTGGGACAATCTGCTCGCGGTCATTCCCGGCGGCTCGTCGGTGCGCTGCGTGCCGTCGCACGAGATCGTCGACTGTCCGATGGATTTCGACAGCCTCGTGGCGCTGAAGTCCGGCCTCGGCACGGCGGCGGTGATCGTGATGGACAAGTCCACCGACATCATCCGCGCCATCGCGCGTCTCTCCTACTTCTACAAGCACGAGAGCTGCGGCCAGTGCACGCCCTGCCGCGAGGGCACCGGCTGGATGTGGCGCGTTTTGCAACGCATGGTCGAAGGCCGCGCGCACAGACGAGAAATCGACATGCTGTTCGACGTCTCGAAGCAGATCGAGGGCCACACGATCTGTGCGCTTGGCGACGCCGCGGCCTGGCCGGTCCAGGGACTCATTACGCACTTCCGCGACGTGATCGAGCAACGCATCGATCAATATGCGGCCAATCCGCATCCCGATCCGAT
The DNA here is from genome assembly GCA_009773555.1 of Methylocystaceae bacterium. Taxonomy (GTDB): domain Bacteria; phylum Pseudomonadota; class Alphaproteobacteria; order Rhizobiales; family Beijerinckiaceae; genus Methylocystis. The sequence continues at coordinate 95,855 of WSXZ01000006.1, read as the reverse complement.
CCGCGTGGCGGCCGAGTGAGAATCATGGCCCAAGAACCCGACAATCTCGTTCTTGAGTTGCTGCGCGGGATGCGCGGGGACATCGCGGACCTTCGTGAAGGCGTTCGTGGGGTTCAAAACGACATTCGGTCCGTTCGCAATGTGCAGGACACGCATACCCTGCGTTTCGACTTTATCGAAGAGCGGGTCGAGACGCTTCGCGAAGCGACGATGACCGCGCTCGGCTTTGCAGTGAACGCGGATGAAAAGCACAAGAAAATCGAGGTTCGCCTGGCGGAGCTGACCGAACGCGTCGAGAAGTTGGAGAAGGCGAAGTGACCAAGATTCTCGTCGATGGCGTCGAAGTGGACGTGCCGGGAGAGTTCACGCTGCTGCAGGCCTGCGAGCAGGCCGGCGCCGAGATTCCGCGCTTTTGCTATCACGAGCGCCTGTCGATCGCCGGCAACTGCCGCATGTGCCTCGTCGAGGTGAAGGGTGGGCCGCCGAAGCCGCAGGCCTCCTGCGCCATGTCGGTGAAGGATTTGCGCCCCGGTCCGAACGGCGCGCCGCCGGAAGTCCTCACCAAGTCGCCGATGGTGAAGAAGGCGCGCGAAGGCGTGATGGAGTTCTTGCTGATCAACCATCCGCTGGATTGCCCGATCTGCGATCAGGGCGGCGAATGCGATCTGCAGGATCAGGCGCTGGTGTTTGGCGTCGACAGCTCGCGCTTTCATGAAAACAAGCGCGCGGTCGAAGACAAATATATCGGCGTCCTGGTCAAGACCGAGATGAACCGCTGCATCCATTGCACGCGTTGCGTCCGCTTCACGGCGGAAGTCGCCGGCACGGGAGACATGGGCGCCATCGGCCGCGGCGAAGATATGGAGATCACCACCTATCTCGAAAGCGCGATGACCTCCGAGCTGCAGGGCAATGTCGCGGATCTCTGTCCGGTCGGCGCGCTGCTGCCCAAGCCGCAAAGCTTCCGTGGCCGTCCCTGGGAATATCAGAAGACCGAGACAATCGACGTCATGGACGCGCTTGGCTCGGCGATCCGCGTCGACTCGCGCGGCCGTGAGGTCATGCGCATTCTGCCGCGTATCAACGACCTCGTGAACGAGGAGTGGATTTCCGACAAGACGCGCCAGATCGTCGACGGTCTGAAGGCGCAGCGCCTTGATCGCCCCTATATTCGCGAGAACGGCCGGCTGCGTCCGGCCTCCTGGCCGGAGGCGCTTGCCGCCGTCGCCGCCAAAGCCAAGGCGACGCCCGCGTCGCGCATTGGCGCGCTGGTCGGCGATCTCGCCGCGGTCGAAGAGACCTTCGCGCTGAAGCTTCTCGCCGCGCAGCTTGGAACGCCGAATCTCGATTGCCGTCAGGACGGCGCCAAACTCGATCCGAAATTCGGCCGCGCCTCTTATCTCTTCAACGCGACGGTCGCGGGAATCGAGCAGGCGGGCGCCGCGCTCATCATTGGCGCCAATCCGCGCAAGGAAGCGCCTGTTCTCAACGCGCGACTCCGCAAGCGCTGGCTCAGAGGCGACTTCAAGATCTCGCTTGTCGGCGAACGCGCCGATCTCACCTACGACTACGACTATCTCGGGGCCGGCCCGGAATCGCTGTTGCAGTTCATCCGCTCGGCAAAGCCGGCTGAGAAGCTGCTCGTCATCGTCGGGCAGGGCGCTCTTGCGCGCGACGACGGCGAGGCGGCGCTCACGCTCGCCGCTCAGGCCGCGCAAAGGCTCGGCGGTCTCAGCGACCGCTGGAACGGCTTCTCGGTCCTGCATACGGCGGCCGCGCGCGTCGGCGCGCTCGATCTTAAGTTCACGCCGGGCTCAGGCGGATTGGATGCGCGCGCGATGGCGAAGGCCGGCGCGCTCGATCTCATCTTCAACCTCGGCGCTGACGAAATCGCCATCGAACCCGGCGCCTTCGTGGTTTACATCGGCACGCATGGCGATCGCGGCGCGCATCGCGCCGACGTGATCCTGCCCGGCGCCGCCTATACGGAAAAGTCCGGGCTTTACGTCAATACGGAAGGCCGCGTGCAGCGCGCCTTCCGCGTGGTGTTTCCCCCGGGGGAAGCGCGTGAGGATTGGGCCGTGCTGCGTGCGCTGTCCGGCGCGCTCGGCGCTCCGCTGCCCTTCGATTCGCTTGCGGCATTGCGACGGCTGCTCGTCGAGTCCCACCCGCACTTCGCGGAACTGGACGAGATTGCGGCGGGCGAATCCACGCAGGTCGTCGCTCTCGCCAATCATCCGGCCGTGGCGATGAAGGATTCCTTCGCGCCGGCGATCCAAAACTTCTACTTCACAAATCCGATCGCCCGCGCCTCGGCGGTCATGGCGGAATGTTCGGCGCTGGCGCAGGGCCGGCTTGCTCAGGCGGCGGAATAGGAGCTTTGGACGTGAGCGACGGTTGGGCGAGCGCCATTTCGGATTTCTTCATCGCGTATCCGCTTGTTCTCGCGCTCGTGAAGAGCGTTTTGCTGGCGGTCGCGTTGCTCATCTATGTGGCCTATGTGATCCTCGCGGACCGCAAAATCTGGGCGGCGGTGCAGTTGCGCCGCGGACCGAATGTCGTCGGACCCTGGGGGCTGCTGCAGAGCTTCGCGGACTTTCTCAAGTTCGCGCTCAAGGAGCCGGTGATTCCGGACGTCGCCAACAAGGGCGTTTTCCTGTTCGCGCCCTTCATCATGGCGACGCTCTCGATCGCCGCCTGGGCCGTCATTCCAGTCGCCGACGGCTGGGCGGTCGGCGACATCAACGTCGGGATCCTTTATATTTTCGCGCTGTCGTCGCTCGGCGTCTATGGCGTCATCATGGGCGGCTGGGCGTCGAACTCGAAATATCCGTTCCTGTCGGCGCTCCGCTCGGCGGCGCAGATGGTCTCCTATGAAGTCTCGATCGGCTTCGTCATCATCACGGTGCTGCTCTGCGCCGGTTCGCTCAATCTGACCGACATCGTCAATGCGCAGGATACGTCCTACGGCATGGCCGGCTGGTATTGGCTGCGGCTGTTCCCGATGTTCGTCATCTTCTTCGTCTCGGCGCTCGCAGAGACCAATCGTCCGCCGTTCGATCTCGTGGAGGCGGAGTCGGAGCTCGTCGCCGGCTTCATGATCGAATATTCGGCGACGCCCTACGTGCTGTTCATGCTCGCCGAATATGTGGCGATCGTCACCATGTGCGCGCTGCTGACGATCCTGTTCTTCGGCGGCTGGCTGCCGCCGATCAAAATCGCGCCGTTCACCTATGTGCCCGGCGTGATCTGGTTCACGCTGAAGGTGAGCTTCTTCTTCTTCTTCTTCGCCATGGTGAAGGCTTTCGTGCCGCGCTATCGCTACGATCAGCTGATGCGTCTGGGCTGGAAAGTCTTCCTGCCGATCTCCCTCGCCATGGTCGTCATCGTCGCCGCCGTGCTGCAGTTCTGGCCGGCGGGACCGGCAGGCAGTTGAGGCCGTCATGAAACTCGATCAAGCCGCCAAGTCGCTCTTCCTCACCGAGTTCGTCGGCGCATTTTTGCTGTCGATGCGCTACTTCTTCAAGCCGAAGGCGACGATCAACTATCCGCACGAAAAGAATCCGCAGTCGCCGCGCTACCGCGGCGAGCATGCGCTGCGCCGCTACCCCAACGGCGAGGAGCGCTGCATCGCCTGCAAGCTGTGCGAGGCGATCTGTCCTGCGCAGGCGATCACCATCGAAGCCGGACCGCGCCGCAACGACGGCACCCGCCGCACGACGCGCTACGACATCGACATGGTCAAATGCATCTATTGCGGCTACTGCCAGGAAGCCTGCCCGGTCGACGCCATCGTCGAGGGGCCCAATTCGGAATTCTCGGTCGAGACCCGCGAGGAGCTCTACTACAACAAGGAGCGTCTGCTCGAGAACGGCGACCGCTGGGAGCGCGAGATCGCGCGCAACATCGCGATGGACGCGCAGTACAGGTAACACGAAGAGAAGCGAACGAACACGCCGCATCGGCGCAGTAAGGACGAAGAACGTGCAGGCCGTATTTTTCTACCTATTCGCCACGATCATGATCGCCTCGGCCGGCGTCGTGATCTTCGCGCGCAATCCGGTGCACTCGGTGCTCTTTCTCATCCTCGCCTTCTGCAATGGCGCGGGGCTGTTTCTGCTCGCCGGCGCGGAGTTCCTGGCGATGATCCTGATCGTCGTCTATGTCGGCGCGGTCGCGGTGCTGTTCCTCTTCGTCGTCATGATGCTCGACGTCGACTTCGCCGAGCTGAAGCAGGGCTTCGCCAAATATCTTCCGGTCGGCGTCGGGGTCGGCGTCGTTGTCCTCGCGGAACTGGGTTTCGTCGCGCTCGGATGGAGTTCGGCGCCTTCGGCCGCCGACGCCGCCGCCAATCCGATCATTCCGCAAATGAGCAACACCGCGGCGCTCGGCCAGATCCTCTACACGAAATATGTGATCTTCTTTCAGGCGTCCGCGCTTGTGCTGCTGACCGCCATGATCGGCGCCATCGTGCTGACGCTGCATCACAAGCCCAACATCAAGCGGCAGAAGATCGACGAGCAGAACGCCCGCACGCGCGAAAATGTGATCGAGATCAAGAAAGTTCCGTTTCGGACCGGCGTCTAACGAGGACATCCATGCTGACCATTGGCCTTACGCATTACCTCGTCGTCGCGGCGGTCCTGTTCACGCTCGGCGTCGCCGGCATCATCCTCAACCGCAAGAACATCATCGTCATCCTCATGTCGGTTGAGCTGATTCTGCTTGCGGTCAATCTGAACTTCGTCGCCTTCTCACAGTCGCTCGCCGATTTGACGGGTCAGGTGTTCGCGCTCTTCGTGCTGACCGTCGCGGCGGCGGAGGCGGCGATCGGCCTCGCGATTCTCGTTACCTTCTATCGCAACCGCGGCACGATCGCCGTCGAAGACATCAATTCCTTGAAGGGCTGACCCCAGCGATGATTTACGCCATCGTCTTTCTTCCGCTTGTCGGCTTTCTGATCGCAGGCGCGCTCGGACCTTGGATCGGGGTGCGCGCCTCGGAACTCGTCACGACGGGCTTCTTGATGATCTGCGCCGTGCTGTCGTGGGTCGTCTTTTTCGACGTCGCGCTCGGACACAATCACGGCTATGCGCCGATCATCGGCAATTGGATGACCGTGGGCGACCTCAAGGTCGACTGGGCGCTGCGGGTCGACACGCTGACGGCGGTGATGCTCGTCGTCGTCAACACGGTGTCGAGCCTCGTGCATCTCTATTCCATCGGCTACATGCACGAGGATCCGGATCGCCCGCGCTTCTTCGCTTATCTGTCGCTGTTCACTTTCGCCATGCTGATGCTGGTGACGGCCGACAATCTCGTGCAGATGTTCTTTGGCTGGGAGGGCGTCGGACTCGCGTCCTATCTGCTCATCGGCTTCTGGTATCAAAAGCCCTCGGCCAACGCCGCCGCGATCAAGGCCTTCGTCGTCAACCGCGTCGGCGATTTTGGCTTCGCGCTTGGGATTTTCCTCGTATTCCAGCTGACGAAGTCGCTTGGCTTTGAGGAGGTCTTCGCCGCCGTCCCGGGGCTTGCCGGCAAGACGATCCATGTCTTCGGCATGGATGTCGACGCGCTGACGCTCGCCACCTTCCTGCTCTTCATCGGCGCGATGGGCAAGTCGGCGCAATTCCTGCTGCACACCTGGCTGCCGGATGCGATGGAAGGCCCGACGCCCGTCTCGGCGCTCATTCACGCCGCGACGATGGTGACGGCCGGCGTCTTCATGGTGGCGCGCCTTTCGCCGATTTTCGAATATGCGCCCGCGACTCTCGAATTCGTGACCTTGGTGGGGGCGGTAACGGCCATTTTCGCCGCGACGGTCGGCCTCGTGCAAAACGACATCAAGCGCGTGATCGCTTATTCGACCTGCTCGCAGCTCGGCTATATGTTCGTTGCGGAAGGCGTCGGCGCTTATAGCATCGGCGTCTATCATCTTTTCACCCACGCCTTCTTCAAGGCGCTGCTCTTCCTGGGCGCGGGCTCCGTGATCCACGCCATGCATCACGAGCAGGACATGCGCAACATGGGCGGGCTGCGTAAGGATATTCCCTTCACCTTCGCGATGATGATCATCGGCACGCTCGCGCTCACGGGCTTCCCGTTCACCGCCGGTTTCTATTCCAAGGACGCGATCATCGAAGCGGCCTACGCAGCCAGCGAACATCATCACATAGCGATGTTCGCCTTTGTCGCGACCGTGGCCGCCGCCGGCCTGACCTCGTTCTATTCCTGGCGGCTGGTGTTCATGACCTTCTTTGGCGCCCGTAAAGACTCTGCGGTTCAAACGGATCATGCAGATGAGGAGCCGACGGCGCAAGAATTAGCCCATGCGGATGCCGATCAAACCCATCAGGATCATTCGCATGACCATGGCCATGGCCACGACGACCATGGCCATCACGCGCCGCACGAGTCGCCGATCGTCATGCTGGCGCCGCTGGCGGTGCTCGGCCTCGGCGCTCTCGGCGCGGGCATCGTCTTCGGCAAATACTTCATCGGCCATGATTACGATGAATTCTGGAAAGGCTCTCTCTTCACCGGCCGCGACAATCACATCATCCATAAGTTCCACGACGTGGCGCTCGGCGTCGGTCTGGCGCCGACCGTGGTGATGGCTCTGGGCTTCGTCGTTGCGCTCTATTTCTATGTGCTGAAGCCGGGAACCGCGCAGGCGCTGGCGAGGACCTTCCCGCGTCTTTACCGGTTCCTGCTCAACAAATGGTATTTCGACGAACTCTACGACTTCCTGTTCGTTCGGCCCGCCTTCGCTCTTGGCAGAATGTTCTGGAAGGGCGGCGACGGCGCGATTATCGACGGCCTCGGGCCTGACGGGGTGGCGGCGAGAGTCGCCGATGGCGCCAAGCTCGCGGTGCGCTTGCAGACCGGCTACGTCTATCACTACGCCTTCGCCATGCTCATCGGCGTCGCGGCGGTCGTCACCTATTTCATCGCCGGGGGGCTGCGCTGATGTTTGGTTTCGGCATTCTCTCCGGCGTCACCTTTCTGCCGCTGGTCGGCGTCGCCTTCCTGCTCACGCAGAAGGGCGACGATGAAGCAAGCTTGCGCAATATCCGATGGGCGACGTTGGCGACGACGCTCGCGACCTTCGCGCTGTCGCTCGTCATTTGGTCCGGCTTCGACACGACAAGCGCGGCGTTCCAGTTCGTCGAGGAGAAAAACTGGCTTGGCTCGGGCCTTGTCTACAAGATGGGCGTCGACGGCTTTTCGATGCCCTTCGTGCTGCTGACGACCTTCCTGATGCCCTTCGCCATTCTCGCCTCCTGGGACTCGATCCAGAAGCGCGTGAAGGAATATATGATCGCCTTCCTCGTGCTCGAGACGCTGATGATCGGCGTCTTCTGCGCGCTCGACATCGTGCTGTTCTATCTCTTCTTCGAGGGCGGCCTCATCCCGATGTTTCTCATCATCGGAATCTGGGGCGGCAAGCGGCGCGTCTACGCGAGCTTCAAATTCTTTCTCTACACGCTCGTCGGTTCGCTCCTCATGCTGGTCGCGATCCTCGCCATGTACGGCAAGGCCGGCACGACCGACATCACGGTACTGCTGCATACCGACTTCCCCAAGGAGATGCAGACCTGGCTGTGGCTCGCCTTCTTCGCGTCCTTCGCCGTGAAGATGCCGATGTGGCCGGTGCATACCTGGCTGCCCGACGCGCATGTCGAGGCGCCGACGGCGGGCTCCGTGATCCTGGCGGCGATTCTCCTGAAGATGGGCGGCTACGGCTTCATCCGATTCTCGCTGCCGATGTTTCCCGACGCTTCGACCAATTTCGCGCCGCTGATCTATGCGCTGTCAGTGATCGCGATCGTCTACACCTCGCTCGTCGCGCTCGTTCAGGAAGACATCAAGAAGCTCATCGCCTATTCGTCGGTCGCGCATATGGGCTTCGTCACGATGGGCCTCTTCACGCTCAATGCGCAAGGCATGCAGGGCGCGATCTTCCAGATGATCTCGCACGGCCTCGTCTCCGGCGCGCTGTTCCTTTGCGTCGGCGTGATCTACGACCGCATGCATACGCGTGAGATCTCCGCCTATGGCGGCCTCGTCAACCGCATGCCGATCTACGCCTTCGTGTTCATGCTGTTCACCATGGCGAATGTCGGCCTGCCGGGAACGACGGGCTTCATCGGCGAATTCCTGTCGCTGACCGGCGCATTCCAGGCGAATAGCTGGGTCGCGCTGATCGCGACGAGCGGCGTCGTTCTGTCTGCGGCTTATGCGCTCTATCTCTACCGCCGCGTGATCTTCGGCGTCTTGGACAAGGCCAGCCTCAAGAACATCACCGATCTGACGCCGCGCGAGATTGCGATCTTCACGCCGCTTGTTCTGCTCACGCTTTACTACGGCATACAGCCGCAGGCCATTCTGAACGCGACGCAGGCGTCGGTCGACAATCTCATCCAGACCCATACGGCGCTCATCGACGCGGTTAAGCTCGCGGCCGCTGGCCAATGACGGATCGCTGACGATGCCCTTTTTCGTTCAACTCGCGCATCATTTTCTTCCCGAGACCATTCTCGCCGTCGGCGTGATGGCGCTGATCCTCATCGGCGCCTTCCGAGGCGAGCGCGGTTTTGGCCTCGTCGACGAAATGGCCGTCGGCATTCTGGGTCTCGCCTTGGTCGCGATTGCGCTGTCGAGCACGCCCGACACGAGCATCTTCGACGGCGCCTATATCGACGACGGGTTCTCGCGCTTCATGAAAGCGCTGACGCTCATCGGCGCGATCGTGTCGATTCTGCTGTCCGTCGACTGGCTGCAACGCAACGGACTCGAGAAATTCGAGTATCCGGTGCTCATCATTCTCTCGACGCTCGGCATGTTGCTGCTGATTTCGGCCGATAATCTCATCGCGCTCTATCTCGGCCTCGAACTGATGTCGCTGGCGCTCTATGTCATGGCGGCCTTTGCGCGCGACGACGGGCGATCGTCGGAGGCCGGGCTGAAATATTTCGTCCTCGGCGCGCTCTCTTCCGGCATGATGCTTTACGGCGCATCGCTGCTCTATGGCTTCGCGGGGACAGTGTCTTTCGCCGGGATCGCGGCGGTCGTCTCGACCTCGGCGCCGATCGGCGTGATCTTCGGGCTTGTCTTCGTCCTGGCCGCGCTCGCCTTTAAAATGTCGGCGGCGCCGTTCCATATGTGGACGCCAGACGTCTATCAGGGCGCGCCGACGCCGGTCACCGCCTTCTTCGCTTCGGCCGCCAAGATGGCGGCGGTGGCGATCACCGTGCGCATTGTCATCACCGCCTTTCCCGGCGTGAAAGACCAATGGCGCCAGATCATCATCTTCATCGCCATCGCTTCGATGCTGCTCGGCTCTTTCGCGGCCATCGGACAGGAGAACATCAAGCGGCTGATGGCCTATTCCTCGATCGGCCATATGGGCTTTGCGCTGATCGGTCTCGCTGCGGGCGACGAGGCGGGCGTGCGCGGCGTCGCGATCTACCTCACGATCTATCTGATCATGACGCTCGGGACCTTCGCCGCCATTCTCGCGATGCGGGTCGAAGGCAGATATGTTGAGAATGTCTCCGACCTCGCCGGCCTGTCGCGCACCAACGGCTGGATGGCCTTCTTCCTGGCGATGCTGATGTTCTCGCTTGCCGGCGTTCCGCCGCTCGCAGGCTTTTTCGCCAAATATTACGTGCTCCTCGCCGCGGTGGACGCTGGCCTCTTTGGCCTTGCGGTCATCGGCGTCCTGGCGAGCGCGGTCGCGGCCTATTACTATCTGCGGGTCGTCAAGGTCATGTATTTTGATGAGCCGGCGCCGGCCTTCGACCGCGCGCCGATGGCGCTGCGCGCCGTGCTTGGCGCTTCCACGCTGGCGCTGCTTGGATTTTGGGTCTATCCCTCCCCAGTCATGGATGCGGCGGCGGCGGCGGCGAAGTCGCTTTTCTAGGGAGGTAATTCGCGCGTGGAGTTGGGATCATTGGCGCGCGCCCGCGGCGTGCGCCTCCTCGCGCTGGAGAGCGTCGATTCGACCAATGACGAAGCCCGACGTTTGATCGAGGCGGGCGAGCGCGGACCGTTATGGGTGGTCGCCGCGCGGCAGACGCGCGGCCATGGCCGTCTCGGACGCGACTGGATTTCGCCTCCTGGCAATCTTCATGCGAGCCTTGTTCTTGGCGATTTCGGCGAAGCCGCCGTGGCGCCGCAGCTCGGCTTCGTGGCGGGCGTCGCGGCCATCCGCGGCCTGCGCGCCGCGACGGGGGACGCTGGCCGCTTTGCGCTGAAATGGCCGAATGATCTCCTGCTCGAGGGCGCCAAGCTCGGCGGGATTTTGCTTGAGAATGTCGGCGTGCCGACAGGCGATGCGCGCGCGCCGCGCGCCTCGGTCGCGATCATTGGCCTCGGCGTCAACTGCGCCGAGGCGCCGCGCGATCTGCCCTTTGAAGCGCGTGCGCTGGCGTCAATCGGGCCGAGCGCGCCGGACGCTGCGACGCTCTTGACGCATCTGTCGGACGCGCTCTTCGAAACGCTTGATCTTTGGCGGGGCGGCGAGGGCTTCGCCCGCATCCGAGACGCTTGGCTCAAGGACGCCGCCTATATCGGCGCCCACATTCGCGTTGAGCTGCCGCGCGAGACCGTCGAGGGACGCCTCGCGACGATCGACCCGATCGGCCGGCTTGTTTTGGCGACGCGAGACGGCGAGCGCCTCATCGAGGCGGGCGACGTGTCGCTCGGCCCGCGGCAGACCGCGGCGGGAGGCGTCGCATGACGACGCCGGAAGCAGACCTCGTCTTCGTGCCGCTCGGCGGCTTGGGCGAAATTGGCATGAACATGGCGCTCTACGGCTACGGGCCGCCGAAAGCGCGCAAATGGTTGATGGTCGACTGCGGACTCGGCTTTCCGGGGCCGGAGGCTCCCGGCGTCGACCTTGTCTTCGCCGACATCGCCTTCGTCGAGAAGATCGCGCGCGATCTTGTCGGCATTTGCATCACTCATGCGCATGAGGATCATATCGGCGGGCTCGCGACCTTATGGCCGCGGCTCAAATGCCGGGTCTTCGCCACGCCCTTCGCGGCGGGTCTCCTTGAAGTGCGGCGGTTGAACGAACCTGGCGCGCCGAAGATCGACATTTCCCTGACGCATGCCGGCGCAAAGCTCGATCTCGATCCATTCGAAGTCGAATATGTCGCGGTCGCGCATTCGATTCCGGAAGCGAATGCGCTCGCGATCCGAACGCCGCTCGGCCTGCTGGTCCACACCGGCGACTGGAAGATCGATCCGCAGCCCGGCGTCGGGACGCGGATCGACGAGGCGCGGCTCCGCGCGCTCGGCGACGAGGGCGTCACGGCGCTCATCTGCGACTCGACCAACATCCTGCGCGAGGGCGACAGTTTTTCGGAAGCCGATGTCGCGCGCACGTTGCGCACGCTGATCGCCGAAGCCCCGGGCCGGGTGCTGGTCACCACCTTCGCGTCCAATATCGCGCGGCTGCGCGGCATCGGCGAGGCGGCGCAGGCCTGCGGGCGCACCGTCGTCGTCGCCGGGAGGGCGATGGATCGCGCCATCCAGGTCGCGCGAGACTGCGGTTATCTCGATGGGTTGCCCGGATTTCACGCGCCCGAATTGCTGCCGACCTTGCCGCGCGACAAGACCGTCGTCATCGCGACCGGAAGCCAGGGCGAAACTCGCGCCGCCATGGCGCGGGCGGCGGTGAACGAACATCCGGCGATCAAGCTTGTCGCCGGCGATCGGGTGATCTTTTCGTCGCGCGTCATTCCCGGAAATGCGCGCGAGGTCCTTCGCGTCATCAACGCGCTCTGCGACATCGGCGTCGAGGTCATCACCGACCACGACCACCTCGTGCATTGTTCAGGCCATCCGCGGCGCGGCGAAGTCACGCAAATGTACGAATGGATCCGGCCGCAGATCGCCATCCCGGCGCATGGCGAGGCGCATCATCTCACAGCGCATGCAGCCTTCGCCAAGTCGCATGGCGTGTCGCAAGTCGTCTCGGCGCGCAACGGCGACATCGTGCGACTGGCGCCCGGTGCGCCGGGCATTATCGGCAAGGCCCCGCACGGCCGGCTGATGCCGTGCGCGACCGCTTGCGCCTCTCTGTCACCGGCGTCATTTCCATCGCGCTGGCGGTCGACCGCAAGGGCGAGCTTGTCGGCGATCCGGACGTCGTCTTCGCCGGGGTGCCGAAGCGCGGCAAATTCGGCGAAGAGATGGGCGAAGTCATTGACGAGGCGCTGTTCGCGGCTTTCGAGGGATTGTCGCGTCCGCGCCGCCGCGACGCCGACGCCGTTTCGAAGGCGATTGAGCGCGCGGTGCGCGGCGCGGTGTCGTCCGTCTGGGGCAAGAAGCCGACCGTGCATGTGATGGTCGTGGCCACCTGAGCGGCGGCGCGCTCAGGTGGATCGCCTTTTAGAAGGCGTAAAACTTTTGGGTCTTGCCGTCCGTCGTCGTGATGGTGAATCCGCTGACGTAAAAGCAGTCATGCGCGCCGGGCAGCTTGAACTTATCGCCCTTGGTCATGACCTTGCCATAAACCTTGGGATCGTTCGGCGCTGTGCATTCGCCGCCGTCGATCGCCACGGCTTTAACCGCGACCTTGTCCTTCTTGACCTTGCATTCGACCTCGCCGTCGAACTTCTTATTGCAGTCGAAGGCCTCCTCCGCGTGAGCAAAGGCTGGCGATAAAATCAGCGCTAAGAGAGGCAGGAACTTTTTCATTATTTACTCCATCATCGCTGAGCAGGCGCAGGTGCGTCAGGCAGCGCCTGCGCGAAGCTGTCGCCCCGGTTGACCCAGCCAGCAGGTCGGGAGTTTTCCCAATCACAGAAGCATAAAACCTATGTGACAGTGTTCTCGGCTTCGCGTTCGCAAAGCCGTCACCCTTCTTTTCGGGTCGCGGCGCCGGCGCCGGGCGGATACGCTGCACTTGGAGCGAATCGCGCATGGATGATCGGCCTGCCTATTATGAATTCTTCGCCGGCGGCGGCATGGCCCGCGCCGGTCTCGGCGACGGCTGGCGCTGCCTTTTCGCCAATGACTTCGATCGCAAAAAAGCCGAAAGCTACCGCGCCAATTGGGGCGGGGAGGCGCTGCACGTCGGCGACGTGCGCGAGTTATCCACAGCGCAATTGCCAGGCCGCGCCGATCTCGTCTGGGCGTCCTTCCCCTGTCAGGACCTGTCGCTCGCCGGCGCCGGCGCTGGACTGGCCGGCGAGCGATCGGGGACCTTCTGGCCGTTCTGGGCGCTGATGAAGGCGCTGCGCCAAGAGGGGCGAGCCCCGTCGCTCATCGTTCTCGAAAATGTCTGCGGTGCGCTCACCTCGCATGGCGGCGAGGATTTTACCAAAATCTGCGAGGCGCTGGCGAAGGAGCGATACAGGTTTGGCGCTTTGGTCATCGACGCGGCGCTGTTCATTCCGCAATCGCGCCCGCGCCTGTTCGTCATCGCGGCGCGAGAGGATGTCGCGGTTCCTTCTGCGTTGATGAGGAAGAGTGCAAACGCGCCGTTTCACACCCGCGCGCTTGTCGCGGCGCATGAACGCCTGCCGAAGCGGCTACGCGACAACTGGCTCTGGTGGAATTTGCCGGCGCCGCCGCTGCGCAATACAGCGCTGATCGACGCGATTGAAGACGCTCCGACGGATGCGGCGTGGCATAGCGTAAGCGAGACAAATGCGCTCATCGCCATGATGAGCGACGTCAATCTCGCAAAGATCGCCGAGGCGAAACGCGCCGGGCGCAAAATGGTGGGAACGCTCTATCGCCGCACGCGCTATCAGCATGGCGCAAAGGTCCAGCGCGCCGAGGCGCGTTTCGACGATATCGCAGGCTGCCTGCGTACGCCGGCCGGCGGCTCCAGCCGGCAATATGTGCTGGTCGTCGACAAGGGCAGGGTGCGCTCGCGGCTGATGTCGGCGCGCGAAACCGCGCGGCTGATGGGACTGCCGGAAGATTATTTGCTCCCCGCGACCTACAGCGACGCCTATCATCTGACCGGTGATGGCGTCGTCGTTCCGGTCGTGCGCCATCTCGCGGCGAGCCTGTTAGGGCCGTTGCTGAATACATGCGCCGTACAGGAGGCGGCTTGAGCCCTAACCCTCCCCCGCTTCGCAGGAGAGGGAAGCTCCCTCTCCCGCAAGCGAAGCGCAGCGGGGGAGGGCTGGGGAGGGGGCATTGCGCGTGACCGTCAAAGAAACGCCCGCCCAGCGCTCCGCCATCATGCGCGCGGTGAAGGGGCGCGACACCGCTCCCGAAATCGCCGTGCGGACGATGTTGAGGCGTTTCGCGCCGGGATATCGGCTGCATCGCAAGGACGTTCCCGGCAATCCCGATATCGCCTACATCGGCCGCAAGCGGGCGATCTTCGTCCATGGCTGTTTCTGGCACGGGCATGATTGCCCGCGCGGCGCGCGCAGCCCCAAGGCCAACGCCGACTATTGGCGCGCCAAGATCGCCAAGAACGTCGCCCGCGACGCGGCGCATCAGACGGCGCTCGCGGCGCAGGGCTGGCGCGCGCTCACGATCTGGGAATGCGAGCTGAGGGACGCCGCGGCGACGGAAAAGAAGCTGCGCAAATTCTTGGCGTAGGGGGCGCTTCAACCCTCTCCCATAGGGAGAGGGTGGCTGCGGAGCAGCCGGGTGAGGGGTTGCGGACAAAGCGTCGTAAGGGAAACCCCTCACCCCGGTCCTTCGGACCGACCCTCTCCCGATGGGAGAGGGTTACGCCCCCTCAATCCTTGGCGCGCTCGACATAGGCGCCGTCCTCGGTCTGGATGACGACGCGCGTGCCCGGCTGAATATGCGGCGGGACCATCACGCGCGCGCCATTAGCGAGCTTCGCCGGCTTATAGGACGAGGATGCGGTCTGCCCCTTCATCGCCGGCTCTGTCTCCATGATCTCCAGCGTCACGCGCGGCGGCAACTGAATGCCAACGGCCACGCCGTTGAACATCGACAGGATGCAGACCATGCCCTCCTGCAGCCATTGCGCCTGATCGCCGATCACATCGGTGGGCACGATGATCTGCTCATAGCTCGCCTGATTCATGAAATGATAGCCGTCGCCGTCATTGTAGAGATAGCTGAAATCCTGATCCTCGACGAAGGCGCGCTCGACCTGTTCGGTCGTTTTGTAGCGGTCCGAAGTTTTGACGCCGTCCGAGAGTCGGCGCATGTCGATCTGCGTCGTCGGCGTGCCCTTGCCGGGGAAAAAACTTTCGGCGGTCAGGACGACGTAAAGCTGCCCGTCATCTCTCTCGATGATATTGCCTTTGCGAATCGAACTGGCGATGACTTTCACGTCCGTATCCCTTATTGCCGGCTTGGTTTATGAACGGCGGTCAGACCATATTTCGGGCGCGCCGGCAATCCGGGCCCCGCCTCGCGGGAGACCTTATGACGCGCGCGTCGCCTTGGTGGGCTCGGGATGTTTATGCCGACCGCAAGCCCTTTCTCAAGGCGCGGGCGGCGATCGCCGCCGCCACCCGACGCTTCTTTGCCGCGGAAGGCTTCGCCGAGGTCGAAACGGCGGCGCTTCAGCTATCCGGCGGCAATGAAACGCATCTTTCGGCCTTTGCGACGGAGTTGATCGGCTCGGCCGGCGAGCGGAGCCGGTTTTATCTCCATACTTCGCCGGAATTTTCCTGCAAGAAGCTGCTCGTCTTCCGCAATCGCGAGCGCTCCGCCCTGCACCATCCGGAATTCACCATGCTGGAGTGGTATCGCGCGGAGGCGCCGACGCTGCGGCTGATGGAGGATTGCGCCGGACTGCTGGCGAGCGCGGCGCGGGCGGCGGGCGTCACGGATTTCGCCTGGATGGAACGCGTTTGCGATCCCTTCGAGGAACCGCAGATCATCAGCGTCTGCGAGGCCTTTGCGACCCACGCCAGCATTGATTTGGCATCGCTGCTCGACGACCGCGACGGGCTCGCGCGCGCCGCCGCGCGCGACGGCATAAGGGTCGTCGAAGACGACAGCTGGTCGGATCTCTTTAGCAAGATCATGTCCGAAAAGATCGAGCCCATGCTCGGTCGCGAGCGGCCGACCATTCTAACGGATTATCCGTTGAGCGAGGCGGCGCTCGCCCGCGCCAACGCCGATGATCCGCGCTTCGCCGATCGCTTCGAACTCTATGTCTGCGGCGTCGAGCTCGCCAATGGCTTCGCCGAACTGACCGACGCGGCGGAGCAACGCCGGCGCTTCGAGGCGCAGATGCAGGAGAAGCGCCGCATCTACGGCGAGGCCTATCCGATCGACGAGGATTTTCTCGCCGCTCTGGCTGAGATGCCGCCGGCCTGCGGCGTCGCGCTCGGCTTCGACCGGCTGGTGATGCTCGCGACGGGAGCGGCGCGCATTGAGCAGGTGCTGTGGACGCCAGTGGCCGAGTCCGGCACGGCGCTCTAGTTCTCATTCGAATAAACGACGCAACGCTGGCGCACACGTCCTACGCTGGCCAGGACGTCCATATTGGCGCCATTTGACGGCGAACGCGGGCGATACGCGCCCGCACGCCGCGCATGATTTTAATGGAGGGCGCGATGGGCCTTAAATTATTGCTGAAAACTGTTGTGGCCATCGCCATGACGATTGCGACAGCCGCGATGCCGTCTCCACCTTCGACGACAAGCTCGTGAAAATTGGCGAGCAGGCGCCAGGTTTCGGCGGGATGTATTTCGACGAGAAGGGCGCGCTGCAGGTCTATATGAAAAACGCGCCGGAACTGCGCAGCGCGGACGCAATGAAAGCCGCGCGGTCGCAAGTCACGTCGGCCATCGCCAGCGTGCTCGGCGCGGAGTTCCTGACGCAAAACGCCGCCGCCAAAGGCCGCGCTCAAGAACCGAACATCATCAAGGGCGACTACGACGTCGTCGAACTCGCCAAATGGAAGAAAAGCTTCAGCCCGTCGCTCGACGGCCAGGAGATCGTCTTCGTCGATCTCGACGAACGCCGCAATCGCGTGACCATCGGCGTCGTCGGCGATCCGTCGCGACAAAGATTCGAAGCTCTGGCGAAATCGCTCGGCGTTCCGTTCGAAGCGCTGATCATCGAAGAGACGCAGCCGATCCGTTTTCACGCCTCGTTGCGCGATAAACGTCGGCCGGTGCCCGCCGGCGTTCAGATCGAAATCGACACTGGTGTTTTCGCCTTCAAGATCTGCACTCTGGGATTCAACGTCGTGCGCAACGGCCGCGACGGCTTCGTGACCAACTCTCATTGCACCAAGAATCGCGGCGTCAGCAATGACGACGATTTCCATCAGCCAAACGATCCGCTGTTTTCCGGCAATAAGATCGGCGACGAGGACAGAGACCCGCCTTTTTTCACCGGCGGCGTATGCCCCTCGGGAAGGAAATGCCGCTTCAGTGACAGCGCCTACGCCGACTACCGAATCGACCGCGGCCGTTTCGAAATTGCGCGAACGACGAATAATGTCGGCTCGCTGACGATCAATAGCTTTCCGGGCGTCTTCCGGATCATGAGCGAGACGCCGGACTCGGTCATCGGGATGCGGCTCAACAAGGTCGGCCGCACGACGGGCTGGGCCTTCGGCGACGTGCGCGCGACCTGCATCGACGTCAATGTCGCGGACACCGACGTCAGGCTCCTGTGCCAGAGCCGCGTCGGTCGGGTGAGCGGGACGAACAAGCTGACGGACAATGGCGACAGCGGCTCGCCCGTCTTCTCCATCCTGCCGACCGGCAGCCAGGCGAGCCTGCACGGCATTTTGTGGGGAGGGCCAGACGACGGCAGCTCCTTTGTCTTTAGCCCCATGAGCATGATCGAGCAGGAACTCGGGCCGCTCACCACCTTCACGGCGCAGCGGCCTCCGCCGCCCCCGCCGCCTCCGCCGACGCCGCGCGAGCAGTGCCTGCGGGAATGCAACGCCGAGCGCGACGCCTGTCTCGCCGATGGCGGCCTCGGGTCGCAATGCATCCCCGCCTGGCGCCGCTGCCGGGAGCAGTGCCCGGCGCGGTAGCCCGCGGTTCGGGCGGGGTCTGGCCCTGGCGGGATCGCCCAGGCCGGCTCCGCTTCCAAATTCTCCCGCCTTGGGGTATGAGACGCTGCATCGCAACAACAGCCAGCGTCTCCAGTTCCCGGCCGCTCTCGGGCGGCCGCAGAGGCGGCTGTTTTACCTGGCCGGCCTTTAAACATGCAGCTGCGCAACATCGCCATCATCGCCCACGTCGACCATGGCAAGACCACGCTCGTCGACCGCCTGCTCCAGCAGTCGGGCGCCTTTCGCGAAAACCAGCGCGTCATCGAGCGCGTGATGGATTCCAACGATCTCGAAAAAGAGCGCGGCATCACCATCATGGCGAAGGCCACCTCCATCACCTGGAAGGATGTGCGCATCAACATCGTTGACACGCCCGGCCACGCCGATTTCGGCGGCGAGGTTGAGCGCATTCTGTCGATGGTCGACGGCGCCATCGTGCTCGTCGACGCCGCCGAAGGCCCGATGCCGCAGACCAAATTCGTCGTCGGCAAGGCGCTCAAGATCGGCCTGAAGCCGATCGTCTGCGTCAACAAGGTCGACAAGCCCGACGCCCGCGTCTCGGAAGTCGTCAACGAGGTCTTCGACCTTTTCGCCGCGCTCGACGCCACCGACGAGCAACTCGACTTCCCGATCATCTACGGCTCCGCCAAGCAGGGCTGGATGGCCGAGGAGCCGACCGGCCCGCAGGACGGCATGGCGCCGCTGTTCGATCTCGTCGTCAAGCATGTGCCGGCGCCCACCGTCGAGGACGGCGGTTTCCGCATGCTCGGCACGCTGCTGGAGGCCAATCCCTATCTCGGCCGCATCATCACCGGCCGCGTCTTCGCCGGCAGCGTGAAGCCCAATCAGGCGGTGAAGGTGCTCGACCGCACCGGCAAGATCGTCGAGCAGGGGCGCGTGTCGAAAATTCTCGCCTTTCGCGGCATCGAGCGCCAGCCGATCGAGGAGGCGGAAGCCGGGGACATCGTCGCCATCGCCGGTCTCGAAAAATTCAACGTCGCCGACACGCTCTGCGCGCTGGAAGTCAACGAGCCGCTGCAGGCGCAGCCGATCGATCCGCCGACGCTCTCCATGACCTTCCTCGTCAATGACAGCCCGCTCGCGGGCACGGAAGGCGACAAGGTCACGAGCCGCATGATCCGCGCGCGCCTCTTCAAGGAGGCCGAAGGCAATGTTGCGCTGCGCGTCGAGGACGCGCCGGCGGGCGACGCCTATATCGTCTCGGGCCGCGGCGAATTGCAGCTCGGCATTCTGATCGAGACCATGCGCCGCGAGGGTTTCGAGCTTGGCGTCTCGCGCCCCAAGGTCGTCTTCAAGAAGGATGAGAACGGCGAGATCCTCGAGCCGATCGAAGAGGTCGTCATCGACGTCGACGAGGAGCACAGCGGCGTCGTCGTGCAGAAGATGAACGAGCGCAAGGCCGAGATGATCGAGATGCGCCCGTCGGGCGGCAATCGCCTGCGTCTCGTCTTCCATGCGCCGACGCGCGGCCTCATCGGCTATCAGGGCGAACTTCTCACGGACACGCGCGGCACGGCGATCATGAACCGGCTGTTCCATGAATATGCGCCCTACAAGGGCGAGATTCAGGGCCGCCGCAACGGCGTGCTGATCAGCAATGATTCCGGCGAGGCCGTCGCCTACGCCATGTGGAAGCTGGAAGATCGCGGCCCGATGATGATCGAGCCGGGCTGGAAGGTCTACAAGGGCATGATCGTCGGCGAGCACACCCGCGACAATGATCTCGAGATCAATGTGCTCAAAGGCAAGCAACTCACCAACATCCGCACCCAGTCGAAGGACGAGGCGGTGCGCCTGACGCCGCCGATCCAGATGACGCTGGAAAAGGCGCTGGCCTATATCGAGGACGACGAGCGCGTGGAAGTGACGCCGAAATCGATCCGCCTGCGCAAAGTGTTTCTCGACCCGAACGATCGCAAGAAGGCGAAGGGCAAGGCCGCGCTGGTGGAGTGAGGCGGTTCGCCAATCGCCCAAGCCCCTCACCTTACCTCTCCCCGCAAGCTGGGAGAGGGGACAGCGGCGCAGCGCCTTCTGCACGTCGCGCGCGCATGATTTTTTCGCGAATCGTCTGACGCCTCTTCTCCCCGCTTGCGGGGAGAAGTGCGATGAGGGGCGAGGGGATTGGCGCGCCCTCTACTGCAGCCCCACTGCATCGACCACCCCGCTCGGGCAGCCGGGGTCCGTCGCCGGCGCGGCGGCCATAAGATCGGCGAGTTTGCTGTCGGGTTTGATGTCGCCGACCAATCCGATGGTCATCTCGACAATGAGATTGCGGCCGCCGTCTCTCTTGCAGGCGACGCGCACCCGATCGGCGGCGCCGTCTCCAAATGTCTCATTGAACGCCGCCTTGAGCTGATCGCGCGTGATTTCCTCGCCGATATGCGCCGCGAAAAGCCCCTGAACCTTGGAGCTATTCAGCTGCGACACCAGCGCCAGCGTCCGTGAAAAATAGGCTTCGGCCGCGCTTCCCGGAAAGCACGTGCCATGTTTGATCCACTCATGCCGTTCGAGCAGCGACATCGTTCCCGGCATGACTTCCGACAGCGCGTGCCTTGTCGCGTCGGAGAGTTCAGGCTCGGGCAGGCCGTTCCAGCGGTTGTCCTTATCGGCGGCGACGATGTGGCGATCGACGTTGCAATATTGTTTTTTTGGCCAGAGCCCATGCAGCGTGAAATGCGTCGCGTCGAACCGGTCGGGTCTTTGCGTTTCGCATTCCGTCTTGTCGGGCTTGCCTTCGCAAAAGGCCGGCTGCCAGCTCACGGCGAGGATGTAATCCGGCTTTTGCGCCGCGGGGCCGCCGTCATTCTCTTGCTCGCCGGAGGCTTGCTCGCCGCCGCTCCCCGGCTGGCCGCCGCCCTCAGCGAGCCTCGCCTCGCCGCATCCGACCGCGACCCACCGGCGCCCCGGCTGAGCGTCGGGGACATCGATGAGATAATGCGTCGCGTTCGGCTTGTTCTTGGCGAAAATGGAATAATGCCCATTCGGCTCGACGCTGACATTGCCCGGATTGGCGCCGGTTCTGATCGATTGAAGCGCGGGACAGGACTGACGGGCGACGAAAGTTCCCGATGCAGGCGTATCCGCCGTCGCGCCTGAGGCGACGAGCGACAATGACGAACAAAGCAGGATTCGAACAGCGCGTGCGCGCATGACAAAAACTCCACAAAATCAGCAACACGCGGAAGGGTAATGCGGGCGGCGTAGGCGAGCAAGCGCTGTCTGATTGCGAAACGCCTCCAGAAGTTGCGCCGAACATCGCTGTACCATATTTTGGTATCCTAAAGTCGGGAGTCGCCCGCCATGGCTAAGAACACGTCCATCGTCATCGGCGATCGTCTCGCCGCCTTCGTTGAAAGCCAAGTCGCCGAAGGTCGCTATGGCTCGGCCAGCGATGTGGTTCGAGCAGGGCTGCGCTTGCTCGAAGAGCAGGAGATCAGGCTCGGTGCGCTGCGCATCGCCTTGATCGAAGGCGAGGAGAGCGGCGCAGCGACGCCCTTCGACTTGGAGGCGTTCATCGCCCGCAAGCGAGCCGAAGACGTCAAGGGATGAGACGCTACGCGCTCACGCCGCGAGCGCAGGCTGATCTAGAAGACATCTGGAATTACACGGTCGCCCGTTGGGGCGCTGATCAAGCGGAAACCTATCTTCGCCAAGTCGCGGTGGCGATGGCCTATGTCGCCGCCGATCCCGAGCGTGGTCGCGCCTGTGACGAAGTTCGCGCCGGCTACCGCAAGCACGCTGTCGGCGCTCATGTGCTCTTTTACCGGAAAGCGCCAAAGGGCGTCGAAGTTGTCCGCGTTCTGCATCGGCGGATGGATTTCCAGCGTCACCTTTAAGAGCCGCGGCCCGTTCCGCTTTTCGCTGTGGCGCTCAACGCCTCCCGAAGCTCAGCCAAATCCTCCGGCAATTCGCTTTCAAACATCATCTCCTCTTTCGTCACCGGATGCTCGAAACCGAGCGTCGCGGCGTGCAGCGCCTGGCGGCCCAAACGCTCGACGGTCTCGCGCGCGGCGGGCGTCAGTTTCGCGACCTTGGTTTTAAAACCCGCGCCATAGGTTTGATCGCCGATCAGCGGATGGCCGATATGCGCCATATGCACGCGGATCTGATGCGTGCGGCCGGTCTCCAGCTGGCAGCGCATGAGCGCGGCGACGCCGTAATCCTCGACCTTCTCCCAATGGGTGATCGCCTCGCGGCCGCGCGCTTCCGACACCACCGCCATTTTCTCGCGCTGCGTCGAATGGCGGCCGAGCGGCGCGTCGACCGTTCCATGCGCGCGGTCGGGAACGCCCCAGACGAAGGCGAAATATTCGCGCGTCAGCGACAGTTTGCGGCCGTGATCGGCGAAGAGGCGCGAGAGGCCATGATGCGCGGCGTCGGTCTTGGCGACGACCAAAAGGCCGCTCGTATTCTTGTCGATGCGATGCACGATGCCGGGCTTCTTCACCCCGCCGACGCCGGAAAGGCTGTCGCCGCAATGGGCGATCAGCGCATTGACCAACGTGCCGCTCTCATGCGCGCTCGCCGGATGCACGACGAGGCCGGCCGGCTTGTCGATGACGAGGAGATGTTCGTCCTCATAGACA
This sequence comes from Methylocystaceae bacterium, assembly GCA_009773555.1. Lineage (GTDB taxonomy): Bacteria > Pseudomonadota > Alphaproteobacteria > Rhizobiales > Beijerinckiaceae > Methylocystis. The sequence goes on along the minus strand of WSXZ01000006.1, from coordinate 73,259 downwards.
ATGGTGAGCGCGATATCTTCGCCCTGCGGCTCGGCCGGAGTCGCCGGCGGCACGTCGAGCGTGACGTGATCTCCGGCGCCGAGCTTCTTGGCCGGATCGCGCGCCGTCTCGCCGGCAAGGGTCGCGCGGCTGTCCTCGATCAGCCCCTTGATGCGGCTGCGCGACAGATGCGCGGCGACGATCTCCGGCTGTTCGGCGAGAAAGCGGTCGAGCCGGGCGCCGGCGTGCTGCGGCGCAACGAGAAATTCGAAGCGCTCGGCGGATGCGTCAATTTGAGGCAGAGCCTTGACTGTCATTTCAGCTTTTTTTCCGCGCGCCGACGCGCACATGATATGAGAGCCACCGAAACGCGGGCGTGGCGCGAGCGGAGGCGTGAACCTTCGCCATTATGCGCATCGAAAAACGCCGCCCAAGGGAGGCTCTTCCATTAGCGACGCCGAGGCTCCGTTCTGCGCCGTCATCGGCGCGGGCCCCGCCGGCCTTTTCGCCGCCGATGCGCTCGCGCGCGCCGGCGCGCGCGTCGTCATCTATGAGCACAAAGCGAGCCCAGCGCGCAAATTCCTGATGGCGGGGCGGGGTGGGCTCAACATCACCCATAGCGAAGGCCTGGAGCGCTTCATCTCCCGCTATGGCGCGGCGGCCGCGAGAATCGCGCCGTTCATCCGCGCCTGGACGCCGCAGGCGCTGCGCGATTTTTGCGCCGAGCTTGGCGAGACGACCTTCGTCGGCTCCAGCGGCCGGGTTTTTCCGGCAAGTTTCAAGGCCTCGCCGCTGCTGCGCGCCTGGCTCGCGCGGCTGTCGCGGCTCGGCGTCGCGATCGTGACCCGCCATGACTTCGCGGGCTTCGCCGAATCCGGGGCGCTGCGCCTGATCGGTCCGGAAGGCGAATTCACCCGCAAGGTCGACGCTCTGGTGCTGGCGCTCGGCGGCGCGTCCTGGCCGCGGCTCGGCTCCGACGGCGCCTGGGCGGCGCGGCTTGGCGCGCAAGGCGTGCGCATTACGCCGCTCGCTGCGGCTAACAGCGGCGCGCTGATCGAGTGGAGCGCGATCTTTCGCAGCGATTTCGAAGGCCAGCCGATCAAGACGGCGTTGCTGCGCCACGGCGCGTCGTCGGCGCGCGGCGATGTCGTCGTCACGCGGGGCGGGCTGGAAGGCGGGCCGGTTTACGCGCTCTCCTCGCAGCTGCGCGACGTCACGCAAAAACACGGCCCGACGACGCTGTCGATCGATCTGCGGCCCGACACCAGTCTCGAATGCCTGGCCCGCAAGCTGTCGCGGCGTCCGCAGAAACAGTCGCATGCAAATTTTCTGCGCAAGTCTGGGTTCTCGAAAGTCGAGATCGGGCTCCTGCGCGAGGGGCGCGGGGAGGGCCTGCCGCGCGACGCGGAAACGCTCGCCAGTCTCATCAAGAATGCGCCGCTCACCGTCACAGGCGTCGCCGGTCTTGAGCGCGCCATCTCGACCGCGGGCGGCGTCCCCTTCGACGAGCTCGACGATAATTTGATGCTCAAGAAGCTGCCGGGCGTTTTCGTCGCGGGCGAGATGCTCGACTATGACGCGCCGACGGGCGGTTATCTGCTGCAGGCGGCCTTTTCCACCGGACTGGCCGCGGGTCGCGGCGCCGCCCGCTATCTCGGCCTTTCGCCGGATCAACCCGTCGCGCCGCCCGAGCCCGATCAGACGGGCTTGTCGCCACGCCAATCGCCAAACGGGCGCGCCCCGGAAGCATCGAACAAATACAGCCTGTAGACCTCCGCTGCGCCGCCCTCCATGCCCGGCGAACCCGCCGGCATGCCCGGCGCGGCGACGCCGACGGCTTTCGGCCGCTCCTTCAGGAGCCGCGCGACCGCCTGCGGGGGAACATGGCCCTCGACGATGTAGCCGTCGATCTCGGCCGTGTGGCAGGAGGACAGCGGCTCAGGCACGCCGAGGCGTTTCTTCACCGACGGCATATCGGCTTCGACGATCTCCTCGACGATGAAGCCGGCCTCGCGCATGCGCGCCGTCCACGCGCCGCAACACCCGCATGTCGGGCTCTTATGCATCACGACCTTCGTCGCGCCTTCGGCGCGCGCCCATCCGGGGATTAGCGCCGCGACGGCGGCAAGCCGCAGCGTCTCGCGTCGGGTGAAGGGGTTATTCGCCATCGGCATCGGTCCTTGTCTCGCGCGCTCCATACGCGCCCGTTCCAAAAGGCGGGCGCATCGTCGGAGCGGCATTCGCGCGAAGTCGCTTGCGGTAGTATGTCGTTGTCGCCGGCAAAAGCGGCAAGACGTCGCGCGAACGAACCAGCGCTTACCATCGGAAGGGGTGCATGAGCCAATCCGCCGCGAGCCCGCAAATCGCCGACGACCTGCTCAGCGAATTTTCACTTCTCGACGGCCCCCTTCACAGGCTGGGACGGCGGCTTGGCCTCGTCCATCGGGGGCCGAATACGCTGCCCCTGGGGATCGCCCTCGGACTGGTCCCCTGGATCGTCCTCGTCGCCTTGGCGGCGCTGGAAGGCGATCGCGGAGAGTTTTTTTCGCTCTCGGTGATCGGCGGGCACATTCGGTTGCTGGCGGTCATTCCGCTGCTGTTTTTTTGCGAAACCACGTTTGATCGGCAAGCGCGGGAGTTTCTCTCGACCTTGCTGCGTTCCGGCGTGGCGTCGAGAGCGGCTCTTCCCGCCTTGCAGGCCGAAGTCCGAAGCCTCGCCCGCTGGAGCAATTCCTGGATTCCGGATGCGACCTCGCTCGCGGCGACAGTGCTGATGTTTCTTTTCGCGGCGCAGCTGCATCTGTCTGGAAAGACCGCGTCGCCCGAATCGGGCCGCGCCTTGGCCCTCATGCCGCTTGCCGGCTTGTGGTACTGGATGGTCTGTCTGCCGCTCTTTCGCTTTCTGGCGTTCCGTTGGGGTTGGCGGCTTGCGCTCTGGTGGCGTTTCCTCTGGCGGCTGGCCCGAATGGAGCTTCACTTGACGCCGACGCATCCAGACGGCGCTGGGGGCCTCGGATACCTCGAAGTCGTCCAAACCCATTTGGCGCCTCTGGCCTTCGTCATTTCACTGCTCGTCGCCGCCGGTTTCGCCGAGGAAATGTCGGCGGGCGCGTCCTTTGACCCGATCTATCTGGCGACGGCCATCATTGTGATCATCGACATCGCGCTGTTTCTCGGTCCGCCCTGTTTCTTCGCCTTCAAGCTGATGGAATGCAGAGAACGGGGACTGCGCGACTACACGGTGCTTGCTGCGCGATACGTCGAGGACTTCGAGCGCAAATGGCTTGGCGGAGCGTCTCACCCCGAAGAGCCTTTGCTGGGGACGCCGGACCTGCAATCGCTTGCCGATCTCGGCAATAGCGTCGGCGTTGTGCGAAATATGCGCTTGGCGCCTGTCAGCATTCGCCTGCTGGCGATCATTCTCGCCGCGGCGCTGCTGCCGATGCCGCCGCTCTTCTTGTTCAAATATCCCATCGCCGAGATGGCTCAAAAGCTCTTCATGAAGCTGACGGGACTCTGACGAACATAAAGCCGTTCCGTTGGGCGCGCCGCATTCCCCTCGGGAGGCAAGACGCTTATGCTGCGCGCCATGCTGCCGTCGCCCTTCTGGTCCGAGCTCTCGATGCGCGACATGCGCGCGCATGACATGTCGCGCGTCATCGCCGTTCTGCCGATCGCGGCGGTGGAGCAGCACGGGCCGCATCTGCCGCTCGGCGTCGACGCCATGATCATGGAAGGATGCGTCGATCTAGTCGCGGCGCGCCTGCCCGAAGATCTCGAAGCGGTCTTTCTGCCGATCCAGAGCGTCGGCGTTTCGCCCGAGCATCGCGACTTTCCGGGCACGCTGACGCTGACGAATGAGACCGCGTCGCGCGTCCTCGCCGAGATCGCAGAGAGTGTCCTGCGCACAGGCGTGAGAAAGCTGGTGCTCCTCAATTCGCATGGCGGCAATTCCGCGCTCATTTCGCAGGCGGCGCTTGATCTGCGCGCCCGTTTCGGCGCGCTGGCGGTCATCGTCTCCTGGGCGCGTTTCGGCTATCCGGACGGACTGTTCTCTGCGGCGGAGCTGCGCCACGGGATTCATGGCGGCGAAATCGAAACGTCGCTCATGCTCGCCTTCCGGCCGGACCTCGTCGACATGGCGCGCGCCAAAAACTTCCCGCCGGCGACGCTCGACTTCGAGCGCGATTTCGCCTGGCTACGCGCCGACCGCCCCGCGGGGTTCGGCTGGATGGCGCAGGATCTCTCGCCTGCGGGCGCCATGGGCGACGCGTCGAAAGCCAGCGCCGAGAAAGGCGAAGCGGTGGCGGATTATTGGGCGACGGCCTTCATCGAATTGTTGCGCGACGTCGAGGCGTTCGACCTGACGCGGCTCAAGAGCATGGACGACTGAGCGTCACGCCGCCGGCGCTGTCCACGGATAGGTCCAGGTCTCGGTGAGCGTGCGCCCGTGCGCGCGCAAAAACAGCCGAAGATCGGCGGTCTGGCCCGGCTGCACCGAAACGTCGAAGAGCGCCCGCAGTCCGCCGATATGCACATTGGCGACGACGCTGGCGCGCAACACGCGCCCGGCGTTCGTTGTCGCCACCGCTTCGACCTGACCCGGATCGGCCACGTAATAGGCGAGATCGCCGCCGGCGAAATCAACGATGAAACGATGTGCGGCGGGATCAAGGGGCTCGGCCGAGCCAAGCGCCCGCGCCGGCGCCTCGAAGGTGTTGACGACCATGCCGTTGGGCGCGAGCTGCGGCATGTCGAGCCCGGCGGTGATGCGATAGGCGTAAACGAAGGGCGCGCCGGGCTCAGGCGACTTTGCCGGCGTCCAGCTTGCGACGATATTGTCGTTGGTTTCGTCACGCGTCGGCAGTTCGATCAGTTCGATGCGGCCTTCGCCCCAGTCGCCGATAGGTTCGACGAAATAGCTCGGGCGGTTTTCATAGGCGAGATCAAGATCCTGATAGGATTCGAACGTTCTGTCGCGCTGCAGCAGCCCAAAGCCGCGATTGTTGTTGTCGAGAAAGGACGAGATCCGCGTTCGCGGAGGATTGGTGAGCGGGCGCCATAACCATTCGCCGGCGCCGGTGCGGATCAAGAGCCCGTCGGAATCGTGCAATTCCGTGCGAAAGCCGTCGCGCACATCCCGGTCGTTTTCGCCGGTCAGATACATCGACGTGAGCGGCGCGAGGCCGAGCTTCATCCCCGCGCGCCGCGGGAAAAGCGTCGCCTGGATTTCGAGCGCGCTCTCCTGTCCAGCGAAGAGATCGAATTTGAAGGCTCCTGTCGCAGCCTCGCCGTCGAGCAGCGCATAGAGCGTCGCGCGATTGCTGCCCTTCTCCGGCGTTTCGATCCAGAATTCGCGGAAGAACGGAAAGCTCTCGTGCTCGGAGCCGGCCTCGACGCAAAGCGCTCGCGCGGAAAGCCCATATTTCTGACCGCGGCCGAGAAAGCGGAAATAGCTCGCGCCGAGGAAGGAGATCACCTCATCATGAACATGAGGCTCGTTGACCGGGAAATGCAGGCGAAAGCCGGCGAAGCCGGTGTTGACGGGGGGAGCCTTTTCGACCTTGAGGCGGCCATAGTCGAAGAGCGCCGGCGAATAGGGAATCGGCGTCGCGATGCCGTCGCGGATCATATTCACCGTCATCGGGCGACGATAGAGAAAGCCGAGATGGAACGTCTCTAGCCGGAAGCCGCCGTCCGCGCCCGCAAAAATATCATGCTCGCGCTTGAAGCGAATCCCTCGCCATGTGTCGAAGTCCAAAGCGTCGAAGGGATCCGGCAGACGCGGCGGAACCGCAGCGTCGAAGGGCGCCAGCGCCAGGTCGTGCGCCCGCTGCACGACGTTCTCAAAGCCGAACCGCGGCTTGGGAACGTCTGAGGCCGCCAGCGCCGGGTCTTTGAGCGCAAATTGCGCGCCTATTGCAGAGAGCGCCCCGGCGAATTGGCGCCGTGTTATTCGCGTCATTCCCGCGTCCGAACCAAGGTCTTTCCTTCACGATTTACTGCTGCTCTAGCCCCATCGTCTCGCTTGCGCAAGAAGCCGGCGGCTCAACGCGGGTTCGCGCGACCAACATGCATCACCCGCTGAAAAAATAATCGCATGGGGCAAAAACCGCTTGTCACAGCGGCAAAAGCGCGTATCTAAGTCCTTGCCCAAATCGCACGTGCCTGTGGTCGTGTGTCGGTAGGCGGGGATCCGGACAAGAGGCCGGTCAACCGCCAGCGTAAAACCGGCAGCCGGAGGCGAACCGGCGAACTCCGTCTCTGCGGAGGATCGCGACTTAAAGCAACGACGGACCGGGCTTTTTCGTCTCTGTCGACCCTCCAAAGGTCGGCGTACCGAAGAGGCTTGTCTTTCTTGCCGGGCGTGCGGATCGGGATTCTCCCCTTCCAATCGATGGCTGTACCCGCGGAAGCGTGCGCGCTCAGGCGTGCATCATTTCGCATCGGTCCAGTCAACGGCGCATCAACCAGCCGTTCGAGCGCTTGCGCTCGCGCGGCCTTGGACAGCTAAACCCAACGTTCGTCGCGTCTCCATCGCGCGCGGGCGAACGGAGCGGCGTGTCCGTTGACGCTCAACGATCTGGGCGCGGTTCGCCGCGCAAGGGGGCCACAATGACCGACCGTATTCTCGATTTCCTCGCCGAGCGCCGACGCAACGGGCGCGACAACGGACCTTGCCTCGTCGTCGATCTCGACGTCGTGCGCGAAAACTATGTGGGCTTCGCCAAGGCGTTGCCGGATACGCGCGTCTTCTATGCGGTGAAAGCCAATCCGGCGCCGGAAGTGCTCTCGCTCCTCGCGTCGCTCGGCTCGTGCTTCGACACGGCGTCCGTCGTCGAAATCGAGCAGGTCCTCGCCGCCGGCGCGACGCCCGACCGCATCAGCTTCGGCAATACGATCAAGAAGGAGCGTGACGTCGCGCGCGCCTATGCGCTTGGCGTGCGGCTCTTCGCGGTCGACTGCGAGGCGGAAGTCGAGAAGATCGCGCGCGTCGCGCCCGGCTCCAAGGTCTTCTGCCGCATTCTCTGCGACGGCTCCGGCGCCGAATGGCCCTTGTCGCGCAAATTCGGCTGCGCGCCCGAGATGGCGACCGGCGTTCTGGAGCATGCGCACCGGCTGGGCCTCAACGCCTATGGCGTTTCCTTCCATGTCGGCTCGCAGCAGACGAATCCGCGCATGTGGGACGCCGCGCTGAAGTCGGCGTCGGCGATCTTCCGCGAACTCGCGGAGCGCGGAATCAATCTGCAGATGGTCAATCTCGGCGGCGGCTTCCCGACGAAATATCTCAAGAACGTGCCGGCGGTGAAGCAATATGGCAATGCGATCTTCCGCGCGCTGTCGAAGCATTTCGGCAACCGCATTCCGGAAACGATCATCGAGCCGGGCCGCGGCATGGTGGGCAACGCCGGGCTGATCGAAGCGGAAGTCGTGCTGATCTCGAAGAAGTCGGAGGAGGACAGCGAGATTCGCTGGGTCTATCTCGACATCGGCAAGTTCAACGGCCTCGCCGAGACGACCGACGAGATGATCCGCTATCCGATCCGCACGCCGGCGGACGGGGCGCCGACGAGTCCATGCGTCGTCGCCGGTCCGAGCTGCGACAGCGTTGACGTGCTCTACGAGAAGCAGCCCTATCAGCTGCCAATCTCGCTTGAGATCGGCGCGAAGGTGCTGATCGAGGGAACCGGAGCCTATACGACGACCTACTCGGCCGTGGGCTTCAACGGCTTTCCTCCGCTCGAGACGCATGTGATCTGAGTCGGCGCTCACCCTCTCCCGATGCAAACCGGGTTTTCCCGGTTTGCGCAGACAGCGCTGAAGTCGGCAACAGCCGACTTCAGTTCGGGAGAGGGTGTCACGCGGAACGCGTGACGGGTGAGGGCCCTCATCCGACCCTCGCTAATGCGAGGGCCACCTTCTCCCGCAAGCGGGAGAAGGATTCGCCTCACACTACTGTCAGTCCCGTTCGGCGGGCGCGTCATGCGCCAGGCGCGAGGGTCGCTTGTCCTTCTTAAGGGAGGAAAAGATGGCCTTTCTTGCTCACCACGACTTTGACGCTGGACCGCGCGCCTCCAGGCGCGCCTGCCCCGCCATGTCCCATGCGCGCCTTGAGGCGCGCGGTCCATTTACGCTCGCCGAAGAAACGCCCGCCGATGTCGCGGCGCGCGAAGCTTTGCTCGACGACGCCTTCGGTCCCGCGCGGTTCTTGAAGACGTGCCAGCGGCTGCGCGACGGATCGGCGCCGGCGCCCGGCCTCGCGCTGGTCGCCACCGACTGCGTGGGCGAGCTTATCGGCACGCTGCGGCTTTGGCCGGTTCTCGCCGGCGGGCGCGCGGCGTTGCTGCTGGGTCCGCTCGCCGTCGCGGCGCAGGCGCGTTCGCTCGGGGTCGGCGGCGCGCTGATTGCCGAGTCGCTCGCGCGCGCGGCCGACTTCGGCCACCGCGCCGTGCTGCTCGTCGGCGACGCGCCTTATTATGCGCGCTTTGGTTTCGAGCGGCGATTCACCGAGCGGCTGACGATGCCGGGACCGGTCGAGCGCGCGCGCTTTCTGGGCTTGGAGCTTGTCGACGGCGCGCTGTCGGGCGCGCGCGGACGCGTCGTTCCCGCGACTATGCCTGCGCTCGACTTGCCGCGGGCGGCTTAAAGCGCTTCCCGATCACATGGAACATGTGATCGATAAGGAATCGCTCAAATAATGAATGTTGGAGCAGGTTCTCATCGAAAAAGTCTGTCAACTTTTTCGGACCTGCTCGACGCTCACCAATAGGCGAGAATGCCGCGCGCGAGCGGGTAGGAGAGGCCGGCGCCAAGCGCCACGCCGGCGGCGACGTCGCTCGGATAGTGGTGCGCCGTCGCGATTCGCGACCAGGCCATCGACAGCAGAAGAAGGCCGGCCGATAGCGTCGTCGCCGGCCAGGCGATGACGATGGGCGCGAGCACGCCGGTGAGCGTCATCGCGTGGCCGCTGGGGAAGGAGTGATCGTCGAGCGTCTTCAACAGCGACGGCAGCCGCGCGTCGACATGGAACGGGCGCTTGCGGCCGAAGCGGCGCTTGATGATCGGATAGAGCATATGCAGCAGCGCGGCGTTCAATCCCGCGAGCGCCGCGACATGCAGTCCTTGCCAGCCAAGGCCGATGAGGACGATGGGCGCGAGGATCAGATAGATCCAGCCATTGCCGAGCTTGCTGATCGCGACGGCCAGAAATCTGCCGATCGCGGAGCGCGCCGTTCGTGAGAAGAGATGAACCGCAGCGAGGTCAAGGTCGAAGAGACGTTGGCCCCAAGTGGCGGCGACGCCGATGTTTGCTTGCGGCTCTGATGACGCGTCTCGCGTCAGCTTCGCCAGCTGGTCCGATGTGAACGCCATGACGCAACGCTACGCGACGGACGCTGCGGTTTCGCGACGCGGAGGCTGCGTTTCGGTGACGTTGGGATAGAGGTTGCATGACGCTTATGTGATGATTTGGTGACGCCGCTAGAGCGCTTCCCGATCACATGGAACCATGTGATCGATAAGGAATCGCTCAAAATCAAAACGTCCGAGCAGGTTCTCTCCCGAAAAAGTCTGTCAACTTTTTCGGAACCTGCTCTAGGCGGGGGCGTGTTTCGCGAAGGCGCTGCGAAACACCGCGTCGAAGGCGTCGGCGTCGACGTCGACCGTTTCGATCTCGTCTTCGGCGCTTTCGTAAGGCAGCGCGATCTCGACCATCAACTGTCGCTTCAGCGACAGCGCGCGGCCGACCACCGCGTCGATGCGGCCGTCCTCACTGCTGAAATAGCCGTCGAGGATAATCAGGCAGACGTCGGCGTTTGGCGCTTCATCCTCCAGCCATTGCAGCGCGGCCTCGACGCTTTCGGCGACATCGATCCTGCCGGCCTCGCTGACGACGAATTGCTGCGGCTGGTCGACGCCGTCGTCGGACCGCGCCACGCCGAACGGCGTCAGCATGCGTCCGCGCGCCAGCGTCGTGACGGCTTTCGCGAAGGCCTCGCCGGCCAATGCCGCGATGGGTTCGTTTGCAATGGGTTCTGCGTCAATGCTCATGACATTCTCCTCCGAGCCAGCGGAGTTCTGAGGATCAATAGATCGAAGTTATCCGTTTCAGATTGTTCATACCGACGTCGTCGCTTCTCGCAGCCATTGACGCGTCTTCGCGTCCACAAGCGGCGATAGGGTTTTGCGCACCCCGGCGTGATAGGCGTTGAGCCAGCCGATTTCTTCCGGCGACAGCAATTTCGGTTCGACGCAATTCAAATCGAAAGGCGCAAGCGTGATGGTCTCGAAACCATACATCTCGCGTTCGGCGCCTTTGATCTCGCGCTTCTCGACGATGACGAGATTTTCGAGCCGGATGCCATATTCGCCGGCGCGGTAATAGCCGGGCTCGTTCGACAGAATCATGCCCGGCTGCAACGGCGTCGTCCCGAGCTTCGAGATGCGCTGCGGCCCCTCATGCACCGAGAGGTAAGCGCCGACGCCGTGGCCCGTCCCATGATCGAAGTCGAGCCCTGCCTCCCACAGCGCGCGGCGCGCGAAAGCATCCAGCTGCGCGCCCGAGACGCCCTTGGGAAACACGGCGCGGGCGATGGCGATGTGGCCTTTGAGCACGCGCGTGAAATGTTCGCGCAATTGTTTCGACGCCGGGCCGACGACCACGGTGCGCGTCACGTCGGTCGTGCCGTCGAGATATTGCGCGCCGGAATCGACGAGATAGACGCCGCGTCCGATCTTGAGATTGCTCGTTTCCGTCACCCGATAATGCGGGATCGCCGCATGTTCGCCGAAAGCCGAGATCGTCGGGAAGGAGATGTCGCGCAGGTCGCCGTTCTCGCGGCGGAAGGTTTCGAGCGCTTCCGCCGCGGAGATTTCGGTGAGCCGGCCCTTTGGCGCGGCTTCGGCAAACCAGGCGAGGAAGCGCGTCAGCGCCGCGCCGTCGCGAATATGAGCTTCGCGTGCGCCGTCAAGCTCCCTTTCATTCTTGATCGCTTTCGGCAGCGTCGCCGGATCGTCGGCGAGACGCGGCTTGCCGTCCGCCGCGCGCAAGGTTTCGACGAGCTTCGCCGGCGCCGTCGCGGAATCGAAGAGAATGGTCGCGCCGCGCGTGCCGGCCTGCACGAGATCTTCGAGGAGGCTTTCAGGCGTCTTCAGCGTCAGAAATTTTTCAAGCGCGGCGCGCACCTTCGGCGCGAGCTTCGCATCGTCGACGTAGAGCGCAGGCGCGCCGTCCTTGGGCAGCAGCGCGAAGCACAGCGGGATCGGCGTATGCGCGACATCGGCGCCGCGAATGTTGAACGCCCAGCAGATCGCATGCGGATCGGACATCAACGCCGCGTCCGCATCTTTTAGCGCCGCGCGCAGCTTCTTGATCTTCGCGCTGGCGCTCGCGCCGGCGTAACGCGCCGGATGAATCGCCACCGCGCCTTTCGGCTCGGCCGGCCGGTCAATCCAAAGCGCATCGATCGGATTGGCGTCGAGCGGAACGAGTTCGATCTTCTTGTCCGCGAGAATTTTCCCGAAGCGTTCGATCTGCGCGCTGGTTTGCACCCAGGGATCATAGCCGATGCGCGCGCCTTCGCGCGCATGTCCGCCGAGCCAGGCGGCGGGCGTCGTTTCGGCGATGTCGAGCGGCTTGAAAAGTTTCGCATCGATCTCGCCGCGCACCTGAATGACGTAGCGGCCATCGACGAAGAGCGCCGCCTCCTTCTCCAGCACGACGGCGAAGCCGGCCGATCCGGTGAAGCCTGTCAGCCAGGCGAGGCGCTCGGCGCATCTGGGCACATATTCGTTTTGATGGACGTCGGCGCGCGGAACGAGAAAGCCGTCGAGTCCTTGCCGCTTCAGCTCAGTGCGCAGCGCCCTGAGGCGCGCCGCGCTGTCGCCGCGCAGTGCGTCGTCGACGAATGTTTGGAATTTTGCTTCGAACATGGAGCAAAGCTAGTCGCGCGCTTCCCGCATGGCAATGCTTCGCGCATCCGCTTTCCCCCTCCCCAACCCTCCCCCGCTTCGCGGGAGAGGAAGTCCGGTTCGGGGTTTCGGCGAAGAACCGCACAACCTGCGTCGTTAGCGTCCGCTCTCCCGCTTTAGCGGGGGAGGGACAGGGAGGGGGCGCTGGACGCTCCGCCGCGTCTCAGCGCCAGAGTCGCCCAGCCGTCGATGTCGCCCCGCTCCGCCAGGAAGAACCCCTGGGCGCGATAGGCGTCGAGCACGCCGCGAACGTCGCGCGCCAGCAGTCCCGAAAGCACCAGCTCCGCGTCAGCCGCCGCGGCGCGGGCGATCTCTGGCGCAAGCAGGCGCAGAGGCTTCGCCAGGATATTGGCGAAGATCAGATCATATTGGCCTTGCAGCGACGCGTGGCGAAGCCCGGTCGCGACGACCGGGCGAACGTCGGCGCCGGCGCCATTGGCGCTTGCGTTGGCCGAGGCTGTCGCCACAGCGACGGGATCGATATCGCCGCAAGCGACGCGCTGGTGAAAGAGCCGCGCGGCGGCGATCGCGAGAACGCCGGTGCCGGTTCCCACATCTAGAATGCGGCGTGGGCGCCGACGCTTGGCGATTCTTTCGAGCGCTCTAAGGCAACCGAGCGTCGTGCCGTGATGCCCGGTGCCGAAAGCGAGCGCCGCCTCGATCTCGACGCCGATGTCATTCGCGCGCCGCCGGCCCCGATCATGCGCGCCATGCACCAGCACCCGGCCAGCGCGGACCGGGGCCAGCCCGGCAAGAGCGTTCTCTACCCAGTCCTGCTCGGCGACAGTCGAAAAGCGCGCCGCCCGCGCCGTTTCGGCGTCGGCGGCGCACGCGATCAGGGCGCGGATCTGCGCTTCGTCAGGCGCCCCCGCGAAATAGACCTCGACGGACCATTGAGGGCCATCATCCACCTCGAAGGCGGCGGCGGCGGTCTCTGTCGGCTCGAAGGTTTCGACGATGAGGTCGGCGACGGCGCGGGCGCGTTTTTCGTCGCAATCGAGGCGCAGCATGTGGCTGGCGTTATTGGGGGGAAGGCCTTCAAGCATGAGCGCGCTTACCACGGCCGGGGCGCGCGCGTCACCTTTCGCTAGGCGCCAGCTGCCTGTATTGTCGCGCTAGAGGCTGGTTCCAACGGTTTGAAGGCGTGAATGACCGAAAGACTTTCGATTTGTCTGATCGGCCCGAAGAAGGGCGGCAAGTCGTCGCTGCTCGCCTCGCTCGTCGACTGCGTCGCGCAAAGCGCCTTTGGCTATTCGCCGCGCCTGCGCCCCGCGCTGCAGCCCATCACCGAAGCGGAATATTTCGCCGAGAGCGCCGAGCCAAAAAAAGCCAACCTGCTGACGGTCGAACAGGGCGACTATGAGCGGCTGCGGCGCGAATTCGCCGAGGGCGGCCTCGCCACCGACACGCTCGACACCTACGAATATCGCTTCCGCCTGACGGTCAACGGCGAAGCCCCGCCGGCGGCGGTGCTACGGGGTCCGTGGCTTCTGGAGATCATCGACTCGGCGGGCGAGATCGCCGTGCCGCCGGACGGCGCCGAAGTCGCCATTCTCAATGATGTCAAAGCCAAGCTCGCCCGGCAGATGCTTGAGGCGGACGCCATCGTCATCGTGCTGCCGCTGGTGCGGCTCGAGGATTCCGGCTGGTCCGGCAATCTCGCGCGCCTCATCGACCGCTTGGCGCTGGCGCCTGAGAAAAAGCTCAAGCGGCTCGTCGTCGTTTTCTCGCAGTATGAGCGCTTGTTTGCGCGCCTCGGGCCGAGCGCCTTCACCTATGCCTGCGATCCGGCGGTGGCGCTGCACGCCTTGCGCAAATCTCTGCGCGCGGCGCAATGGCTGGATCGGCTGCGGGCTCTGGAGTCGCCGAACGGCGGCGGCGCATCGGTGCGCTTTACGGTTTGTTCGGCCTATGGCTTCGTCAAGCGCTTTCAAAATCCCAACATCGATCCGCATCAGCCTGGCGAGCGCCGGTTTCGTCGCGCGGGCCTCGAAGGCGCCCGCGCCTATAATGAATATTGGCGTCCATTTCTCACGGCTGAGCCGTTTCTTTACGCCGCGCTTGGCCTCGATAGCGCCTTCACATTTTCCTATGCGCAGCTCGACGCGCGCATCGAGGAGATCGCCTGAAGCGCTTCCCGATCACATGGAATCATGTGATCGATAAGGAATCGCTCAATCCAAAATATTGGAGCAGGTCCTCATCGAAAAAGTCTGTTAACTTTTTCGGACCTGCTCTCAAGCGCATTCCGTCAATTCTTGCTTAACGCTCTGCGCATAGGGTGATCGCGCGGATTTCCCGCGCGAAAGGACGCGCGATGCGCATAGCTGGGCCGAATGGCGACGAAACGGCCGAGATCTCTCTCGAACGGCTGCATTATGGGAAGCTCGCTTTTGGCGCGACGCTGCGCGTGCCGGCGACCGCGGGCTATGGCGTGACCTTGCGCAGTTGCAATCTGCAACCGGCCGACGACCGGCTGCTTTCGCCGCCGCGTCTGATGGCGCTTCGCCGCTTCGAGCCTGACCTTGTCGATCCTGCTTCTCGACGACGCGGCTCCTTCATCGCGCGGGTCGCCCCGGAGCCCAATTCTCGCCGCGCCATTTTTTTGCGCGCGCGCTTCCGGCCTGAAGACGGCGAAAGCGGCCACGGCCGACTCTATCAGCAGAGCGCCGTATGGAGCGCGAGCGCGGCGGACTGGCGCCAACATCCGGCGGCGCTGCTCGCCATGGCGGACTCCGAGCTCGACGCGCAACCAGATCTCGTGACCGAAGACGAGACGACGCGCTACAACGCCGCGCCGGCGCGTTACCTCGTTCGCTTCATCGATCCGCGGGACGTCTGGAGCGCGCTCGAGGATGCGCTGAAAGCGACCCATTGGGCGACGCCGACGCTCGAATTTCTGGCGCGGGGCGCCGAAACGGGCAAAGACGCGACGCTGACCTTTGGCGCCGACGATTTTGCAAGCGAAACCGAGTTTCTCGGCGCTGTCGGCCTCGCGCTGCAGTTCTTGCCGTCGAGCTATCCCCGCTGGCGCGAGATCAGCGTCGTTTCCGGTCTGCTGCACGCGCCGCAGGGTCTTTGCCTGCGCTACCTTCCGTCGCTACGCGCGGCAGCGCGCGCAACACCCGTCGCCGCCTGATCTAGAGCGCTTCCCGATCACATGGAAACATGTGATCGACAGGAATCGCTCAAAATCAAAATGCTGGAGCAGGTTCTCATCGAAAAAGTCTGTCTACTTTTTCGGAACCTGCTCTAACCGGGCGAACGCCTGTCCATCGGGCTGAGTTCGGCGGTGAGGTAGCGCTCGAGCGCGCCGGAGCGCCGCCGTGGCAGGTTCGCGGCGCCGGCGTCCGCGTAATAGGCGCGCGGTCCGCTCGCGACGACGCCGTCGGCGGCGTAATGCAAGGCGCGGGCGGAGCGCGGCTTCAGCGCCGCGAACAGCCGCGCCTCGATCTGCCCGACGGTGATATTGTCGACGAGATAGGCGCCTTTGCGGTCGACATGAGCGATTTCGTCGCGCACGAGCCGATTGAGGATGGCCATGATATTGTCGTGCACATTCGGCGGCAGCGCCGACATTGCTTCCGCGTCAGGGTCGATCTCGCTCATGTCGCCGTGAACCGGCCGCGCCGCGCGCAGGACCGCTTTCATCGCGCGGATGTCGACCGGCTGCTCCTCGTCGTCGGAAAGATCGATCGGCGCGGCGAACTGACGCCGCTCGCGCGCCTCATAGCCGCGTTTGAAAATCTCCGACAGGAATTTCATGATGAACAGAAAGGCGTCCTGCGCCATTGCGACGCCGATCGCCATCGTCGAATCGGGGGTGAAGCTCCAGAAGGCTTCGCGCGCCAGTTCGAATTTATTGCGCTCGGAACTGTGCGTGCGCAGATAGGCGTCGCTTTTTTTCAAAAGCTCGCGCACCTCGTCGTCTGACAACCCAGCGGCCTTGCCGGAGACGACGCAGGCGTCGACGAGGGTTTTGGCGTCGTTGAAGCCGTTTGCCGCGGCGCCCCTGTCAGACGCCGGCGCCGCGCGGATCTTGGCGACAATCACTGAGAGTTCGTCGCGCAGCCCAGCTTCCAGACCGCATTTTTTATCAAAGGCAGCGCGCGCCGCGATCGTGTCGTCGCGCGCCGAGAGCAGATCGCGCGCCTCCCCCTGCGGTTCGCAGGTAAAGTCGCGCGGCACGCTTCCCGGCAGCGCATTGGATTGCCGCGCCGCCGCGAGAATCGGTTCGCATAGGGGCTTCGCTTCGCGCACGGCGCGCCACGTCGGCTCGAGGCGCAGCTGGTCGCGCAGCGCGGCGAGATCGCGCAATGTCGCGTCGAGATCGAGCGCGGCTTCGCCCTTCGGCATCGGCCGGCCGGAAGCGGCGCTCGCGGTCTCGGCCTTCTGTTTTAGCGTGATCGTCTGGGCGTTGAGCGCGTCGCGCCGCTTCACCGCGTTGGCGCGTTCATTGGCGGGGCCGGCGAGCGTCTGCCTGAGCGCCGATACGCGCCGCATCGCTTCGGCCGCCTTCTCCTGATGCGCGCGGCAATTGGGACCGCAGGTCGCGCCCAGCCCATCGAGTCCGTGCGCGGCGTCGACGGCGAGCTGTTCTTCCTGACGCGCCGTGGCGGCCATGGACGTCATCTCGTCCTGCTTCGCTTTGATGATGACGTCGAGTTCCGCGATGCTGCGCTCAAGCGCCTCGATGTCGCGTCGCGCATCCTCGAGCTGACGCATCGCCGCCTGCGCGCTTTCCATTTCCAGCGCGGCCTGGCTCGCGGCCTGCGCGATGACCGCCTGCTGCGCCTCCTGTCGCTTGCGAATGGCGTCGCGCAGCGCCGGCCCGGCCTGGCGCGCGGTGTCGATGAGGCCGTCGATCGAATCGAGATAAGCCTTATAGCTTGGCGTCGCGGCGATGCGCGCCGAGGCCGCCTCATAAGCGGCGGCGATGTCTTTCGTCGCCGGCAGCAGGACTTCCGTCGCAAGCTCCATCGGCTGCAGCTCGGCGACGATCTTGCGCGAGGAGAGTTTGAAGATGTTGTTGTAGTAGTAGGTGAATGAAAAAAAGGCGGAGATCGAGAAGACGAAGGCGAAGACCAGCGCGGTCACGCCAGTCTTGATGATCATGCGTTCGCGGGCCATGCGTCGCCGCGCGATGAGCGCCGCAAGATCGACGCCGAGCGACCAGGATGTCGCGGCCAGCATGGTGAGGACGGCGGTCGTCGCGATCAGCGTGCCCGCGATCCCGATCACGTCTCCGGGCTCCCGCTGCATGATGTCGATCATGCCGGACGAGGTTGTGTAGAAGACCCAGCCCAGAACGGGCAGGGCGGCGGCCATCCCGACACGGCCGAGGTTAAGATCGCCGCTCCACAGGCGCGACAGCGGCGAAATCAGCGCGTCGAAAAGACCGAAGCGCCGCTGCGGGGCCGAGGAGTCGGCGACGCGCGCCTGCTGCGCAGAGACGGTCATCGCGCGGACGCTCTCGACGCTGGAACCAGCCGGCTGCGCATGTCCGCTCCCTTGGAAGACTATGTCGGGTTGGTGACGTTGCCGGCGAATTGAGACGGATTTGCGCTCCGGCGCAAGGGCGGGCCGACGCTGCGGCGCAGCGCGTCGGCGGCGCTCCCGGTGGATGCGCGCCGCTTATCGGACCTGGGTTGGTGCGGCGCGGCGCCCCGCTTCCCCTTCCCGAACGATTCGTGCTAGACGGCGAGATTATTGTCTGCGGCTGGGCCGTTCGGCCGCGACTCGCACTGACGGGCCTTGAACCCGTCAAGTCATCAAGGGGTCAGCCGTGGCCATTCCGTTCCGCTATATCGCAAAAATCGGCGCCTATCTCGTCAAGCAGCACCTCTTGGGCGTGCGGCGCTATCCGCTCGTGCTCATGATGGAGCCGCTGTTCCGCTGCAATCTGGCCTGCGCCGGCTGCGGCAAGATCGACTATCCCGATCATATCCTGAACAAGCGGCTTTCGGTCGAGGACGCGCTGCGCTCGGTGGACGAATGCGGCGCGCCCGTCGTGGTGGTCGCCGGCGGCGAGCCGCTTCTGCACAAGGATCTTCCGCAGATCGTCGAAGGCATCGTCGCTCGGCGTAAATTCGCGATCGTCTGCACCAATGCGCTGCTGCTCGCCAAGAAGATCGACCACTTCAAGCCGAGCCCCTATTTCACCTGGTCGATCCATCTCGATGGCGACAAGGAGATGCACGACCGCGCGGTCTGCCAGGACGGGGTCTACGAGCGCGCCGTCGAGGCGCTCAAACTCGCCAAGTCCAAGGGTTTCCGCGTCACCACCAACAGCACCTTCTTTTCCGACGCCGATCCCGAGCGCGTCGCGGAATTCCTCGACGCGACGACGGCGCTCGGCGTCGACGGGATGACGCTTTCGCCGGGTTACGCTTATGAGCGGGCGCCGGATCAGACTCATTTCCTCAATCGCACCCGCACCAAGGAATTGTTCCGCGCCATTCTGCGTCGCGGCCGGGGCGGGAAAGCCTGGGGCCTCACCCAGTCGACGCTGTTCATGAATTTTTTGGCCGGCAATGTGAGCTATCGCTGCACCCCCTGGGGGATGCCGCTGCGCACGGTGTTTGGCTGGCAGCGACCCTGCTATCTGCTCGGCGAAGGCTATGTGCCGACGTTCAAGCAGCTGATGGAGGAGACTGATTGGGACGCTTACGGCGTCGGCAATTACGAGAAATGCGCCGACTGCATGGTGCATTCCGGCTTTGAGGCGACCGCCGTCGCCGATTCGGTTCGCCGGCCCTGGCGGGCGGCCGCCGTCGCGCTCTTTGGTGTGCGCACCGAGGGGCCGATGGCGCCGGACGTCTCGCTGGAGAATCAGCGCCCGGCCGAATATGTCTATGACGAAAATATCGCCAGGCTTTCAGAGATCCGCGAGCACGAGGCGCAGCAGCGGGCCGAGCAACGGTCCACAGCGGCTTAGCGAGACGAAGGCGGCGCGGGAATCGAGGCCCGCCCGAATCATGCCGCCAAGTTGATGCGGCCCGCGGATCAGCTCGCGGGCGACGCCGAGCGCGTGAATGTCGCCTTCAGGCGTCAGCGCTTTGGCGACGAGGGGCGGCAGCGCGCGCGCCGCGGGATCGCTGATCGCGCGCAGCGCGACGAAAGGGATGTCGCGCCGCCGCGCGAATTCTTCGGCAAGATGCGATTCCATGTCGACCGCCACCGCCTGCGCGCCTTCGCGCAGCGCCGCCTTGGCGGCTGGATGCATCGCCGGCTGGTCGACGCCGATGATGGTCCCCGGCGCCACCTTGCAGCCGGCTGCGGCCGCGCCTTTCATCAGCACTGACGAGAGCCGCGAATGGGTGTCGCGCCGCGCGTCGCCCCCGACGATGGCGTCGGCCACGACGACATGGCCGGGCCGCAGCGCGTAATCCAGTCCGCCCGCGAGGCCGAAGCTGACGACGGCGGAAAAATCAGTGCCGCCAACCCGACATTCGCGCCGCTGCACAGCGTCGTGACGCCGTCGCCGGCGGCGCAGGCGGCTTCGCGCTTCATGCCGACGATGACGAGAATCGGCGCGAGGGCGCTCAGTTCGGCGGTCTTTCTACGGCCTGTCGCGCGCGCCATTGCTCCTCCGGCCGAGGCCGTATCAGCTTCATTGAAAGAAGTTTTAGAGCCCGACCTGCACGCGCTTGCTGTTGGCGCGCCTCATATTGCGATAGCGCGCGAGCGCCCAGAGCGGGAAAAATTTTCCGTAGCCATGATAGCGCAGATAGAAGACGCGTGGAAAACCCGTCGCGGTGAAACGCGCCTCGTTCCATAGGCCGGCGTCGTTCTGCGTCGATTGCAGATAGGCGATTCCCTTTGCCACGGCCGGATGGTCGACGTCGCCCGAGGCCATCAGCGCGAGCAGCGCCCAGGCGGTTTGCGAAGCGGTCGAGGGCGATTTTTCATAGGCCTTGTAATCGAGCTTGTAGCTCGCGAGGTCTTCGCCCCAGCCGCCATCTTCGTTCTGGATCGCCACGAGCCAGGCGACGGCGCGACGGTAAGCGTCATGGCCATGCGGCAGGCCGACGGCGTTGAGCGCGCACAGCGTCGACCAGGTCCCGTAGATGTAATTCGCGCCCCAGCGGCCGAACCAGCTGCCGTCCTTTTCCTGTTCTTTGAGCAGGTAATCGACGCCGCGCTTGAGACATTCGCTCGAGTCGATCGTATCGCCGAGTTGCGCCAGCATCGACACACAGCGCGCGGAGACGTCCGCCGTCGGCGGATCGAGCAGCGCGCCATGATCCGCGAAGGGGATGTGATTCAGATAATGGCATGTGTTGTCGGCGTCGAAGGCGCCCCAGCCGCCGTTCTTCGACTGCATGCCGACGATCCATTCCTTGGCGCGGGCAATGCGTTCGTCATAGGGACGGGACGCGTCATTCGCCGTGAGGCGATCCATCGCCGTCACGACGACGGCCGTATCGTCGACGTCCGGGTAATAGGCGTTGGCGTATTGAAACGCCCAGCCGCCGGGCCGAACGTCGGGCCGCTGCGCCGCCCAGTCGCCCTTGACGTCGAGCACCTGCAAGGGCGCGAGCCAATCGCAGGCCTGGCGCGCCTGTTCGCGCGCGTCTTCGTCGCCGGTCTCAAGCAGCGTGTGCGCCGTCAGACAGGTGTCCCACACCGGCGAAACGCAGGGCTGACAATAGATTTCCGCATCATGCACGACGAGCAGCCGTTCGATGGCCTCACGCGCCTGTTTCTTACGCCCGTCGGCGTCCGGCACGCCGAGCACGTCGTACATCAGCAGGCTGTTGACCATGGACGGAAAGATGCCGCCCAGTCCGTCGACGCCATTGAGACGCTCGGTCGTCCATGTCATGGCAAGTTCGATCGAGCGCTCGCGCGGGCCGTTGGGCATGTGCGGTTCAATCAAACGCAGAAGCTTGTCGATCTTCCCGAAAATATTCGCCCAGGGCCAGGTCTGGTGTTCGCCCTTGGGCCACACCTTCACCTCTTCCGGCGGCGTCGTGAAGAGTTCGGCGATGTGAATGTTCCTCGGGTTCTTGGCCCGCGGCTTTTTCGTCATCAGCACCAGCATCGGCACAAGAACGGTGCGGCCCCAATAGGAAATCTTGTCGAGGTGGAAGGGAAACCACTTCGGCAGCAGCATGATTTCGACCGGCATCACCGGCACGCCGCGCCACGGAATTTCGCCGTAAAGCGCCAGCAGCGCGCGCGTAAACACATTGCTCTTGGCCGCGCCGCCATAGGCGAGGATCGCCGCGCGCGCACGCGTCATGTGCGGCGCGTCGATGTCGTCGCCGATCATCTTGAGCGCGAAATACGCCTTGACGCTGGTGCTGATGTGGAAAGGCCCGTTTTGATAAAGCGGCCAACCGCCGTGATCGCCCTGACAGCGGCGCAGATAAACGGCGATCTTGCGCTCGAGTTCGGCGTCGACGGGCTCGGCGCGGAAATGGCGCATCAGCACATATTCAGCCGAGAGGCTGGTGTCGGCTTCGAGCTCGAAGCAGAAATGTCCATCGCCTTTGCCAAGCGACAGAAGCGCGCGCTTGGCGTTCTGAATGCTCGTCTCCAAAGCCTCGTTGGAAACGGCGGCGAAATTAGCGTCAATACGCGCGGCGACGTTCATTGCAATTCCTTTGTATGTGCGGTCACGCGATGCTCAGCGTCGCGGATTTGGCCGTCTCATGATGCGGCTTCACGACGATCTCGACGTCCTGCCCCAAGGCGACGAGAAATCGCATGAGCCGTTCCAGCGAAAACTGCCGGAAATCGCCGTGCAGAAGCTTCGACACGTCCGGCTGCTTGACGCCGAAGAGTTGCGCGGCTTGCACCTGCTTCAACCCGCGCTCCTTGAGCAGCGCTTCGATCTTGCGAACGAGCTGCGCCTTGAGGAGGTGGTCGTCGGGCGCCGCTTTGGCGGCGGGAGAGTCTTCGGTCATTTCGGGTTCGGGAAATGTGTTTGACGCCCAGTTCGCGCCGGTCTGCGTGAGCTATAGTGAATTGACTATATCGTCAAGTCGCGTCTGGCTCGTCGATTGCTACAGGAACGGGCAAGGGCGCCTGGCGCCGGCGTGGCGCGCGACTTTGTCCGAAAGGTGAGCCGATGGACGAACTCTATGTGATTTGTCGGACAGACGAGATCGAGGACTCCGAGGCGACGGGATTCGTCCTGATGCGCGCCGAGGCGAGCGGCGACGCCGCCCCCTATCCGATCCTGATCACGCGCAAGGGCAACAACTTCTATGGCTTTGAGAACGCCTGCCCGCATGAAGGCGAGCGGCTCGACGTCAATCCCGGCCAGTTCATGGACGAGGAAGGCAATTTTCTCGAATGCGGCAGGCATCATGCGCAGTTCGACATCGACACCGGCCACTGCTTCATCGGCCCCTGTCAGGGCCAACGGCTGACGCCGATCAAACTCGTCGTCGACGAGGGCGACGTCTGCCTCACCGGCGTGCTGCTCGCCGAAGAATGAAAGGCGCTCTATGACCGATATGGCGGAACTGCAAAAACGAAAGCAACCGCTCAATCTCGCGATCGTGCATGTCGATCCCGACGCTTTCATCGCGAATTACGTGCCGTGGCTCGAGATCACGAGTTTCATTACGGCGCTGCGCGCGGGCGACGTCGAGGTCCCCGCCGACGGCGCGACGCCAAAGCTGACGCCGCAGCAGATCAAAGGCGCGGCGGCGGTGAATTATGGGGGAGACGCGCTCTTCGCCTTCTGCATGGCCGCGGCGCTGAAAGGCGACAAGGCCGCGGTTGAAAAGGTCGACGCGGCGCTCAGCGAGCAGCTCGGCCAGGAGTTTCCAGGTTCGACGGCGCTGTGGAGTTTCCGTTCGCCCATCGCCTCGCCGATGAGCCTCGAAGATCATGTCGGGCAGGCCGCGCAGAAAATGCTCGCGGGCGACATCCCGCCGCCGCCCATGCGCGCGCGAGAGAACTGGAACGCCGGCCTGCGCTTCTTCGAAAAGGCGCGCAAATCGAATTTCGTGAACGAGATCGTCTATCCGCTGGCGTTGTGGACTCGGGCGAAATGGTCCGAGACCCTGGAAAAGGGCGTCGCCTTCATGGCCCATATCGAGGACAGCGTGCCGGAATTGCAGGAATGCCTCGCCGAAACGCGCAACGATCAGGCCTTCATCGCCAATATGCTGCTGAAGATGGCCCCGGCGATCGAGACCGATCTCACGGACGAGATGCAGGGGTTCCTGCGTTCGCTGTCGCGGCGGGTGTAGGCCGCGCCAGAGCGCCGCGACGATGCGCCATTGTAAAAACTGCCGATGTTTTCGCCGGGCGAAACGAAGTCTTAACCATCGGCCGCCGATGGTCATTTGAACGGAGCGAGAGGAGTGAGCATGGCTACGAACACGGAAGGCGAACGCGCACTGGCCGACCTCGAGGCCGGCAAGTTTTCTTTCCCGATGGTCGACTCCATCAGGGATCATGTGAATCAGCTCGACGCCGAGCTGCAACGCGCCAGGACGGAGCTGCAGCGCGTCAATTCGCTGCATGAGGGCGCCGTCAACCAGCTTAGGCAGCAGGAGTTTACGATCCTGCGGCTCGAAGGCGAGCTGCGCAAGCTGAACGCCAGACTCTACGCCCTGCTGAAGGCCAATGTTCTGACGGAGGCCGCCCTGCGCGAAACGAAGCGCGGCGCCACGAAATTCGTCGAACTTCTCCCCGTCGCGCGCAAGCATGCCGAGGAAGGGTCGAAGGCGGCGCTGGCCTATCTTTCGACGATTGATCTTCAGGCCAAGGTCGAGGCGGTGAAGGCGCATCCGCTGACCGAGAAGACGCTCGCCTGGCTGGCGAATCTCGATCTGCGGGCCGAGTGGACGAAGTTGAAGACGCATCCGCTGACGACAAAGGCTATCAGCGAGCTGCAGTCAGTCCTTCTCAAGGGCAAGGACTATCTGCCAGTCTTGCAGAAGCGGATCGCCGCGCTGGTCGAAAAGGCTACGGCCTATATTTCCGAGCTGCAAAAAAAGGCTGCGTAAATCCGGCGCGGGCAGGGCGCGAAGCTGCGCCCGCTCGCTGGCCGCGCGCGGGAGTCTAACGGGCGCGGGCCTCGCGGCCCTACAAGTCTGTACGCGCGACTGCAGTTCGCAATTACGCCGGCGAATGCGTGCGCGCGGGCTTGACCGGTCCGACATCGACATGAATTTCGTCGCCCTCCACGCGAAGCGCATAGGAGTGGAGCGCATTGCGGACGAGATGCGTCACGCATTTGCCGCTTGTGCTGTCGAACCCCCATTGGTGGTGCGGACAGGTGACGGTCTGGCCGTTGAAGGTCGCCTCGCTCAACGGCATGTCCGCATGCGGACAGCGCCCGCGATAGGCCTTGAGTTCGCCGCCGCTCGGCCAGACCAGAAGCACGCTCTTTTTGCCCGCGTGAAAGAGGCCCATGCCGCCTTCGCTCACGGCGCCGGTGTTACAGATCGCGGTGAACGCCATCGTGATCGCCTTCAAGAGATCAACATAGACAGGCGATAGCAAGTTGCGGACCAGCGACACCGTTGTTTGAAGCCTGTGCGGGTCGACGCGCTCACGCCGAATTCAGTCATCCTGCCTTGAAGGCTCCATGCGGCCCCGCATGGAGACCATGCCTTGCGGAGCTTTTTCTTCGGCTATGCGCCTCAATGGTGGGGATGGAGCCGGTGATGCGGAGGGTGGTAGGGATTGAGATGCTTGCGCTGGTGGTGGGGGCACGGGTAGCGCCAATGCCGGATGCCGCGCGTATGGTTCGTGGGCGACGTCGTTACAAAGCATCCGCCACGCTGGTGATGGCCGTCAACGCCGCCTGACCGCCCATACCAATCTTCGGATGGTTCATGCATGAAGGCGAGCTGCTGCGCTTTGGCGGCCGTAGGCGTCGCGTAAAGGGTCAACCCCGAAACCGAGGCGACCAATGCAAAAAAGATCAGGCCTCTGAACTTGTTCTCAACCTTAAATGTGGACATACGGCTCTCCGGTAAGTCGAGTCTCAGCGCGAAGAACGCGCTTTCCCCGGCGAAATAGATCGCCAAAGCGACCAGGGCAGAGCCACCGGAGCACAACACGATGGGACCAGTCGGAGAAAATGGTGCGGGCGGCCGGAATCGAACCGGCACAGGCCTTTCGGCCCTACGGATTTTAAGTCCGTTGCGTCTACCAGTTTCGCCACGCCCGCGGAGCGCTCGTTTATAGGGGCGCGGACCCGACGCCGCCAAGCGGATTATATGCGCCGTCGTCGCTGGCCCTCGGGCTTGGCGTTGGGCGTGCCGATCGGCGCCTGAAACGACAGTCCCGTGTCCCAGGGAAAAAAGATCCAGGTGTCCTGTGAGACTTCGGTGACGAAGGTGTCGACCATCGGCAGGCCCTGCGGCTTGGCGTAGACAGTGGCGAAATGCGCATTCGC
Source organism: Methylocystaceae bacterium (assembly GCA_009773555.1). Lineage (GTDB taxonomy): Bacteria > Pseudomonadota > Alphaproteobacteria > Rhizobiales > Beijerinckiaceae > Methylocystis. The sequence continues at coordinate 47,935 of WSXZ01000006.1, read as the reverse complement.
CAGCGTGTCCCGCACGGCTTTCGCCGTGGCGCCGGTGTCGACGAGATCGTCAATGATGAGCACTTCGGAGCTTGGCCGCGCGAGAATCGTGTCGGTCAGAGGCTTGAGCACCTGGATCTCGCCACGCTCCGTTTCCTCGTGATAGCTCGCGACGCAGATGGTTTCGATGACCCTTATGCCGAGCTCGCGCGCCACGATCGCCGCGGGCACCAGACCGCCGCGCGTCACCGCCACAATCGCCGAGAATCCGCCGATCGAAGCGAGACGCCAGGCGAGCGCGCGCGCGTCGCGGTGAAAAATGTCCCAGGAGACCGGAAAGATCTTGTCGGACCCGTACATCAGCTTCAAGCCTCCCGATCACGCCGTCAGCGCGCCTTTTCCGTCGATAGCGACGCGATCATCGCGCGCGCCGCCGCCGTCGCGCGGGCCAAGAGCGCCGCGTCGCGACTGCGCAGCACAATCTGATTCCTGAATCCCGCGCTCGTAAAGGACGGATAGGAGCCAACGCTCACGCCATCATGGCCGCGCGCGATCGCTTCCAAACCCGCGGCGTAGGCGCCTTCCGGAACGCCGTACGCCTCGACCGTCTCAACGAGCACCGGCGGGCCGGCCGCGAGCCGCGGGCCGACGACGTCCATCATATTCTGCATGATCATCGGCACGCCGGCCATAACGATGACATTGCCGATCCAGAATCCCGGCGCCTTGGAAATGGCGTTGAAAATCAGCTCGGCGCCCTTTGGAATGCGCGCCATCCGCCGGCGCGCCTGATTCAGCTCGCCTTCCGAAAAGCGTTCCCGAAGGAGCGCTATGGCGCGTGGATCCTCGCCGATGTCGACGTCAAAGGCGCGGGCGACCGCATCGGCGGTGATGTCGTCGTGGGTGGGACCAATGCCGCCGGTCGTGAAGACATAGGTATAGCGGGCGCGCAGCGCATTCAGCGCCTCGACGATCGCCTCCGAATCGTCGGGCACGATTCGCGCCTCGCGAAGATCGACGCCGATCTGCGCCAGATAATTCGCGATATAGCTTGTGTTCACATCCTGCGTGCGGCCGGACAAGATTTCATCGCCGATCACGAGAACCGCCGCGCTTGCCGGCCTGTCGCCTGCCGTTTCTTGCGCCATTATCGGCCTCCCTGTCGCCGATTATGACCATGGCGGCCGTGAACGCCAGTCCTGGCGCTCATTCCGCAGCGGCTGGCGCCGCCAGGGAAAACTGCTCGACGGCGGCGGCGATGCGGTGCAGCAGGGCCAGGCAGGCCACAATGAAGATGACGTCAAGGGCGGGCGAAGCGAGGCTTGCTTCCTGCAGAATCTGCCCGAGCGCGCTCAGCAGGCTGACGCTTGAATAGGTCGAGAGGCCGCTGCGGCCGAGCAGCGTGAAGAACGCAAAAAGCCGCGTTTGGCTCAGCACTGCGGTGACCTTCGAGAAATGAAGCACATAAGCGAGGGCGACGAAATCGATGATGCGGACCACGCCAAGATCCGTCTTGTCCCAGTCGAGATAACGGCCTGCAGCATCGACAAGTCCAGGCGCAAGGCCGAACGCATTGGAGACGATCAGCGTCGAAACGATGGTGAAGGCGAGCGCGAATTGATAGGCGACGGCGTGATAAGGCACCCCGCGCGTTTTGAGCGCGCCGCCGCAGTAGATCCCCAGGGCGAACATGAATTGCCAGGCGAAGGGATTGAAATACCAGTAGCCGGGCTCGGGCCATGTGGGAACGTTGAACCCCAGCAGGCGCGCGGCGGCGTAAACCGCTGCCGAGGCCGCAAGCATCCGCAAACCGCCGCGCAAAGCGCATGCGAAGAGCGCCGGCGCAAGCGCGATCAGCACGACATAGAGTGGCAATATGTTGAAGTAAGCGACTTGGTGACTGAGCGCGAGAATGCCGACGACGCCTCGCGCCGGGTCGGCGAAAGGCGCGGCGCGGCTGTTCTCGGAACCGAGGAAATCCCAGGGCGTGAAATAACTCGCGACGCCGTAAAGCGCCAACGCCGCCGCGGTCAGACCAAGATGGGCGCCGTAAAGGCGCAGGGCGCGGCCGTAGAGCGCAGCCGCGGCGTCTAAGACATTGCGCTTGAATTTCTCGCCATAGGCCAGGGCTATCGAAACGCCCGAAAGAAAAACAAAGCCTTCGGCCGCATCAGAGAAGCCGAAATTGCGCGGCGTGATCGCGCCGAGCACATTGCCCGGGATGTGATTCACCAGAATGATGGCGAGGGCGGCGCCCCGCCAGAAATCTATTCCCTCGACTCGCTTTCCCTGCACCCGTTTTCCACGCCCTTTTTTCCCCGCGCCCGTGGCGCGGGGGCAAGCCGCATACCTCCACAGATATTGAATCGCGGCTGCTCCGCCAAGACCGCGCTCCGCGCTTTCCAACCGAATCGCGGGCGGTCTCCTGGGGCAGCCCCTGGGGCAGCCTTGCGTTGCCGCCTCAAACCATTACCTTGTCGAGCAACCCTTCGCCTAGAAAAGCCGAGCCGCCACGTTACATGACCTTTATCGAATCTCATCTCGCGCCCGCCGCGCGCAAAAGCGGACAGATCAAGCTGCACGGTCCCCAAGATTTCGAGGGCATGCGCGTCGCGGGCAAGTTGACGGCGGAGGCGCTGGATATGCTGGTCGAACACGTCAAGCCGGGTGTGACGACGCAGGCGCTCGACGATCTGGTTTTCGACTTCGCCATGGCGCATGGCGCCTATCCTGCGCCGCTCGACTATCGCGGCTACCGCAAATCGATCTGCACCTCGATCAACCATGTCGTCTGCCATGGCGTGCCGGACAGCAAGCCTTTGCGCGAAGGCGACATCGTCAATATCGACGTGACGTTCATCCTCAACGGCTGGCACGGCGACGCCAGCCGCATGTTCGCCGTCGGCGAAATTCCGCGGCGGGCGCAGCGACTGATCGACGTGACATATGAGTCGCTTGAGCGGGGCGTCGCCGCCGTCAAGCCTGGCGCGACGACCGGCGACATCGGCGCGGCGATTCAGCACTATGCTGAAAGCGAGCGCTGTTCGGTGGTGCGCGATTTTTGCGGCCACGGGCTCGGGCGCGTTTTCCACGACGAGCCGAATATTCTGCACTATGGCGTCAAGGGCGAGGGCGTCGAGTTGCGGCCGGGCATGTTCTTCACCATTGAGCCGATGATCAATCTCGGCCGGTCGCAGGTTAAAATATTGTCGGACGGCTGGACGGCCGTCACCCGCGACCGCTCCCTCTCCGCGCAGTTCGAGCATTCGGTCGGCGTCACCGAGACGGGCGTGGAGGTTTTCACCAAGTCGCCGGCGGGGCTCGACAACCCCTCCGCCGCGCGCGCCGACGCATGAAGAAGGCGGCTGACGCCGCGACAAGCGACGGCTCAGGCCTGCGCGATTCTGCGCCTCACTTCCACGGTCACCGACAGCGTCTGCGCGATCGCTTCATGGATGCAGGCGAAGCGGCGCTCGCCGATTACGAAATGCTTGAGCTGCTGTTGTTTCGCGCCATCGCGCGCCGCGACGTGAAGCCGCTCGCAAAGGCCTTGATCACGCGCTTTGGCTCCTTCGCCGAGACCGTCGCGGCGCGGCCGGAGAGGCTTCGCGAAGTCGGCGGCCTCAGCGAAGCGGCGATCGTCGAAATCAAGCTCGTCGAGGCTGCGGCGAAACGCCTGGCGCGCGGCGCCTTGCAGAAGCGTCCTGTGCTCTCTTCCTTCATGGAGGTGCTCGACTATTGCCGAACGGCGATGGCTTTCGCCGAGCGGGAGGAGTTTCGCATCCTATTCCTCGACAAGCGCAACGCGCTGATCGCCGACGAAGTCCAAGGCGTCGGCACCATTGACCACACGCCGGTCTATCCGCGGGAAATCGTCAGACGTGCGCTGGAACTCGGCGCGAGCGCCCTCATCCTGGCGCATAACCATCCTTCCGGAGATCCGACGCCGTCGGCCGCGGACATACGCATGACAAAGGACATCGCCGCCATCGCGCAGCCGTTCGGCATCACGGTCCACGACCACCTCATCGTCGGCCGTCATGGCCATGCCAGCTTCAGAGGGCTGAAGCTCATTTGACGCGACGTCCGTCCACAGGCGTTAGGATTGACGCGACACTTTCAAAAGCGGGCTGAGCGCATTGTCCTATTTCGTCACGCCGCTCATCATCGCCACCGCGCTCTTCATGGAGCAGCTAGACGGCACCGTGCTCGCCACGGCGCTGCCGGCGATGGCGGCCGATCTTCACGAAGATCCCGTGGCGCTGAAACTCGCGCTGACGTCCTATCTTCTCTCGCTCGCAGTCTTCATTCCGCTTTCGGGCTGGGCGGCGGATCGCTTTGGCGCGCGGCGGGTCTTTCGCGCGGCGATCATCGTCTTCACCTTCGGCTCCATTCTCTGCGGCCTGTCCAATTCGCTCGGCGCGATCGTGACCTTTCGGATCGTGCAAGGCCTCGGCGGCGCGATGATGACGCCGGTCGGACGCCTCGTGCTGCTGCGCACCGCGCCGCGCCACGAACTTGTGCGCGCCATGGCCTATCTCACCATTCCGGCGCTCATGGGCCCGATGATCGGCCCGCCGATCGGCGGCTTCATCGCGACCTATTTTCACTGGCGCTACATCTTCTGGATTAATGTCCCGATCGGCGCGCTCGGCGTCATGCTCGTCACGCGCTTTATTCCAGACATGCGCGAGGAATGGACGCCGCCGCTCGACATCGCCGGCGCGATCCTTTCAGGCGTCGGCCTCTCCTGCCTCGTCTTCGGCTTCACCATCGCGGGGCGCGGCTTCGCGCCGGCGCCGGTCGTGGTTTTGATCGTCGCGCTCGGGGCAGGGGCGCTCTTCGCTTATGTTCGCCACGCCAGACGAACGCCCTATCCGATCGTCGATCTCGATCTCCTGCAGATCCCGACGTTTCGCGCGGCGGTCTTTGGCGGCTTTCTGTTTCGCATCGGACTTGGCGCCACGCCTTTCCTGCTGCCGCTGCTGCTGCAAGCGGGCTTCGGACTCTCGGCCTATGAAGCGGGACTTCTGACCTTCGTTTCGGCGGCCGGCGCGATGGCGATGAAGACGACCGCGCAGCCGATCCTGCGGATTTTCAGCTTTCGGCGGGTGCTGATCGTCAATGCGCTTATCTCCGCCGGCTTTCTCGCCTTCAACGCTGCCTTTTCGGCGGCGACGCCGCACTTGGTCATCATGGGCGTGCTGCTCGTTGGCGGCTTCTTCCGCTCGCTCGAGTTTACGGCGCTCAACGCCATCGCCTACGCCGACGTTGATCAGGACGCCATGAGCCGCGCGACCAGCTTCGCCTCCGTCGCGCAGCAATTGTCGCTGTCGACGGGCGTCGCGATTGGCGCGGCGGCGCTGGAGGCGACCCGCGCGCTGCGCGGCGGCGGCGCGCTGCAGGCGGCGGATTTCACGCCAGCCTTCATTGTCGTGGCGTTGATCTCGATGTTTTCGGTGTTGAGCTTCCTGCCGCTCGCGCGCAATGCGGGCGACGATCTGACTGGCCGCCGAAAACGCGTGTAATCTCACGGGGATCGACGGACGAAGAGCTCTTGTCGATGAGGATCGCGAGCGCCAGATCGACTGAAACGAGGATGTTATGTCGAACGCAGGCCAAGACTTCATCGCCGGGCTCCCGAAGGCGGAGCTTCACCTTCATATCGAGGGGACGCTCGAGCCCGAAACGGCCTTCGCGCTCGCCGAACGCAATGGCGTCAAGCTTCCTTATGCTTCGGTCGAGGCGATGCGCCGCTTATACGATTTTCAAAACCTCGAGGATTTTCTCGATCTTTATTATCAGGCGACGCAGGCGCTCTTGACCGAGCGAGACTTCTACGATCTGGCGCGCGCATATCTCGACCGCGCTCGCGATGAGAACGTCCGCCACGTCGAAATCTTTTTCGATCCGCAGGCGCATATGCGCCGCGGCGTTCCCCTCGGCGCAGTCGTGGAGGGATTGAGCGCCGCTCTGAACGACGCCGCGCGCGAGGGCGGGCCGACGTCGCGGCTCATCATGTGTTTTCTGCGCGATCTCGATGCGGCTGACGCCATGGCCACACTCGAAGCGGCGCGCCCCTGGCTCGATCGCCTTACAGGGGTCGGACTGGATTCCGCAGAAGCCGGAAATCCGCCGGGCAAATTCACCGAGGTCTATGAGCGCGCCCGTTCGCTCGGTCTGCGCGCCGTGGCTCATGCGGGCGAAGAGGGACCCGCCGCCTATGTCTCCGAAGCTCTGGATCGCTTGAAGGTCGAGCGCATCGATCACGGCGTTCACGCGATCGATGACGCGGCTTTGGTTCAGCGGCTTGCGCGGGAGCGGGTTCCGCTGACCGTCTGCCCGCTGTCGAATATACGCCTCTGCGTCTATCCCGATATGCGCGCGCATCCGATTCAGCGGCTCTTCGAGGCAGGCGTCGTCGTGACCGTCAATTCGGACGATCCGGCCTATTTTGGCGGCTATGTGAACGAGAACTACCGCGCCATTCAGCAGGCTTTCACATTAGGAACAGCCGAACTGACGCAGCTCGCGAAAAACAGTTTCGCCGCTTCGTTTCTTTCTGACGATGACAAGAAAGAGCGGATCGCCGAGGTCGACGCCTATGCGCGGGCGCACGGCGCCTAAGCGCAACGCCTAGTCGAAGCGGCGCCCGCGAAAGCCTGTCGCCAGCACATAGAGTTCGGCCGAACCGGCGCGGCTCGCCGCCGGCTTGACGTGCCGCACCGTCGCAAAATCGCGCTTGAGGCGCGTGAGCAGCTGGCCTTCGGTTCCGCCCTGCAGCACCTTGGCGATGAAGAAGCCGCCTTCCGCCAACACGTCGCAAGCGAAATCCGCGGCAAGCTCGGCCAGAGCGACGATGCGCAGATGATCGGTCGCCCGATGTCCAGTGGCGTTCGCCGCCATGTCGGACATCACGCCGTCGGCGTCGCCCCCGAGCATGGCCTTGATGAATTCCGGCGCGTCGGGATCGTTGAAATCCTTCACCGCGAATTCGACGCCGTCGACCGCCTCCATGTCGAGCAGATCGACCGCGACGACTTTGCCCTTCCCCTCTTTCGCCTTCACATGCGCGGCCGCGACCTGTGACCAGCCGCCGGGAGCGGCGCCAAGATCGACGATGCGGCCGCCCGGCTTAAAGAGATGATAGCGATCATCCATCTCGATGAGCTTATAGGCGGCGCGTGAGCGGTAGCCCTCGCGCTTGGCGCGCGCGACATAGGGATCATTGAGCTGGCGTTCCAGCCACAGCGTCGAGGAGAGCGACCGCTTGCGCGCGGTCTTGACTCGCGTCTTGAGCGATCGCCCGCCTTCGCGCCCCGACTCTTTCGTCACGCGTGCACCTTGTCGCGCGGGCTGAAGACGCCGCCGGGCGCCGGCTCCATGACGATGTCTCGATCGTGGAAGGCGTGCAGAGTCGACCGGTGGCCGATCGAGACGATCGTCGTGCCGGGCAGCCGCTCGCGCAGCATGGCGTAGATGTCTTCTTCGAGCTGCTCGTCGAGGGCCGACGTGGCCTCGTCGAGGAAAAGCCAATCCGGCTTGGCGAGAAGCGCGCGGGCGATCGCGACGCGCTGCTGCTCGCCGCCTGAAAGCCGCTGACCCCAGTTGTTTTCCTCGTCGAGGCGCTCCACGAAAGGCGCAAGCCGCGCCGCGCGCAGCGCCTCCTGCACTTCAGCGCGCGAGTAGTCGTCGACGTGGCCCGGATAGACGATCGCTTCGGCCAGCGCGCCCATGGGAATGTAGGGCCGCTGCGGCGCCAGCATCACCTTCGCGCCGCGCGGCGTTAGCGCCTCGCCCGAAGCGTAAGGCCAGATGCCGGCGATGGCGCGAAACAGCGTCGACTTGCCGGAACCCGACGGGCCGGTGAGCAGCGCCGGCTGGCCGGCGGCGAGCGTCAGATCGTCGACCGTTACGATTTGACGTCCATCGGGCAAAGCAAGCGTCAGCCCGCGCAGACGAATATCGGCGCCGTCCGTCGGAGAGATAATTTGCGTCGCAGACGTCTGCCGGCGGGCCGTATCGATCGCGTGGTCAAAGGACGTCAAGCGGTCGAGCACGGACTTAAAATTGGCGAGAGAGGTGTAATAGTTGATGAAGAAGGTCAGCGCGCTCTCCACCCGCCCGAAGGCGCTCGCCGTCTGCGTCATGACGCCGAGCGTAATGCGCCCGGCGAAATAGAAGGGCGCCGTGATCACGTAAGGAATGATCGGCGACAACTGTCCGTAGGTGGAGGTGAACGCCATCAGCTGCTTGCGCTTCTGCACGATCGCCAGATAGTTGACGATAATGCCGGCGAACCGCCGCAGCAGCGAACCGCGCTCGGCAGGCTCGCCTCCAAGCAGGGCGATCTGCTCGCTGTATTCGCGCATTCGCGCCAGGGAAAAGCGGAAATCCGCCTCGCGTCTCTGCCGATCGAAGTAGAGCCCGGTAAGAGAGCGGCCGATAAGATGCGTCACCAGCGTTCCCACCAACGCATAGAGCAGCACAACCCAGAACAGGAAACCAGGAATATAGATGTCAGTTCCGGGCAGCGGATAATTGCCCGACAAATCCCACAGCACATAGGCGAAGGAGACAAGCGAACTCAAGGTGGCGATCAGCAGGATTGAATAGGAGTAGACGCCATAGCCTTCCTCCCCGCCGCTGATGAAGCGATTGACGTCCTCGGCGATGCGCTGGTCCGGATTGTCGGCGCCGCTCCCGGCGAGCGCCATGCCGTAATGCGTATGCCCGCCGAGCCAGCGCTCGATATAATGCTCCGTCAGCCAGCGACGCCAGCGGATGATCAGCATCGACTGCAGAACGAATTCGATGATCACCGAGGCGACGTAAACGAACGCCCATGGCGTGAACACGTAAAGAAGCTGCCGCCAGAACTCCCCGGCGTTTTTCTCCTGAATGGCGTTGAACCAGTCGCGATTGAAGAAGGACAGACGCACGGTGATGCCGACCTGGCCCTGATTGAGCAGCACCAAGACGACCACCATGGCGATGGCGATGGCGCTCTCTCGCGCCGCAAAGGGCTGGAACGGCCAGACGCGCCCTTCGCCACGGTCGGGCGAATCGAAATAGAGATCGGCGATGCGCGTCATCTCCCGCACGACTGGAATGTACGAGATCGCGTAGACAATGATCGAGAACACCGCCACGGTGAGCGGCATGGTTTCGGGCGGCGCATAGTCTTTCAGCGACTCAGGCCACAGGCCTTCCGCCTGCGCCAGGCCGATGAGCCCGAAGACGATCGTCTCGGTTGAGAAGATGTACGCGAAGATTTTCAGGAAGCTCGACATGTCGGCGGCGCGCCACGTCGTATAGGCGCAGAGCGCCGTCGCGGCGACGAGAACGAATAGGCTGGAGTCGCCCTTATGGGCGCCGACCAGCGCAGTAAGCGCCGCGAAGATCGCGACCGCCACGCTCAATTTCTGCATCTTTCACCTTGGATGTGAGAAGCCGCTCGGCCCGCCGCGACCGCGTCGCCGGCGATTGCCGTCTCGCCCCATGATAGAGGAGTCAGTCCTCTTCAGGAATGACCGCGTCGCCATTGACATACGCGACAAGCACGGGCGAGGCCTTAAAGGTCAGCACACGGCGCGAGGTTATCGTGGCCTCGACGCCGGTTTTGGGATTGCGGCCGATGCGCTCACGCTTGGCGCGCACGTTAAAAGTCCCGAAGGAACGCAATTTTACGGATTCGCCGCGCAGCAAAGCTTCGCTGATCTCGTCAAAAGTCGCGTCTAATATCTTACGAGCTTCGGCGCGGGACAGCGATGGGCAGCAGCCATAGACGGCCTCTCGCAGCGCCGCCCGCGTTAAGGTGCTGCCTGGAGCGGTTCTCCTTACCATACGAAAAGAGCGCCCAATGATCGTTCTGTCGGGACTGGGCTGAACACAACTCCCCCTCGAAGCTTCTGGCAATCGTAACATGGCAATAAATGGGCGCTGCGCCCGTGGCCGCATAGTACGCATAAACGACCGATTTGCAAGGCCGATTACGTGTTCTACGTCCCGATGAAATCACCCGGACGCGGACCTGTGGCGGACGATAACGGAACTCTCAAACCGCCAACTTCACCTTGTGCTGCGCCACCGGGATCATGGCGCGTATTTTACGAATGCGGTCGACGTCCACATAGGACGATACGAGACCCGGCCCTTCGGAAGCCTTCGCGACGACTTGGCCCCAAGGGTCGGCGATCAGAGAATTGCCGTACGTAAAGCGCGTCTCATGTCCGGCCTTATGTGCGCCCGTCTGCGCTGGTGCGCAGAGATAGGCCTGCATTTCGATCGCGCGCGCGCGGCACAGCACTTCCCAATGGTCCTTGCCGGTGACCAGCGTGAACGCCGCCGGCAGCGCGACGATATCCGCGCCCTTATCCGCGAGCGCCTGGAAGAGATATGAAAAGCGGAGGTCGTAGCAGATCGCGCAGCCGACGGTGACGCCCTCGCAATCATAGGTGACGACGGAGTCGCCCGGCTTGAACGCGGCGCTCTCGTGATATTTGGCGCCGTCCGGCGCCGTGATGTCGAACATGTGGATCTTGCGGTAGCGCGCCACCTCCTCGCCCTCACGGTTGAAGGCGACGCTGGTGTTGTGCAACCGCTCCTCGCCAGGCGCTTTTTCAAGAATGGACCCGGCGTGGATGAAGACCTTGTGCTCGCGCGCGAGCGTCTGGCACATTTCATAAGCGGGGCCGCCCGGAAGCTCCTCGGCGGCCGCCATCTTCTCGGCGCGCGAGCCGCCGATGAAATCGAAGACCTCAGGCAGACAAATCCAGTCTGGACGCTCCTGAACCACGGCGCGCTCGATCAAAGCGCGGGCGTTGGCGAGGTTCAAGGCCTTATCGCCAACGGAATTCATCTGAACCAGAGTAACCTTCATCGACCGCCCGATTGTTTCGCTGTTGCTCCCGCGACCCTCAGTCGCACCCTAACGAATAGCGCCGCTCGTTCATTATACGTCGCTGGCGCCGAAGGTATAGGTCGAATCGCGCTTAACGCGACCTCGTCGATCAGTTGGGGCAAAAGCCGGCGCGCAACGCTGCAATGCAAAATTCGACCATTTGCGCGCTGGTCGGCGTTGGGCGATCGGCGCATTCCACCATCAGCCGCGGGTGGCAGTAGCGAATACAGGCGGCATGCACCAGCCGCGCCGCGAGCTGCGCATCGCCCTTAGCGAATTCTCCGCTCTCCATGCCCGAGCGAATGACCTCCTCGAGCGCGGCGTCGATACGGTCGATGTGATCCGAGATGATCGGCCAATTCTCGTCGAGCGCCGCTTCCACCATGTCGTGCAGCTTGCGGTCGGCGACGTAGCGCTCGGCGTTCATCGCCTCATTGGACAAGACGAGCGCACGCAGCCGCTGCTCCGCCGAGCCCGGCCCATGCGCGATGCTCTGCGCCGACTGCTCGACTTCGTTCATCAGATGGCGCGCGACAGCGGCGTTGATTTCCGATTTGGCGCCAAAGAAGCGATAGACATTCGCCGGCGACATCCGCAATTCGCGGGCGATATCGGCGACCGTGGTCTTTTGGAAGCCGATCTCGCGAAAGAGCCGCTCTGCGGTGGCGATGATTCTCGCGCGCTGCTCGGTCTCGCGCGCGTTCTGCGCGCTAGCCCCCATCACGCTCATTCGGCCGCTCCCCTCGCAAGCCCGTCGGCAAGGGTCTGGACCCGCGCGCCTTTGGCTTCGGCCAATCCCTCGCCAAGATGACGGCGGAACCATGTCGCGTAAAGCGCCGGCAGGAACAGAACCGTGAGAAAAGTGGCGACGAAAAGCCCGCCCATGATGGTCAGCGCCATCGGCCCCCAGAAGGCGGAGCCCGACAGGGGAATCATGGCGAGAATCGCAGCGAGCGCCGTCAGCGCGACGGGACGCACGCGCCGAATCGTCGCGCCGATGATCGCCTCTCGATATTTCTCGCCGCGCTCGAGATCTTGTCGCACCTGATCGACGAGAATGATCGAATTGCGCATGTCCATGCCCGAGAGCGCGATGAGGCCAAGCAGCGCGACGAAGCCGAACGGCGCGTGAGCGACATTGAGCGCGAGCGAGGCGCCGATGACGCCGAGCGGCGCGCTCACCATCACGAGCGCGACGCGCGTGAAGTTCTGCAGCTGGAACATCACGATCGTCAGCATGACGAGGCCGACGAGCGGAAAAACCGCAAAGATCGACGCGTTGCCTTTCTTCGATTCCTCGATCGCGCCGCCAATCTCGATGCGATAGCCCGGGGGAAGATGCTCGCGAATCTGCGCAAGCTGCGGCCAGATGCGCGTCGTCGCATCCGGCGCCTGCACGCCGTCCTTGACGCCGGAGCGCACCGTGATGCTCATGTCGCGATTACGCCGCCAAAAAATCGGCTCTTCGTGGTCGTAGACGACCTTCGCGACCTGCGAGACCGTCACCGCTTTGCCGTCGCGCGCATAGATCACCATGTCGCCGATCCTCGAGAGATCGCCGCGCTCCTGAGGAATGGCGCGCGCGACCACTTCGACCTGATCGATCCCGTCGCGCAATGTCGTGATCGTCACGCCGGAAATCGCCAGACGCAGCCTGTTCGACACATCCTGCGGCGTCAGCCCGAGAAGCCGCGCGCGATCCTGATCGATCACGAGGCGCACGCGCGGCGTCTGCTCGTTCCAGTTGAGATGCGGATCGTCGACGCCCGCGTCGCCGCGCATCACGTCGCGCACCTGATAGGCGATGGCGCGGACGGTCGCGGGATCGGACCCGACCACGCGAAATTGCACGGGAAATCCCACCGGCGGTCCGTAATAGAAGCGATCGACGCGCGCGCGCGCTTGCGGCAAAGCGCCGTTGGCGATGGCGGTCTCGAGCTTCTTCTTCAAGCGCTCGCGCGCCGCGATGTCCTTGGCGACGATGACGATCTCGGAATAGGCCTCATTCGGGAGCTGCGGATTGAGGCCGAGCCAGAACCGCGGCGGCCCCTGTCCGACATAGCTCGTGTAAAGGGCCGCGTCCGGATCGTCCTTGAGGAGCGCCTCGGCCTGTTTCGCGGCCTCGAGCGAAGCGCCGATGGACGAACCTTCGGGAAGGCGCAACTGGAGGAAGAGCTCCAGGCGCTCTGCATAGGGGAAGAACTGCTTCGGCACGACGAAGAAGCCGAAAACGGCGAGCGCGAAAACGCCGATCACGCCGGCGATCACAACGCCGCGATAGTCGACCGCCCAGGTGACGACGGCGCGCAGCCAGCGATAAAAGGGCGTCCGATAGATCTCGTCCGGATCGCGATGCGGATGCAGCTTGGCGAAATCGGGAAGAAGCTTCACGCCGAGATAGGGCGTGAACATCACCGCGACAAACCATGACGCGATCAGCGCGACGAGCAACACCCAGAACATCGAACCCGTATATTCGCCCACTCCGGAATTGGCGAAGCCGACCGGCAGGAAACCCGCGGCGGTCACGAGCGTGCCGGTCAGCATCGGAAAGGCCGTCGACTCCCAGGCGAAGGTCGCAGCTTTGATCCGATTGAAGCCCTGCTCCATCTTCACCATCATCATCTCGACGGCGATGATCGCGTCATCGACAAGAAGGCCGAGCGCAATGATCAGCGCGCCAAGCGAGATGCGCTGGAGATCGATGCCGAGCGGCCCCATGAAGATGAAAACGATGGCGAGCACCAAAGGCACGGAGAGCGCGACGACGATTCCGGTCCGGAAGCCGAGCGAGAGAAAGCTTACGCCGAGCACGATCACCAGAGCCTCGAGGAACGAACGCGTGAATTCGCCGATCGCCTCCTCGACGACCTTCGGCTGATCGGCGATCTGATCGATATCGACCCCGACCGGCGTTTTGTCGCGTATCTCCTGGACCGCCGCGCCGACGTTCTCGCCGAATTTGAGGACGTTGGCGCCCTTTCCCATAACGACGCCGACGACGATCGCCGGCTGGCCTTTAAAGCGCGCGAGAAAACTCGGCGGATCTTCGAAGCCGGCGTAGACATTGGCGATGTCGCCGAGGCGGATCACCTTGCCGTTCGCTTCGATCGGAATCGCGGCGATCGCGTCGGCGCCCTTGAGGTCGCTCGTCACCTGAACCCGCACGCGGTTTGACGAGGTCTCGAACACGCCGGCGTCGTTGATGGCGTTCTGCTTGGAGAGCGAATCGAAGACGGCCTGAGGCTGGATCGCCAGGCTCGCGAGCTTCGCCTCGCTGAATTCGACAAAGATGCGGCGTCCCTGATCGCCATAGACGTCGACTTTGATCACGTCCTGAACGGCGAGCAGTCGTTGGCGCAGCGTCTGGACCACCTTGTCGAGGACATGATAATCGGCGCCGTCGCCTGTCACCGCATACATCACCGTGTCGACGTCGCCATATTCGTCGTTCACTTGCGGGCCGCGCACGCCGGCGGGCAGCGTCGGCGCGATGTCGTCGAGCTTTTTGCGCAACTGATAGAAGAGCTGCGGCACGTCCTTTGGCGGCGTCGTGTCCTTGAAGGTCACTTGCATCGCCAGAAAGCCGGGCTTGGTGTAGCTCTCGATCTTGTCGAGGAAGGGCAGCTCCTGAAGCTTCTTCTCCATCAGATCCGCGACCTGATCGCGTATCTCGGTGGCTGTCGCGCCTGGCCATGAGGCCGTCACGACGGCTACCTTGATGGTGAATGACGGATCCTCGGCGCGTCCCAGCCGCATGTAGGAATAGACGCCGGTCAGACTGATCGCGATCATCAGAAACAGCATCAGCGTCGGCCGTTGGACGGCCCAGCGCGAAAGGTTTACGCCAGCCATGGCCGGACCCTCAAAGCGATTGCCGCGAGATCACGCGGACTTTTGTATTGGGATCGAGCTTGTGGACGCCGAGAACGACGATGTTGTCGCCGTCCTTGACGCCGCCAGAGACAAGCGCGGCGTCGGCTTCGAGGCGCACCAAGGTCACCGGGACGAGCTGCAAGTTCCCTTCGCCGTCGACCTTCCAGAGGGAAGGGCCTGTCCCCTGATTGTAGATCGCCGAGAGCGGCACGCTGACGACGGGCTGCGCATCCGAAGCGGAAATGTGCAGCGTCGCGCTCATGCCGAGCGCGACGGCGGCATCCGGATTGAGGATAGAGAAGCGCGCCGCGAAAGTGCGCGTGACCGGATCGGCGGCGGGGCTCAGTTCGCGCAGCTTGGCGCGATAGACCGCGCCGGGCTTCGACCAGAGCGTCAAGGTCGCCTCGCCCTTTCCAGCGGCGGCGGCGAACGCCTCCGGCAAGGCGACGGCGGCTTCCAGTTCGCCGGCATGGGCGATGCGCACGGCAGGCTGCCCCGCCGCGACCACTTGCCCGGCATCGACGAGCGTTTGCGTGACGACGCCGTCCGCCCCGGCGCGCAGCATGGCGTAGTCCAGCGCGTGGCGGGCGAGTTCGACCGCGCGTTCGGCCCGTCGGAACCGCCCGCGCGCTTCCTCGCCGCCCGAGCGCGCGCGATCGAGCGCCGCCTGGGCGGTCCAGCCCTTGGCGCGCAGTTCGGCGGCGCGCCTTTCATCAGCGACGGCCTGAGTTTGCGCCACCCGCGCCGCAGCGAATTCGGCGTCGGACTGCTCCTTCTGCAGCCGCAGATCCTGCTCGTCGAGCGCCGCGATCGGGTCGCCAGCCTTCACCCGCTGACCAACTTCGACAAAGCGCTTGACCACCTTCCCGCCGATGCGAAAACCTTGGTCGGACTCGACCCGGGGACGAATGGTGGCGACAAATTCGCGCGCTTGCGACTGCGCGGCGTAGCGCGCCGGCGCGACGAGCACCGGCCGCTCGGAGCGCTCGCTCTCTTCGGCGGACCGTTCGCCCTTGCCGTCACAGCCGGCGAGCGCCGCGGTGAGAACTGCGGCGAGCGCATAAAGCCTCGAGCGATAGCTGAGCATTGAACTCCGTCCATTGACGCCAGAGCCGCGTTTAGTTCCTTCTGACGAGTTTCAATAATCGTCAGTCGTCAGCAATTGGTCAACAGGCAAGACAAATTTTGTTGCAGCGAAATCTTGTTCCAGGCGCTGGCTAAACCGGCCTGGTCCATGACTGGACGCGCCGCGGCGCAGCCCGGACGCCTTGTCGCATGGAAATGATTCTTCTATATGCGGCCTGCTCTTGCGGCCGGGTGAGCGCAACACAATCTTGGGAGAGCTAAGCGTGAAGGATCGCGCGGCGGGCTCATGGCGAGCCGCCGTCCTTTGCCTTTTGAACCGGACCGCTTCGGGGTTCGGCGTTCACCAGCGAAAGGAAACGATATGGGCAAAATTATCGGCATCGACCTCGGCACGACCAATTCCTGCGTGGCCGTCATGGAAGGGTCGAGCCCCAAGGTGATTGAAAACGCCGAAGGCGCTCGGACGACGCCTTCGATTGTCGCCTTCACCGATGACGGCGAGCGCCTCGTCGGCCAACCCGCCAAACGTCAGGCGGTGACGAATCCCGACAAGACCTTTTTCGCCATCAAGCGGCTGATCGGCCGCACCTACGACGACCCGATGACCAAAAAGGACATGGGTCTCGTTCCCTATAAGATCGTCAAGGCGAATAATGGCGACGCCTGGGTCGAGGCTTCGGGCAAGCAATATTCGCCCTCTCAGATTTCCGCCTTCATTCTGCAAAAGATGAAGGAGACGGCCGAGGCCTTTCTCGGCCAGACGGTCACCCAGGCCGTCATCACCGTCCCCGCCTACTTCAACGACGCTCAGCGCCAGGCGACGAAGGACGCCGGCAAGATCGCCGGCCTTGAAGTGCTGCGCATCATCAACGAGCCCACGGCGGCGGCGCTCGCCTATGGCCTCGACAAGAAGCAGTCGGGCACGATCGCGGTTTATGACCTCGGCGGCGGCACATTCGACGTGTCGATCCTGGAGATCGGCGACGGCGTCTTCGAGGTGAAGTCGACGAACGGCGACACGTTCCTTGGCGGCGAAGACTTCGACATGCGCCTCGTCGAATATCTCGCGGCCGAGTTCAAGAAAGAGCAGGGCATCGACCTCACCAAGGACAAGCTCGCTCTGCAGCGCCTCAAGGAGGCCGCCGAAAAGGCTAAGATCGAACTCTCGTCGGCGACGCAAACCGAAATCAATTTGCCTTACATCACCGCAGACGCTACGGGCCCCAAGCATCTGACGCTGAAGCTCACGCGCGCAAAATTCGAAGCCCTCGTCGACGATCTTATTCAACGCACGGTCGAGCCCTGCCGCAAGGCGTTGAAGGACGCCGGACTGTCGGCGGCTGACATCGGCGAGGTGGTGCTTGTGGGCGGCATGACCCGTATGCCCAAAGTGCAGGAGGTCGTGAAGCAGTTCTTCGGCAAGGAGCCGCACAAGGGCGTCAACCCTGACGAAGTCGTCGCCATCGGCGCCGCGGTGCAGGCGGGCGTGCTGCAGGGCGACGTGAAGGACGTGCTGCTGCTCGACGTGACGCCGCTGTCGCTGGGCATCGAGACGCTCGGCGGCGTGTTCACGCGCCTCATCGACCGAAACACGACGATCCCCACTAAGAAGAGCCAGGTGTTCTCGACGGCCGAAGACAATCAGACCGCCGTCACCATCCGGGTCTTCCAGGGCGAACGCGAGATGGCTGCGAACAACAAGCTGCTCGGCCAGTTCGACCTCGTCGGCATTCCGCCGGCGCCGCGCGGCATGCCGCAAGTGGAAGTGACCTTCGACATCGACGCGAACGGCATCGTCAACGTCACGGCGAAAGACAAGGCGACGAACAAGGAACAGCAGATCCGCATCCAGGCGTCTGGCGGCCTGAGCGACGCCGACATCGATAAAATGGTCAAGGACGCCGAGGTGCACGCCGCGGAAGACAAGATCCGCCGCGAACTCGTCGACGCCAAGAACCATGGCGAGGCCGCGGTCCACGCTGCCGAGAAATCCGTCGCCGAATTTGGCGACAAGGTTTCGGCCGCGGATAAGAGCGCCATCGAAGCCGCCATCGCGGCGCTGAAGAGCGCCGTCGAGGGCGACGACGCGGACGCGATCAAGGCCAGGACCAACGAATTGAGTCAGGCCTCGATGAAGCTCGGCGAGGCGATGTATAAGGCGCAGCAGGCGGACGCCTCAGGGACGGGCGCGTCCGAGGAGGCGCCCAAGGACGACGTGATCGACGCGGAGTTCAAGGACGTCGGCGACGACAAGAAGTAAGCGCGCTCCCGCTCCCCCTTCGTTCGAAGGGGGAGCGTTTTTCCTCCCGGTTAATCGAAATCGAATGGAAAGAACCGTTCTCGCGCGTCTTGCAAGGCGGGCTCAGAATGGACACGATTTGACCGGTTGGCGGCGCCATGCAGGCTGGCGCGCCTTTGGGTCCTAATGTTTGCCTTCGCGGTATGGGAGAGACGCCGGCAGAGGTTGCGCTGGAAGCGAAGTATGAGACCGTCAGTAGCGTTATACGCCAATCGCGAAGCCGTGCGCGCCGCCGTCAGCCGCCGCAGGGCGGCTAACCCGCGAGTCTTTGGCTCGGTGCTGCGTGGCGAGGATCGGGAAGGCAGCGATATCGACATTCTAGTGGACGCTTCGCCCGGCGCCACTTTGCTGGATTTGGGCGGGCTCCATGCGGAGTTGGAACAGATTTTGGGCGTGAAAGTCGATCTCCTGACGCCGCTGGAGCTTCCCAAACGAATCAGAGCGAAAGTCGTCGCCGAGGCCGTCGCGATATGAAGGACGGCGACGTTTTCGTGCTTCTCGACCAAATTCTCGAAGCGGCTCGACTCGCGGCAGTATATGTCGAAGGCATGTCGGAAGTGAGTTTCTCGCCGACAAACGCACGCAACAGGCGGTCGCCATGAATCTCATTATCATCGGCGAAGCCGCGACCCGGCTGGCGCGATCCTATCCGTCCTTCGCCGTGGCGCATGGCGATCTTGCATGGCGCGACATGATCGACATGCGCAATCGCATCGCCCACGGATATGTCGAACTCGACTTTCGCGTCGTCTGGCGAACGGCGCAGATCGATCTGCCGGAGTTGCTAAATCCTCTCGAAGCCATATACGAAGCGGCGGGCGAACGGATCGGCGGAGCCTCGCAAGAACCTCCCGAAGACTAAGAAATGTCCAAACGCGACTATTATGAAGTTCTCGGCGTCAGCCGCACGGTCACGGAAGTCGAATTAAAGATCGCCTTTCGCAAATCGGCGATGCAGTGCCATCCCGATCGGCACCCCGGCGACAAGCAGGCGGAAGCGCGTTTCAAGGAATTGAACGAAGCCTATCAGTGTCTGTGCGACCAGCAGAAGCGCGCGGCCTATGACCGTTTCGGCCATGCCGCCTTTGAACAGGGCGGCGGCTTCGGCGCCGGCGAGGGCTTCGGCGCCTCCATGGCCGATATTTTCGAGGATCTGTTCGGCGACGTCATGGGACGGCGCAGCCGCTCGGGCGGCCGCGAGCGGGGCTCGGATCTGCGCTACAATATGGAGATCACCCTCGACGAGGCCTATCACGGCAAGGCCGCCTCGCTGAAAATCCCGACCTCGGCGACCTGCGAGGCCTGCGAGGGGACGGGCGCGAAAAAAGGCTCCAAACCGAAGACCTGCACGACCTGCAACGGCATGGGACGCGTGCGCGCGCAGCAGGGCTTTTTCGCGATCGAGCGCACCTGTCCGACCTGCCAGGGGCGCGGCGAGACCATCGAAAATCCCTGCCCCGCTTGCGCCGGCGCCGGGCGCAAGACGATCGAACGCTCGCTTTCCGTCAATGTGCCGCCGGGCGTTGAGGACGGCACGCGCATCAGGCTCGCCGGCGAAGGCGAGGCGGGCCTGCGCGGCGGTCCGCCCGGCGACCTCTATATCTTCCTGTCGGTGAAGCCGCATCCGTTCTTCCAGCGCGATGGAGCGGATCTCTATTGCCGCGTGCCGATCTCGATGGTGCGTGCGGCGCTCGGCGGCGAGATCAAGGTCCATGCGCTCGACGGCTCCGAGGTGAAGCTCAAAATTCCCGAGGGCGCGCAGTCCGGACGCCAGCTCAAGGCCAAAGGCAAGGGCATGCCGGTGCTGCGCGGGCGCGACCAAGGCGACCTGCATGTGCAGATCAGCGTCGAGACGCCGCAAAAGCTCACCAAGCGTCAGAAAGAGCTCCTCGCCGAATTCGAGGAGGAATCTTCGCACGACACGCATCCCGAAGAGACCGGCTTTTTCGCGCGGATGAAGGATCTGTTCGGCGGTTAGGCGGCAGAGTTCTAAGACGCCGCGTTGTTTTTGACGCGCGCCTCTCCTATCATCGGCCCAACGGCCCTCCGATCGCGGGGGCCGTTTGCGCGTTTCATCGCGCCGGTCGGGAGGGGCGCTGTTGCCGCACAAAACGCAGAAAGCCAGTGGGCGCGCGAGGCTCGTGGATAACGCGCGCTTCATCCGTCAATGGATCGAAAACCCGCGCCTCATCGGCGCCGTTTCGCCGTCGGGACGCGCGCTGGCCAAGACGATGGCCGGCTTCGTCGAACCGCACAGCGATGGCTATGTGGTCGAACTCGGACCCGGCACCGGTCCGGTGACTCAGGCGCTGCTCGCCCGCGGCATCGCGCCCGAGCGCCTCGTCCTCGTCGAATATGAGAGCCGGTTCTGCCATCTGCTCTCCGAACGCTTCCCCGGCGTCAACATCGTGCAGGGCGACGCCTATGGCCTCAAGGCGACTCTCGACGGCAAGGTCCCGGGGAAGATCGCCACTGTCGTCTCCAGCCTGCCGCTCCTGGTGCGGCCGGAGCGCGATCGGGTCGAGCTGTTGAACCAGGCCTTCGAACTGATGGGCGACGAGGGGCTCTTCATCCAGTTCACTTATGGCCTGACCAAATCGCCGATGCCCATGCACGCCAGTGGCGTCAACGGCGCCTATGTCGGCAAGGGATCGCCGCCGGTCGTGCTCAACATTCCGCCTGCGCGCGTCTGGCGCTATCGCAAAGCGGGGTACGCCGGCTTCGCCGGAAAGCGTAAGGCGTGAAGCCGCAGGACCGGCTGATCGTCGCGCTGGACGTCGAAAGCGTCGAAGAGGCGCGGGCGATGGTCGCGGCTCTGGGCGAGACGGTCTCCTTCTTCAAGGTCGGCATGGAGCTCGCCTATGCGCCGGGCGGGTTCGACTTCGCGCGTGAACTGAAGGCGGCGGGCAAGCGCGTCTTTCTCGATCTGAAGCTTCATGACATCGGCGTCACCGTGGAGCGCGCGACGCGCCAGATCGCCCGGCTCGGCGTCGACTTTCTCACCATCCACGCCTTTCCCCAGACGATGGCGGCGGCCCGCGAGGGCGCCTCAGGCAGCGCGCTCAAGCTCCTCGCCGTGACGGTGATGACCTCCTATGACGACGCGGATCTGAACGAAGCGGGCTACGCCTGCGGCGTCGCCGAACTCGTCGCACGCCGCGCCAGACAAGCCAAGGAGAAGGGGGTCGATGGCCTCATCCTGTCGCCGATGGAGCTTGGCGCGATAAGGCCGCTGGTGGGCTCGGACATGCTGCTGGTGACGCCGGGAGTGCGGCCGGCGGGCGCAGACGTCGGCGATCAGAAGCGCGTCATGACGCCGCGACAGGCGGTCGCCGCCTCCGCCGACTATATCGTCGTCGGCCGGCCGATCACGCGGGCGGCCGACCCCGCAGCGGCGGCGAAAGCGATGGTGGGCGAGATGGCCGGCGCCTGATCGAGGTCTGTCGCATGCCCTACGAGAGCAACGTCGACCTGCCCGAGACTCTCCAGAACATCCTTCCGGAGCACGCACAGGACATCTATCGCGAAGCCTTCAATCACGCCTTCGACGCCCATCGCGGCGACCCGCGGCGGGAGGAGGCGGCGCACCGCATCGCCTGGGCCGCAGTGAAGCGAAGCTATGTCAAGACCGAGGCAGGCTGGGCAAGGCGATAGGAAGGATCGGCGCGCGCGCTGGCCTGCCTTGAGCGTGAGTGCTAAAACGCGGTCTCGTCGAATCCTTACCCCGATTCGCCCATGCTCGCGATTGTCATCTCCGCCCTCGGGCTCTTCGTTTGGCTCTATCTGATCGCGCTTCGCGGCGGGTTCTGGCGTCTGACCGAACATGACCGGGACCTTGGCGGTCAGGCTGCTGTCCCGGCGACCCATGTCGTTGCGATCGTTCCGGCTCGAAACGAAGCCGACGTCATCGAAAAAAGCCTGGCGTCGCTGTTCGCGCAACAGTTCCATGGCCGCTTCGACATTGTTCTGGTCGATGACGAGAGCGACGACGGCACCGCCGAGGCGGCCCGCCGCTGCGCCGCCGCCGCTGGCGCTTCGAGCCGCCTGACGATTCTCTCCTCGCGCGGACCCGATGCGGGCTGGACGGGAAAGCTCGCGGCGATGCAACGCGGGTTCGATCATGTGCGGAGCTTGCCGATCGACCCAGACTTCGTGCTGTTTTGCGACGCGGACATCGAATTTGCGCCGCATGTGCTCGCCCGCCTCGCTTCGGGCGCGACGGCGCGCGGCGCGGTTCTGACCTCGCTCATGGTCAAGCTTCGTTGCGAAAGCATCGCGGAACGCTGGTTCGTCCCCGCCTTCATTTTTTACTTCCAGAAGCTTTACCCGTTTCGCCACATCAATGATCCGGATCACCCGGCGGCGGGCGCCGCGGGAGGGGTCATGCTGCTGCGGCCTGAGGCGCTCGCGACCGCAGGCGGCCTGCGGGCCATTCGCGGCGCGCTGATCGACGATTGCGCGCTCGGCGCGCTGATGAAGGCGCAAGGTCCGATCTGGCTGGGTCTGACCGAAGACGTCCACAGCCTGCGCGCCTATCCGCGCCTCGCCGATATCTCCCGAATGGTCGTGCGCTCCGCCTACGCGCAGCTCAGCTATTCGCCCTGGCGTCTCGCGGGCGCTCTCGTCGGCATGGCGGCCGCCTATCTTGCGCCGCCCTATCTGGCGCTGTTTGGCGAATCGCCGGCGCGTGAGACGGCGCTCGTCTCCTGGCTCCTGATGGCGCAGGCCTATATGCCGACGCTGCGCTTTTACGGCCTGTCGCGGTGGCGCGCCTTTGCTTTGCCAGGCGTCGCGGCATGCTATACGTGGTTTACGGTTGAATCGGCTTGGCGGCACCTCAGCGGCCGCGGCGGCGAATGGAAAGGCCGCTATCAGGCGCCGCGCGCGCAAAAGTCGGCGCAGCGCTTCGAAACGCCCGGCGAGATCGAGGCGAACCGCCAAATCGAGGTATAGGGCGCGCCAGCGCCGTGGAGCGGCAAGACGGCGTCATATGGATATTGCGCAGACGAGTTCGGGAAAGACCCATCGCGACGAGAATTTCCCTGTCGCCTCCTTTCTGATTGCGCCGCGGCATCGCGCGCCAATCCTCGCCTTCTATGATTTCGTTCGCGCCGCCGACGACATCGCCGACCACCCGACGCTTTCCGCGCAAGAGAAGCTCGATCTGCTGGACGCGCTTGACGCCGCCCTGATCGGAGAGGCGGAAGAGGATGCGCCAGTGGCTCGCCGCCTGCGCGAGACCTGCCGCGAGCGACGTATCGATCCGCAGCATGCGCGCGACCTGATCGCCGCCTTCAAGCGCGACGTGACGCAATTGCGTTATCGCGACTGGGACGATCTCATCGACTACTGCCGCTATTCGGCCATGCCTGTCGGACGCTTCGTCTGCGATCTCCATGGCGAGAACCCCGGCCGGGTCTGGCCGGCCAATGACGCGCTCTGCGCGGCGCTGCAAATCATCAATCACCTGCAGGATTGCGGCAAGGACTACCGCAACCTCGACCGGGTCTATCTGCCGCAGGACGCGCTCGCGGCGCATGGCGCGTTTGTCGAGATGCTCGCGCAGGAAAGCGCGCCGTCGCCGCTCCTGGCGACGATCCGCGACCTCAACGAGAAGACCGGGCGTCTGCTCGCGCAGTCGCGTCCCTTCGCCGATCTGATCGACGATACGCGACTCGCCATGGAGATCGGCGCCATCCAGACGCTGGCCGAACAGCTCGTTGCGCGCCTTGCGGTCGCCGACCCGCTTCGCGACGAGGTCCACGACGGCAAGTTCAGCTTTGCGCTCAAAGGCGCGGCGGGCGCGCTGGGGGCGCTTCTTCGCCGCGTTTCGCGTCCGCGCCGCGCAGAGTCCGAAGGCGTCCCGAGCACGCGCCCAGGGGCGCGCCAATGACCATGGACGCGCTTGCCGATCCCACGACGCTGCGCACGCGCGCCATCGCGACCAGAAGCTCCTTCTATCTCGCGATGCGCATCCTCGAGCCGCCGCGGCGCGACGCCATGTTCGCCATTTACGCCTTCTGTCGCGCCGTTGACGACATCGCCGACGACGAGGGCGACCGCGCCGTGCGCCGCGCCGCGCTCGACCTGTGGCGCGCCGACCTCGATGAGCTTTACGCCGGCCGCATCCGCGCGCGCGTCAGCTTTCTCTCTGAACCCGTCCGCCGTTTCCGACTCGAGCGCGCCGATTTCGAGTCGGTGATCCAGGGCATGGCCATGGACGTCGAGGAGGATATTTGCGCGCCGGACTGGGAAAAGCTTGAGCTCTATTGCGACCGCGTCGCGAGCGCCGTGGGACGGCTGTCGGTGCGCGCTTTCGGTCTCGCGGAGGAGGAGCCGGGCGCCGAATGCGATTTGCCGACGGGTCCGAAGCTGCTCGCCTACCACCTCGGCCGCGCGTTGCAGCTCACCAACATCTTGCGCGATCTCGACGAGGACGCCGCGCGGGGACGGCTCTATTTGCCGCGAGAAGCGCTTGAGTCCGCGGGGGTCATGAGCTTCGCGCCGCACGCCGTGCTGTCGCATCCTTCGCTCGAAGAGGTGTGCGCGCCGGTCCTCAGCCGCGCCCGCGAACATTATGACCAGGCCGATCTGGTGATGGCGGGCCTGCCCAAGCGCGCGGTGAAAGCGCCCTATCTCATGGCCGCCGGCTATCGGTCGATCCTCGACAATCTCGCCGCTCGCGGCTTTTCGGCGCCGCGCGCGCCGGTGCGGGCGTCGCGTCTCAAGCTCGTCAGCGCCTTCCTGCGACACGCCTTCACGTGAGCGAAACGGTTCATGTCGTCGGCGCGGGCCTCGCGGGGCTCGCCTGCGCGCTGCGTCTTGCCGACGCCGGACGGCGCGTCGCGCTTTACGAAGCCGCGCGCATGGCCGGCGGACGCTGCCGCTCCTATTTCGACGCGTCGCTCGGCCTTACGATCGACAACGGCAATCATTTGCTGCTCTCCGGCAACACGGCGGCGCGGGATTACGCCAGACGCATCGGCGCAAGCGACGCGCTCGTTGGTCCCAGCGAATGCGCCTTCGATTTTCTCGACGCGCGCACGGCCGAGCGCTGGACGCTGCGCCCCAACGCCTCGCGCATTCCCTGGTGGGTGTTTGTCGCTGACCGCCGTGTTCCCGGCACGGCGCCGCTCGATTATCTCGGCGCCGGCAAGCTTCTCTTCGCGAAGGACGGCGCGACCATCGGCGAAACCATGCGTTGCCATGGACCGTTGTGGGAGAAGCTTTGGCGTCCGGTTCTGCTTTCCGCTTTGAACACCGAGCCTGAAGAGGCGTCCGCCACGCTCGCGGGCGCCGTGCTGCGCGAGACGCTCGCGGCGGGCGGCGACGCCTGCCGCCCCATGGTCGCCAAAGGCGGCCTCGGCGACGCCTTCATCGAGCCGGCGCTGCGCACGCTTCGGGCCAAAGGCGTCGAGCCGCGCTTCGGGGCGCGTCTGCGCGAACTCTCTTTTGATGACTCTCGCGTCGCTGCGCTGCGTTTCGGTGACGCGGAAGTGACGCTGGAAAAAGGCGACGCGGTGGTCCTCGCGACGCCGCCGTGGATTGCGCAGGAGCTTCTTCCCGGTCTCGTCGCGCCCGACGATTTTCGCGCGATCCTCAACGCGCATTTCAAGATCGCGCCGCCGCCGGGCCAGCCGCTGCTTCTCGGCATGATCGGCACGCTCACCGAATGGCTGTTCGCCTTCGACGATCGCCTGTCGGTGACGATCAGCGGCGCCGACCGGCTGATCGACGAGTCGCGCGACGCGCTGGCGGAAAAGATCTGGGCGGAGGTCTCCGCCGCGACGGGTCTCCCGGCGACGCTGCCGCCCTGGCAGATCGTCAAGGAGAAGCGCGCCACCTTCGCCGCGACGCCGGCGCAGGAGAAGCGCCGGCCCGATGCGAAGACGTGCTGGGACAATCTGTGGCTTGCCGGCGACTGGACGAATACGGGCCTGCCGGCGACGATCGAAGGCTCGATACGATCAGGGGATAAAGCGGCGGAACTGGCGACGACTGATTGAAGATGACGCTTCGCCGTAAGGAAGCGCGCGTGCGCCTCATGAGGGCGAAATTTGCCGAGGGTCCTGCGGCGCGTTGATGCCCTGCGCCAGTCGGCTGTGACGGCGGCTGTAGAGAAAATAAATTCCGAGGCCGATCGCCATCCAGATCGCGAAGCGCTCCCACGCCACCGCCGGCAGGCGCGACAGCAGCCAGATCGAAAAGCCGATGCCGACGAGCGGCGTGAAGGGGACGAAAGGCGCGCGAAAGCTGCGCGGCACGTCGGGGCGGGTGCGGCGGAGCACGATGATTGCCGAACAGATGACGACGAATGCGGAGAGCGTGCCGATGTTCACCAGCTCCGCCACTTCCTTGATCGGGTAGAGGGCGGCGACGAGCGCGGTCAGCGCGCCGGCGATCAGCGTCGGCCGATAGGGCGTGTGAAAGCGCGGATGCAGCTTCGCGAACCAGGCCGGCAGCAGTCCGTCGCGGCTCATGGCGAACCAGATGCGGGCGCAGGCGAGCAGGAAGGCGAGCATGACGCTGGCGATGCCCGCGACCGCCGCGAGCGACACGACGAAAGCGACCCAGGGCAGCCCGAGCGACGTGAAAGCGGTCGCAACCGGCGCCGGATTGTCGAGCGTGTCGTAGCGCACGATTCCGGTGAGCACGAGCGACATGGCGATATAGAGCGTCAGCGCGACGACGAGCGACAGGAGAACGGCTCGCGGCACGTCGCGCTGCGGCGCGCGGGCTTCTTCGGCGGCGGTCGTCAACGTGTCGTAGCCGAACACGGCGAAGAACACGACCGCCGCGCCCTGCGCCACGCCGGAAAAGCCGAAGGGCATGAAGGGCGTCCAATTCTCGACGCGCACATAGGGAATGCCCGCCACGATCACCAACAGCGCCGCGGCGATCTTGACGACCACCATCGCGGTGTTGAAGCGCGCGCCAAGCTCCACGCGCAGCGTCAACAGGAAGGCGACGCCAAGCGCGCCAAGCGCGGCGAAAAGGTCGACGACGCGGCCGGCGCCGGTTCCCGGAGCGCCGCTCGCCCAATCGGGAAGCGCGAGGCCAAATTGGGCGAGCAGCGCCTGCAAATAGGCCGACCAGCCGATCGCCGCCACGGCGACGACCAGCGCATATTCGAGCAGAAGGTCCCAGCCGATGATCCAGGCGGCGAGTTCGCCCAGCACCGCGTAGGCATATGTATAGGCGCTGCCGGCGACGGGAATCATGCCGGCGAATTCGGCGTAGGACAGCGCCGCCGCGGCGCTCGCGACGCCGGCGATCAGAAAGGAGAGGGCGACGCCAGGCCCCGCCTGAGTCGCCGCCACCACGCCCGTCAGCACGAAAATGCCGACGCCAATGAGCCCGCCAAGGCCGATGCCGGTGAGTTGCCAGACCCCCAGCACGCGACGGAATCCGCCCGGTCGGTCGGCTTCGGCTTGCAGCGATTCGATGGATTTGGCGCGCAGCAGCGAGGAGGAAAGCTTCATCAAAAAGGCCCGTCGGCGGGCGTGTCCGCCACGACGTCCATAGGCGATCCCGGCGACGCTGTCATTGCGGCCGGGCTATGCGCAGCCGCAAAAAAGAGCGGCCATCGGCCGCTCTTTGGTTTTGTCAGGCGACCTATTTCTTGGCGACCTATTTCTTCGCGGCCTCGAGATGAGTCAGCGCCTCTTCGGCGTGTTTCGTCGCGATGTCGGCGTGCTTCTGCTTGCCGTGGTCGATGGCCATATCAAGATGCGATACACCTTGTTTGGTGTGCTCGTTGGGCTTCTCGGCCTCGGACGCCTTGGCGTGCTTTAGGGCTTCTTCCGCGTGCATCGTCAGCGCCTCGGCCTTTCCCTGCTTGCCTTCGCTGATCGCCTGTTTGGTGTGGGTGATGGCTTCACCCAGATGATCTTCGGCGTAGGCTAATCGGGGGGCGAAAAAGGCCGCGATGGACAGAGCCAGGGCCGCGGCAAAAATCCTGCGATTCATGGGGATCTCCTTAATGCTTCGCCGCATGACCGTTAATATGGTCGCATTCGCTCTCGTATCGAGGTCCTGTCCGGCATTCTCGATGTCGCGGGAGCCATCACTGCCGGTCGGCGGCGAAAAGCTCGCAACTCTCGCCGAATTCCGCCAGGCCGCCCTCAAGAAATGAGGCGAGAAGCGGCACGCCAAGCAGATAGGCCGATGTCGCGCCTTTGTGCCGGGCTCGCGCTTGCGCGACAGCCTCGTTCCATTCGCTCGCGGCGAAATCGCCGCGCCCCACCCACATCAGCGCAACGAGTTCAACCTGCTCGTCGATGTCCATGGCTTCGATAAAGGAGGCCACCTCATCGCGCGTCGTGGAGAACGCGTCCTCCGTCAACACGCTGACGAAACCGTCGTCCGTGGCGTTCGAGGCGTCCGCGTCAATGCCCTCGTCTTCGCTTTCAAGCTCACGCGCCTTGACGACGACGAAACAGACTTTGTCCGTATTGATGGTCGGCATTTCCTACTCTCCGCCGTTCTGGAACTCGCTTGACCTTCGCCCTTGTTTTGAAAGGCCACCCTTTGCATATATTCCCCGAAGGCGAGATGTTTACCCAAGTCGACGCCGTATTTTGGAGCCGCAAATGCGTGTCGGCGCGCCGAAAGAAACCAAAGACAACGAATACCGCGTCGGCCTGACGCCGTCTTCGGTCGCCGAGCTTGCCCATGCGGGACATGAAGTCTTCATCGAGCGCGGCGCGGGCGAGGGCGCGGATCTATCTGACGCCGATTACGCCGCCGCGGGCGCGACGCTGGTCGATGGTCCTGAAGCGCTCTTTGCCGCCGCGCAATTGATCGTCAAGGTGAAGGAGCCGCAGCGACGCGAAATCGCTTACTTGCGGCCGGACCATGTGCTCTTCACTTATTTCCATCTCGCCGCGGACGCGGAACTCACGCGCGAACTCATGGCGAGCGGCGCGCATTGCATCGCCTATGAGACGGTCACGGCGCCCGGCGGCGGATTGCCGCTGCTCGCGCCGATGTCGGAAATCGCCGGCCGGCTCGCCCCGCAGATCGGCGCGCATTTTCTGGAAAAGCAGGCAGGCGGCCGCGGCGTTCTGCTCGCCGGCGCGCCGGGCGTGCCGCCAGCTGACGTTCTCGTTCTCGGCGCTGGCAGCGTCGGCGCGCAGGCGACCGCGATTGCGCTCGGCATGGGCGCGAGCGTGCTTGTCGCCGACCGCAACCCCGACGCGCTGCGCCGTCTCGAAGCGCGTTTCGGTTTCGCGGCGCGCACCATCTATTCGACACGCGCCGCGATCGGGGAATCGGTGAAGCGCGCCGATCTCGTCATCTGTGCGGCGCTCGCGCCAGGCGCCAAGGCGCCGATCCTGATCACGCGGGACATGCTGTCGACGATGAAGCGCGGCGCCGTGATCGTCGATGTCGCGATCGATCAGGGCGGCTGCTGCGAGACGTCACGGCCGACGAGCCATTCCGACCCGACCTATGTCGTTGACGGCGTCGTGCATTACTGCGTCACCAACATGCCCGGAGTCACGCCGCGCACGTCGACCTTCGCGCTCAACAACGCCACATTGCCTTTCGTGCTGGCGCTCGCCAACAAGGGCTGGCGCCGCGCCGTCGAGGACGACCCGCATCTTCGCGCGGGGCTGGAAATTTCCGCCGGCCGGATACTGTCGCCGCCTGTCGCCGCCGCGCACGGCCTGCCGCTTTCGCCGCAGCTCATGGCGCTGGACAGCGCCGGCGCCGCATAGCATCCTGCTGAATGACGTCAGCCATTCAGGTCCCTGCGACCTTTTCGCACAATCGATGCTGGAGAGCGGCCGCTCCGGCGCGCGCTTCGGCATTGCATTGTAATAATTGGCGCTTATGTCGCGGGGACGCATCTTCTCGCGCCAGGCTGGCAGAGCTTTTCTCCTCAGCGCGCAATTGTTAGACCAGAGCGACGCGGCGGTTGCGGAGCGGCGCGCCCCATCATTCGAAAACAGACAGGTTTAGGGCATGAGCGCGAACCAGGACCAGGATCCCGCCGCCAACCGGAAACGAGGGGCCACGGCGGAAAAGGTCTCCGCGCTCGGCAAGTCCGACACGCCGGTGAAGCCGTCCCGCAAGGCCAAGAGTGAGGCGAAGAGCGAACCCAAAAGCGAGGCCAAGAGCGACGCCAAAAGCGAGGCCAAAAGCGAGGCCAAGAGCGGAGCCAAGAACAAGGCCAAGAAAAAGACCGCGGCAAAATCCGCGCCCCGCGCGCCGAAGCAGGAGGCCTCCCCGGCGCCGCCAAATGGCGCCGGCGCGCCCGCGCCGCGGCCCAGTCCTAATCTTGAGAAATTCGTCCAGCTCGACATCGAAGCGATCGCCGACAATATGGCGCAGCTCGTGGACCAGGGCCGCAAGGCGCTGGCCGCGGCGATCGGCGGCGTCAATCCCGACGAGGCGCGCAGCGAACTCGCCGCCAACGTCGCCGACGCCACCAAGACTCTGGGCGCCGTCGCCGAATATTGGCTGTCGAAGCCCGAGCGCGCCGCCGTCGCCCAGGCCGATCTTTACAAGGGGTTGAGCGAAATCTGGCGGCAGACGCTTCGCCGCTACAGCGGCGAGGACGTCGCCCCGATCGTTCCCTCCGACCGCGCCGACAAGCGCTTCTCCGGGCCCGAATGGAACGAGAACCCCTTCTTCGACTGGCTGCGGCAATCCTATCTGCTCGCGTCGCGCTGGGCGGGCGACATGGTCGAGAGCGCCGAGGGCCTCGACCCGCAGACAAAGGCCAGGGCGGTCTTTTATACGCGGCTGATTTCGAGCGCGATCTCGCCATCCAATTTCGTGCCGACCAATCCCGAGTTGTTGCGCGCCACGATGGACGCGAAGGGCGAGAATCTGGTTCGCGGCTTGAAGATGCTGGCGGAAGACATTTCCGCGGGCGGCGGCGTGCTGAAGATCCGCCAGAGCGCGGACCAGAAATTCGAACTGGGCGTCGATATGGCCAATACGCCCGGCAAGGTGATCTGGCGCAATGACGTGATGGAGCTCATTCAATATGAGCCCACGACGGCGGAAGTTTATGCGCGGCCGCTGCTCATTACGCCCCCCTGGATCAACAAATTCTACGTGCTCGATCTCAACCCCGAGAAAAGTTTCGTCCGCTGGGCGGTTGAGCAGGGCTTCACGGTCTTCATCATCTCCTGGGTCAATCCCGACGAGACCAAGGCCGCCAAGGGTTTCGAGGCCTATATGCACGAGGGCGTGCTGACCGCGCTCGACGTGATCGAGAAGGCGACGGGCGAACGCAAGGTGACGGCGGCGGGCTATTGCGTGGGCGGCACGCTGCTCGCCCTGACGCTCGCCTATATGGCGGCGACCGGCGACGATCGCATCGACAGCGTCACCCTGTTTGCAACCCAGGTCGATTTTTCCGACGCTGGCGATCTGCAGATTTTCGTCGACGAGGCGCGGCTCGCGGCGCTCGACGAAAGCATGGCGCGCACCGGCTATCTCGAAGGCTACAAGATGGCCAACGCCTTCAACATGCTGCGGCCGAACGAACTCATCTGGAATTATGTCGTCAACAATTACATGAAGGGGGTCGAGCCCGCCGCTTTCGATCTCTTGTATTGGAATTCCGATTCGACGCGCATTCCGCGGGCCAATCACTCCTTCTACCTGCGCAGCTGCTATCTCGAAAACCGTCTCGCCCGCGGCGAGATGGTCATCGACGACGTTCGGCTCAATCTGCGTCAGGTGAAGGCGCCGGTCTTCGAGATCGCGACGAGGGAGGACCATATCGCGCCCGCGCAATCCGTGTTCCGTGGCGCAAGATTCTTCGGCGGCGACGTGACTTTCGTGCTCGGCGGCTCGGGCCATATCGCGGGAATCATCAACCCGCCCTCCAAAGACAAATATCAATATTGGACGGGCGGCCCCGCCAAGGGCGCTGTGGCCGCACTGGTTGGGCTGGGTGACCGCGCAGGCGCCCAAGAAAGTCCCCGCGCGCCAGCCCGGCGGCGGCAAGCTCAAGATCATCTGCGACGCGCCCGGCGAATATGTGCGGGTGAGGGGATAGGCGGGTTGAATCGGCTGAGTCGCGGCTGGACGCGCGCTTCAGCGCGCCAACCCTCTCACCGCGCCAGTAGACGCGTGGCGCCGGCGACAACCGAGGAGCTACCCTGGAGCTTACCCCGGTAGAACCCCGATCCGCTCCAGGAACCAGTAGACGCCCGCAATCGCGATCAGCGCCGAGGCCACGTAGACGAGCTTTTCGCTGCGCTTGCCACCTGTCTGTTTGTCGATCAGGAACAGGATCGGCATGACCGCGAAGACGATGGCGATCTGGCCGAGTTCGACGCCGATGTTGAACGCCGCGAGCGCCGGCACGACGCCGCCCTGCGGCACGCCCATCTCGGTCAGCGCCGAGGCGAAGCCGAAGCCGTGGATGAAGCCGAAGAGGAAGGTGTTGCGCCAGCGGTTGTCGACGTCGCGCGAGAAATAGTTCTCCACAGCGACGAAAACGATCGAGGCGGCGATCAGCGCTTCGACCAAGGTCGAGGGAAGCGTGAAGATATTGAGCGCAGCCAGCGACAGCGTGATCGAATGCGAAATGGTGAAGGCGGTGACGATCTTCACGACCGGCCAGACGCGGGTCGCCCACAGAATGAGGGCGAACAGGAAGCACAGATGATCGTAGCCGGTGACGATGTGTTCGACGCCGGCTTTGAGGAACTTCCACATCAGCTGTGCGGTGGTCTCCATCGGCTTTGACAGATCGAGCGCGGGATCCTCCGGGTAGAGCATGGTCTGGCCGGCGTTTTCGCTTCCCTCGAGCGTGACGAGATGCTTCCCCTTTGCGCCTTGCGCGGCGAGGAGCTTCGTCGCGTCATAGAAGAGCGTGCCCGTCGTTGCGCCGCAGTCGAAGCGCACGACGATGAGCGCGCTGTCCTGGTTGGTGGGGTCTTCGCCGGATTTTTCGACATTGGCGATGCAGGCGCGGCCTGTCGCATCGCGCATCGCGACGCGTTTTTGGACAAATTTGCCGATTTCCGCTTCGAGCGCGCCGGGCGCCGAGAGGTCGACGCTGGCGCGTTCGCTCATCGAGTCCTGAAACATGCGCTCAAGATCGGTGGCGAGAAAACCGACCTCGACGGCATAGGTTCGATTGTCCTTGGGAAGGATTTTGCCTGTCGAAATATCGGGCGTATGGGCAATCGCCGGAGCCGCGAGGCCGACGCAAAACAAGATTACGGCGGCGACTATCCTGAAAACCCCGGTCATACGCGCTCCCCCTTTTCGTAGCGGGCGCAACATGCCAAACGCCGCTGCGCTGGACAAGACAGCGCAAGCGCGAGCGTTGAGCAGGCGCAAGCTGATCTTTGCCGCCGGCGGTGGGTCAGTTCATTTAATTCTCCCGTAGGCGAAGCGCCGCGTCGAAGGGTAACGGCATGGGAGGGAAGGTTTTTCGAGGGTCGCGCCTCCTAATGCGCGACGCCAAGAGGCCCGCGCCGCTCGCCCCTTCCGGCGGCTTTGCGCGCCAGTTCCGGATTTTCTTCCTCGACCCGATTCAATTGATTAGAAGTGTCCGACAGATTTGAGTTTCTCAAGAAAGCGAGCGTTTCGGTGCCCCCAGGCCTCAGTACGAAATCAAAGACGCTCAAATCCCAGGAGCAGCTCGTCATTCGTCGCGCGAACCGTGGCGACGTCCCTGACATCATCGCCATGATGAAGCGGGCCTATCCCTCGCTCCCCGTTTACAGCCGCGGGAATTTGCTCGGTCAGATCACCTCCTTCCCCGACGGCCAGTTTGTCGCGGACTATGAAGGAAAAATCGTTGGTTACGCGGCAACCTTCCGCATCGACGAGGCGACCGCGCTGAAACGGCATAATTGGGCGGAGATCACTGGCGGCGGCTACGCCTCTCGCCATGACGCCGCCGGCCCCTGGCTTTATGGCATGGAAGTATGCGTCGATCCTGACTGGCGCGGTTTGCGCATTGGCCAGCGGCTCTACGAGGCCCGAAAGCGGCTTGCAGAAGAATTGGAGCTGAAAGGCATCGTATTTGGCGGCCGCATGCCGGGACTGTCCCGTAAAATCAAGGAATTCAAGACGCCCGAGGCCTATCTCGAAGCCGTCAAGGCGCGCAAAGTTCGGGATCAGGTCGCCAGTTTTCAAATCGGCAATGGTTTTGAGCCCCTCGGCGTGCTCAAGGCCTACATGCCGAGCGATCATGAGAGTCTCGGCTATGCCGCGCATATGGTCTGGCGCAACCCCTATGTCGACCAGGAGGCGACGCCGACGAAGAGCGCGATCCGCCCCAAGGATTGGGTGCGGGTTGCGACCGTTCAGTTTCAGCAGCGCGCCGTGAAAAGTTTCGAAGAGTTTCTGGCCAATATCGAATATTTCGTCGACGTCGTTTCCGATTACAAATCGGACTTTGTCGTCTTTCCGGAGCTGTTCACGCTGCAGCTGCTGGCGCTCGAAAAAAAGCGTCTTGGCCCCGTGGAAGCGATCGAAGCGCTGACGCAACGGACCGAGCCCTTCGTCGCGGCGCTGCGACAGATGGCGCTGTCCTACAACATCAACATCATCGGCGGCTCCCATCCGACCCGCGTGGCCGACGGCGATATTCGCAATGTCGCCTATGTCTTTCTGCGTGACGGAGCCGTGCACGCGCAGGAGAAAATCCATCCCACGCCCAATGAGCGCAACTGGTGGAACATTCGGGGCGGCGACGAGATTCGCGCCATCGACACGGATTGCGGACCGATTGGCGTGCTCGTTTGCTACGATTCTGAATTTCCCGAACTCGCCCGGCTTTTGGCCGACGAGGGCGCGAAGTTGCTGTTCGTGCCCTTTTGCACGGACAATCGTCAGGGCTATCTTCGGGTCAGATATTGCAGCCAGGCGCGCGCGATCGAAAATCAGTGTTACGTCGTTCTCTCGGGCAATGTCGGCAATTTGCCGGGCGTCGAGAACATGGACGTGCAATACGCCCAGTCCTGCATTTTGACCCCATGCGACTTCCCCTTCGCGCGCGATGGCGTGGCGGCGGAGACAACGGAAAATGTCGAAACCATCGCCGTCGCGGATCTCGATCTCTCCGACCTCGCCTGGGCGCGGCGGGAAGGCACTGTCCGTAATCTACGGGACCGGCGGTTCGATCTTTACAGGCTCGTGCGACACGACGACGCGAAATCATGATGCGCGTATAGCGAACCCGCCCACTGCGGAGGGGCGGGGACGCAGCGGAAGAGCTGAACCAGTGGTGGGGGAAGTAGGACTCGAACCTACGAAGGCTTAGCCAGCGGATTTACACCATCGTCTCGCAAAGAGACGGCGGCCGCGATGAAGCGGCCGTTGCAGCGGCATATGCGGCCCCGGCGGCGCAGTGTCAACCTTAAACTCCCCGGCAGGTCGGGGGCGAGGCTGCGCCCCGCTCGAGCGCGCATTTGCTCCCCGTTGGAACGCCAGAACTCGCGCAAAAGCCTTGCGCGGCAAATGCAGGCGCTCAAGCTCGCGAATCGGCCGCCGGCGCTGCGGCCAGATGCGCCAATTCATCGTCGGAAAAAAGCCGCGACCGCGTCAGGAACCGCAGCCCTGTGCCATTGTCGAGCGAGAACATGCCGCCTTGGCCCGGCACCACGTCGATGACGAGCTGCGTGTGCTTCCAATAATCGAATTGCGCCGCGCCGATGTGGAAGGGCGCGCCGCCGATCTCGCCGAGCAGGACGTCGCCGTCGCCGACGAGGAATTCCCCTTGCGGATAGCACATCGGCGCCGACCCGTCGCAGCAGCCGCCCGACTGGTGGAAGAGGACCGCGCCATGTTCGCCGCGCAGCCGCGCGATGAGATCGAGCGCCGCGGGCGTAGCGATGACTCTTGCTGTTTTGACTATCGTGGTCACCGCCCCCTCCCTGTCCCTCCCCCGCTGAAGCGGGAGAGGGGACCCAAACCACGAAGATTGCGCGGCGTTGCATCCCGGCCCGGATCGGACTCCCTCTCCCGCGAAGCGGGGGAGGGCTGGGGAGGGGGCTAAAAGAACCCCAGCTTCTTTTCGCTGTAGCTCACCAGCATGTTCTTCGTCTGCTGATAGTGATCGAGCATCATCTTGTGATTCTCGCGGCCGATGCCCGACTGTTTGTAGCCGCCGAAAGCGGCATGCGCCGGATAGGCGTGGTAGCAGTTCACCCAGACGCGCCCCGCCTGAATGGCGCGGCCGAAGCGATAGCAGCGGTTGGCCTCGCGGCTCCAGACGCCCGCGCCAAGACCGTAGAGCGTGTCGTTGGCGATGGCCAAGGCCTCGTCGTCGTCCTTGAAGGTCGTCACCGACACGACGGGACCGAAGATCTCCTCCTGGAACACGCGCATCCGATTATGGCCTTCGAGCACGGTCGGCTTCACATAGAAACCGCCGGCGAGTTCGCCCGCGAGCGCGTTGCGTTCGCCCCCGGCGAGCACCTTCGCGCCCTCCTGCTTGCCGATATCGATATAGCTCAGGATCTTTTCGAGCTGCTCGGAAGAGGCCTGCGCGCCGATCATGGTTTCGGGGTCGAGCGGATTGCCCTGCTTGATCTCGCCGACACGTTTTAGGGCGCGTTCCATGAAGCGGTCGTAGATCTTCTCATGCACCAGCGCGCGGCTCGGACAGGTGCAGACCTCGCCCTGATTGAGCGCGAACATGACGAAGCCCTCGATCGCCTTGTCGAGATAGTCGTCGTCCTCGCGGGCGACGTCCTCGAAGAAGATGTTGGGCGACTTGCCGCCAAGCTCCAGCGTCACCGGAATGAGGTTCTGACTGGCGTATTGCATGATGAGCCGGCCGGTCGTCGTCTCGCCGGTAAAGGCGATCTTGGCGATGCGGTTCGACGAGGCGAGCGGTTTGCCGGCCTCCAGCCCGAAGCCGTTGACGATGTTGAGCACGCCCTTGGGGAGGATGTCGCCGATAAGCTCCGCCCAGACGAGAATGCTTGCGGGCGTCTGCTCGGCCGGCTTGATGACGACGCAATTGCCGGCGGCGAGCGCCGGCGCCAGCTTCCAAACCGCCATCAGAATCGGGAAGTTCCAAGGGATGATCTGGCCGACGACGCCGAGCGGCTCATGGAAATGATAGGCGATGGTGTCGTGGTCGATTTCGGAAATGCCGCCTTCCTGGGCGCGAATGGCGCCGGCGAAATAGCGGAAGTGATCGATCGCGAGCGGAATGTCGGCGGCGCTCGTCTCGCGGATCGGCTTGCCGTTGTCCCAGGTTTCGGCGGCGGCGAGGAGACCGAGATTGGCCTCCATCACGTCGGCGATGCGGTTGAGGAGGATGGCGCGCTCCGCCGGGCTCGTCTTGCCCCAGGCGTCTTTGGCGGCATGCGCCGCGTCGAGCGCGGCCTCGACGTCGTCCTTGTCGGACCGGGCGATCTCGCAAATTTTCTGGCCCGTGATCGGCGAGACATTGTCGAAGACGCGGCCGGATTTCGCGTCCGCCCATGCGCCATTGATGAAATTGCCGTAGCGCGGTTTGAACGGCGGCGTGAGCGCGGCGAAGGTTTCATGCTTGGTCATGGGGCGTTCCTCGCAGTTCCGCAGCGGCGGTTTTTTTTCGGCACTTTGTTTTGATGAGAAGGTAGTTGGAGCGCGGCGTTACGCCAAGTGCCTGACGCCAAGTGCCCGGCGCCCAGCGCCCCATGTCTCAGTCGAGGCACGCCTTCGCCAGCGCCTGAAACGCTCGGGCGCGATGCGACAGCGCCTGCGAGCCGTCGCCGGGCAGCGCATGTTTTTCCGCCGACATCATCTCGCCGAAGGTCTTGTCGAGCCCGTCGGGCCGAAAGATCGGATCATAGCCGAAGCCCTTCTCGCCCTTGGGCGGGAAGACGAGAACGCCGTCGACGCGGCCCTCGAACTGCTCGATATGGCCGTCCGGCCAGACGACGGCGAGCGCGCAGGTAAAATGCGCCCGATGGGGCGCCTTGGCGCCGCGCGCCTCGAGCTCGCGTTCGACGCGGACGCAGGCGGCCCTGAAGTCGCGGTCCTCCCCCGCCCAGCGCGCCGAATAGACGCCGGGGGCCCCCTCGAGCGCGTCGACGCAAAGACCGGAGTCGTCCGCAAACGCGGGCAGGCCTGAGGCTATGGCGGCGGCGCGCGCCTTTAAAAGCGCGTTGCCGGCGAAGCTCTGTTCGGTCTCCTCGGGCTCTTTGCGCGCATCCATCAGATTTCCTCCCGCCGCGCGGCGCCTGGCGCGCCGGCGAGCGTCGCCATAGCGCTATTATCTCAGATATTTGCAGCGATTTGCGGCCAAATCGCCACGATCGCCCTCTGGGGTCTTGGTCGACGGGACGGAAGGCGCTACAAAGTTTCGTCTTGGCGCGGTTAACCCCGCCTTTACTATGCTTGGCAACGATTGAGGAGCCGCGAAGACGGTTCCGGGACGCGCCAAGCCTGAAGCGGCGACTTCGCCGCTCAATTATCCCGGAATGCAAGGGACGAAATGACCTCGACCATTCTCATTGCCGACGACGATCCCGTTCAGCGTCGTCTGCTGGAAGCTATGACGCGGCGATTTGGTTACGAGACCGAGACCGTCGAAAGCGGCGAACAGGCGATTGCGCGACTGACGCAGCCTGGCGCCAAGGCCATAGCGCTGCTCATTCTGGACCTCGTCATGCCCGACCTCGACGGCATGGGCGTGCTCACCCGGATGCGCGACATGAAACTCGCGACCCCGGTGATCGTGCAGACCGCGCATGGGTCGATCGAGGCGGTCATTTCCGCGATGCGCGCCGGCGCGCATGACTTTGTCGTCAAGCCGGTCGGCGCCGAACGCCTGCAAATTTCGATCAAGAACGCGCTCTCCGCCGATGCGCTCGCCGACGAAGTGCGCCGCATCAGCCGCCGGGCGCAGGGCGCGCTGACCTTCAAGGACCTCGTCTCGCGCAGCGACGACATGGAGCGCGTCATCCGGCTCGGCCAGCGCGCGGCGCATTCCTCCATTCCAGTGCTTCTCGAAGGCGAGTCGGGCGTTGGCAAGGAGATCGTGGCGCGCGCCATCCAGGGCGCGTCGGATCGCAAAGGCAAACCCTTCGTCACCGTCAACTGCGGCGCGTTGCCGGCCAATCTCGTCGAATCGATTCTCTTCGGCCATGAGAAGGGCGCCTTCACCGGCGCCACCGAGAAGCACAGCGGCAAATTCCTCGAAGCGAACGGCGGGACGCTGTTTCTCGACGAGATCGGCGAACTGCCGCTCGACATTCAGGTCAAGTTGCTGCGCGCGCTGCAGGAAGGCGAAATCGATCCCGTCGGCGCGAAGCGCGCGATCCGGGTCGATATTCGACTGATCTCGGCGACCAATCAAAATCTCATCGATCTCGTCAAACGCGGGCTGTTTCGTGAGGACCTGTTCTATCGGCTCAACGTCTTCCCGATCAACATTCCGCCGCTGCGCGGTCGCCGCGAGGACGTCGCCGATCTCGCCAAGCGCTTTGCGGCGCGCTTCGCCGCCGAGGAAGGCCGCAATATCCGCCGCGTGACGCCGGAAGCGCTGTCGCTGCTGACGAGCTACGACTGGCCGGGCAACGTCCGCCAATTGGAGAACGCCGTCTTTCGCGCCGTCGTGCTCGCCGACGGCGACGAGCTGACGGTCGCCGAATTTCCGCAAATCGCCGCCCATGTCGAAGGCTATGAAGTGCGCGTGCCGCCCGCGCCTGCGCCGGGCGCCCCCGGGACGGCGCCGCGCGAACGCGAGATCGTCCGCGTCGAAATCCGCGATCCGAATGCGATGTCGCTGATCGGATCGAACGGCGAAATGCGCACGCTCGAGGACATCGAGACCGCGACGATCCGCTTCGCCTTGACGCATTACCGCGGCCAGATGTCGGAAATTGCGCGGCGACTTGGAATTGGTCGCTCGACGCTCTATCGGAAAATGAAGGAATACGGACTCGAGGAAGCGTCAGAAAGCGACCCCGAGCCTACGGGAACGCTGGTCGCGTAATCGGGGAACGCAAACTTCCGTCAGTACGAGGGTTTCATGACGCTGTTCGACATCGAAGCGACGACGATCGACGGCCAGCCGAAGAAGCTGGCCGATTACGCCGGCAAGGCCATGCTGGTCGTCAATGTCGCGAGCCGATGCGGCTTCACGCCGCAATACGCCGGGCTCGAAGCGCTTTACCGCAAATTCGCCGATCGGGGATTTGTCGTCTTGGGCTTCCCCTGCAATCAGTTTGGCGCGCAGGAGCCGGGCTCCGAGAAGGAGATCGCGTCCTTCTGTTCGGCGAATTACGACGTCACCTTTCCGCTGTTCGGCAAAGTCGACGTCAATGGAGAAAACGCGCATCCGCTCTATCGCCTGCTCAAGCGCGAGGCGCCGGGAATTCTGGGTTCCGAAGCAATCAAATGGAACTTCACGAAATTTCTCGTCGACCGCGAGGGGCATGTCGTGAAGCGTTACGCGCCGACCGACACGCCCGAGCAGATCGCGAAGGACGTTGAGGCGGTGCTGTGACCGCCATCGACGCGCGCATGATTGAAGACGGCGATCCGTTCGTCTTCGACGTGACGGTGCGCGATCAGGGAAGCGAAACGCAGCATCGCGTCACGCTCTCGCAAAATGATCTACTGCGGTTCGGCGGCGGCGCCGATGCGCAAAGATTTATAAGCGCGGCCTTCCGATTCCTCCTCGACCGCGAAGCAAAGGAGAGCATTCTCGCGCGCTTCGACATGAGCGACGTCGCTGGCTATTTCCCGGAGTTCGAGCAAAAGCTGCCGGAATATCTTGCTTGAAGCGTCATGCGGATTCCGGCTGATCCGTTCGCTTGGGCCGTGTCATTCCCGGCAGGCCGAAGGCCTGACCGGGAATCCAGAGCCGATCCAGAAACTGGTCTTGCTCTGGATTCCCGATCGCGCGCTACGCGCGCGTCGGGAATGACAGCCAAGCCTTTCGAAGGGATTTCATATCGCAGGGGTTCCAGTCGCACTGTTCGCCGTTTCGAGATCGTCATTGCGAGCGATGCGGATTTTTTTTAAAACGCCGCGCGCAAGCGCAGCCCAAAGACATTGATCGGACCGCGCGCGCTGTTATGCGCGGGATTGACCAGCAGCTGATAATCGAAGGTCGCATCGATATTCTTGCCGAAGCCGATCTTGTAATAGGCCTCCATGTTCTTCTCGCCCGCGTAGGAGAGCGCGCCGTCGCCGATATAGACGCTGGTTCCACCGAGCCCGAAATAGCGCACGCGGTCGCCATGCAGACCGCCCAACGCTCCGGCGACGCCGATCTCGTCGTCGTCGCGTCCCCACAAAGCCCCCGCCGCCACGACGCCCATCGAGAGCTGCCGATCGACGTCAGTGTAGGCGACCGTTTCATAGCGCCCGTCGGCCATGCTGGCGCGCAGGAAGAAGCCGAGATTCGGCACGATCTGCTGCTTGATGTTAATCCCGCCGCCGGTTTTCACCGCGCGCCCCCGCGCGGTATCGAAACGTGGCGGGAAATCGCCGGCGAGATAGGCGTAACGGATAACATCGTCAATTTTGCTTATGTATCCGTTATCGCCATAGGCGAGAAATTTGATCGCGCCCGGCTGACCGAACAGATCATAGCGCGCCTCGAATTCGACGACGCCCATGAATTGACGAAATATTTGCGGCTCGATGTCAAAACCGTTGGGGATCGTCGGAAGCTGAAACACGCCGCCGCGCGCCGTCCACCAGTCCTGCTTCCACTCTGCGGCGAGTCCGTAGGTATAGCCCCAGGCGTCGGCTGCGTAGTCGAAGGCGCCCATCGTGTTGAACGCGAAGTTGAGAAAGCCGGTCGTCGGGTCATGCGCATAGACGTTGTCGTCGAACACGTCGCCGACGGCGAATTTCCCGAGCGTAACGACGATGCGGTTCTTGTCGACCTTGCCCGAGATCTGGTTTTGCGTCGATTCCAGCACTTCGCTGTGTGAGCCTTGGTCCGGATCTCTTTCTCTTTCCCCGTCTTCGTCCAATCCGATGATTTGACGCAGAAAGTAGCGCTGAAACCGCATATAGGGCGCAGTGCGTCCAACCTTTGCGACCGCGCTGTTCACATAGGCTGCAGCGCCCACTGAAT
Source organism: Methylocystaceae bacterium (assembly GCA_009773555.1). Lineage (GTDB taxonomy): Bacteria > Pseudomonadota > Alphaproteobacteria > Rhizobiales > Beijerinckiaceae > Methylocystis. The sequence goes on along the minus strand of WSXZ01000006.1, from coordinate 5,767 downwards.
TCGCCAAGCCATAGCCCTGGTCGATCTCGGGATTGAGATAGGCAGCGGCTCCCTCCCACAGGCGCAGACCGAGGAAGAGGTTGGTCGTCGAGCCGACATTGGCCTTGCCGCCGGAAGGAAAGCTGTTGGGGCCGTCATAGAGCGCACGAAATCGTGGGTAGCCTTGAGCAACGTGAGTCGTCTGTCCGTGGACGCTATAGAGTTCCGGCGCGTCGTGCGTGTCAGCGCTTTCGCCACTGCCGCCATTATGGCCATTGCCGCCATTATGGCCGTTGCGACCATATTCGATCGAGCCGGGAATTCGATTGTCGTCGCCGAAATGAAAATTTATGCCAAAGCGCAACAGATGATTTTCGTTTCGTATGCGGGACACATAGATAAAATTCTCGCCATTATCGAAAACCTGTGTGTTCAGCGACTGATTGAGAAAGAGATATTCGGCGCGCGCCGACCAATTGTCGGCGAAGGCGTATTCGAAGCCTGCGCCGATCGCATATTTCATCCGCGAAGATTGCGACCGGTCGCCGGACCTCTCGCGCCGCCCGCGGCGACGCCGCCCGTGAGATAAAAGAGCGAGCGGTCCCATGCATAGCCGACGCGCCCGCGAATGCTCGCGAAGAAATTCGCGCTTGAATTGGCGGAGAGCGCGTACGCCGGCAGGCCGGGAACATAGGCCGGCGAGGCGGGGAAAAGCCCATTCGGGCCGCGCCTGCCATCGAGAAGGCTGAGATCGGTTTCGAAACCCCAGACGAAGGGGCCACGCTGCCAATTATATCCGACCTGCACGCCGACGGTGACGCCTGGGCGCGTCACGCCACTCGGATAAAGATCAAAGGCGGGCGCGCCGAAGCCGCTCGTCGCCTGCAGCCGCTCGCCTGCGTGCAGAGGAACGGCGCCGCCGAGGCTCGCGCCCATATACATGCCGACCCAGCTGAAGACCGGCGGCCGGTCTTGGCAGCGCGCCGCGTTCCCATTCAGCGCGCAAAATGCAAAACTAAGCGAGGCGACAAAAAACAGGCGCGCGGCGGCGCTCGTCGGCGCTCCATGTCGAGGGACCACGACGCTCGATTTCGGGCTGGATAGAGGCCTGCGCATGCGCTCTTAAGAAACCTTGCCGGCGGCGTCTCCGTTGGATAGCGATAAGGCTGCGCCAGAACGAAGCGCAGCGCGAATCATCCTTTGGCCAAATAGTAAAACTCTGTGACAGATTTTCGCAGCCGCTATTGGCGCAGTCCTTGCTTTGAACTGTAAAAAACGGCCGCCAGCCGCGCAAACAAAGGCGGGCCGCCAAGAGGGAGTTCTTGCAATGGACTCACGCATAACGCAGTTCGATGAACTGGCTGGAGCGGACGGCCGCACCCGCGCCCCTTATCGCAAGCTGTCGCAATGGCTCGCGGAAACCCCGCCCGAGCTCCTGGCGTCGCGGCGCGAGCAAGCGGAGCTGCTTTTTCGTCGCATCGGGATCACCTTCGCCGTCTATGGCGCGCAGGATGCGACGGAGCGTCTCATTCCCTTCGATATCCTGCCGCGCATACTCTCGCGCAGCGAATGGACGACGCTTGAAAAAGGTCTGATCCAGCGCGTCACGGCGCTCAACGCGTTTCTTGCCGACATCTACGGCGCCGGCGAGATCTTGAGGGCTGGCATCGTTCCTGCGGATCTCGTCTATCGCAACCCCGCCTATTGCCCCGATATGGCGGGCCGACGCGTGCCCTTCGATATTTACGTGCATATCGCTGGCGTCGACATCGTGCGCACCGACGATCAGGGCTTCTTCGTTCTCGAGGACAATGCGCGGACGCCGTCCGGCGTCTCTTATATGCTCGAGAACCGCGAAGTGATGATGCGGCTTTTTCCGGAGCTTTTCGCGCTGCATCGCGTCGCGCCGATCGAAAACTATCCCGACGAACTGCTCGGGACTTTGCGCTCGGTCGCGCCGCAGCGCGCCAACGGCGATCCGACGGTCGTCTTGATGACGCCCGGCCAGTACAACTCAGCCTTCTACGAACACTCGTTTCTCGCCGACAAGCTCGGCGTCGAGCTTGTCGAGGGCCGCGATCTCTTCGTTCGCGACGACGTCGTCTACATGCGCACGACCGAGGGCCCGCGCCGCGTCGACGTCATTTATCGTCGCATCGACGACGACTTCCTCGACCCGCTGTGCTTCCGGCCGGATTCGGCGCTCGGCGTCGCCGGGCTGATGGGCGCCTATCAAGCAGGCAATGTGACGCTGGCGAATGCAGTCGGCGCCGGCGCCGCCGACGACAAGGCGATGTACACCTACATGCCTGACATTATTAAGTTTTATCTAGGAGAAGCGCCGCTCCTGCAGAATGTTCCGACCTTTCGCTGCCGTGAACAGGAGGCGCTCGCTTACGTGCTCGACCATCTCGATGAACTCGTCGTCAAGGAAGTCAACGGCTCCGGCGGCTACGGCATGCTCGTGGGACCGCATGCGACGAGGGCGCAGATCGAGGAGTTTCGCGCAAAGCTAAAGGCGCATCCGCAGAATTTCATCGCTCAGCCGACGCTGGCGCTCTCGACATGCCCCATCGCCATGGGCTCGGGCGTCGCGCCACGCCACGTCGATCTGCGGCCCTTCGTGCTGCAGGGAGCCAATGGCGCCCGCGTCGTGCCGGGCGGTCTGACCCGGGTCGCCATGACGGAAAAGTCGCTCGTCGTGAATTCGAGCCAGGGCGGCGGCACCAAGGACACCTGGGTGATCGACGACGCGTGGAGCGCCGAAGAGGCGATGGGGCAGGCGTGAGAAGACGCTCGCAAACGCCGCGATCAACATCGATGATCTCCAAAGCGACTCATAAACGGACGTGCTGATGCTTTCCCGCACCGCCGACAATCTGTACTGGCTCGCCCGCTACATGGAGCGCGCCGACTTCCTGGCGCGCGCCATCCAGGCGTCGCGGCGCCTCGCCGCGCTGCCCAAGGCCTATGGCGGCGACGAAACCGAGTGGGAAAGCGTTCTGCTGTCGTCGGGCGCGGCGCTATCCTTCGACGCCTCTGGACGCCCCGTCGATGAAGCCAACGTCATCGAGTTTCTCACCTTCGCGCCGGAAAATCCGGGATCGATCCGCAATTGCCTGGAGCAGGCGCGCGCCAACGCCCGCGCCGTGCGCACGGCGTTGACCATCGAAATGTGGGAGTCGATCAACGACGCCTATCTGGAAATGCGCGCGCTCGAGTCGCGCGGCGTCGTCCCTTGCGCGCAGGAACTGGCGCGCTTTCTCGAGGTCATCAAGCAGACGTCGCTGACCTATGACGGCGGCGCCTATCGCACCATGCTGCGCAACGACGCCTATTGGTTCTCGCGCGTCGGGCTTTTCATCGAGCGCGCCGACAACACGGCGCGTCTGCTCGACGTCAAATATCATGTGCTGCTGCCCGAGAAGGAGATCGTCGGCGGTTCCCTCGACTATTTCCAATGGTCGGCGATTCTGCGCGCCGTATCGGCGCATACCGCCTATCATTGGGTCTATCGCACGAGCATGAAGCCTTGGCTCGTCGCCGATCTGTTGATCCTGCGACCGGAGATGCCGCGTTCGCTGATTTCCTGCTATGAGTCGATCGTGCGCAATCTCGACAATCTTGCCCGCGCCCACGGGCGCCAGGGCGTGTCGCAGCGTCACGCCCGCGGCGTCTACGGCAAGCTTGAAAAGCTGAATATGGAGAGCGTCTTCCAGGGCGGGCTGCATGAATTCGTGCAATCCTTCATCTCGGAAAACAATCGACTGGCCGCGCTCATCTCCGAGCAATATCTCTTTTGAGCGAAATCTGATGCGCATCCGCATACGGCATGAAACGACCTATCGCTATGCGGAGCCGCCGCGAACGGCCGTGCAGCATCTTCGCCTGACGCCGCGCAGTCACGACGGGCAGCATGTCGTCGACTGGCGCATCGACGTCGATCGCGATTGCCGACTGGTGCAGTCAGAAGACGCCTTCGGCAATACGCTGCACCGCTTCTCCGTGGACGGGCCGCTTGAGTCGATTTCCACCGTGGTGGAAGGAGAGGTGACGACTTTCGACATGGCCGGAGTCGTGTTGGGCGCGGTCGAGCGCTTTCCGCCGGTCCTATTCATGCGCGACACGCCGCTGACGACCCCCAACGTGGCGATCTGCGATTTCGCGCGCGAAACGACGTCGAAGGAAAGCGGAACGCTGTCGAAGCTCCATGCGCTGCTTGGCGCGATTCACGAATCACTCACATTCGACGCCGCCGCGACGCATTCGGGCACGACGGCGGCGGAATGTTTCGAGCATCGCAAGGGCGTCTGTCAGGACTTTTCGCATCTCTTCATCGCCTGCGCGCGCGCGATCAGCGCGCCGGCGCGCTATGTGAGCGGCTATTTCCTCGGCAGCGACGGCGAGGATCAGGTCGCCGGCCACGCATGGGCCGAGGCCTATGTCGAGGATCTCGGCTGGGTGGCCTTCGATCCCACACATGGCGTCGCGCCGCAGGAAAATCATGTGCGCGTCGCGATAGCGCTCGACTATCTGGGCGCGGCGCCGATCCGCGGCGCGCACTCCGGCGGCGGCGGCGAAACGTTGGAGGTCAAAGTGCGCGTCGCGCCGGCGGCAGCCTTCAGCCAGTCGCAATCGCAATCGCAGTAGCTGGTCTCAGACTCCGACCAATTGACTGACAGCGCTCTGGCGCCCGTCGGCGTCGCTTTGCGCGAAGCGCAGCCCGTCTTCGTCATATTGGAAATCGCATGCGTTGAGCCTGGCCACGACGCGCGGCCAGACGCCCTTCCTGTCCCAGCGATGGTAGCGCGTATAGGCCGTGTACCATTTGCCGAACCGCGGCGGCAGGCTGCGCCAGGGCGCGCCGGTGCGAACAATCCAGAACACCGCTTCGAGAAAAAGTCGATTGTCGCGGGCTCTACAGCCTGCGTCGCCTTCTTTTCCGGGAAGGACGGGCGCGACGGCCTGCCAATGTTCGTCGGAAAGATAATGCTCAATCAATTGATCCTCCGTCGCGGCGCGTTGCGACGTCGACCCGCCCGACGCGCCTCCGATGAGGGCCCGCAGGGTCGATCGGTAGTTCAATCCTAGGTTGTAATTTTAGATAACACAACCTGTTTTCAGCGCGATCATCCGGAGAAGCTTTGGGTTCAGCGGCCGCATGGGCTGGACGCCAGGGCTCCGAATCCAGGTTAACGAGGGGGGCATCTCACCGCGTCATGGCCGCGCTAGTCGCGGCCATCCACGCGACGACACGAGGCAAATGTGAGGATATGAGGCGAAAGTACCGTCTCCGCGCGAAGCGTTTCGCGGTTGACCGGCGTGGATGCCCGGCTCAAGGCCGGGCATGACGGCTGAGAGTGAGCTGAAATTATCTCGAGTTCGAAGCCCTGGGCTGGACGCGCGCGCGCTTGCGACTTGCGCGTCCCTGTGGCACACAGGCGCCGAGCGCGTCGGACGTGATTTCATGCGTTTCGGGCGGTCAAGCGCTGCAGTAGCTCAGTGGTAGAGCACTCCCTTGGTAAGGGAGAGGTCGAGAGTTCAATCCTCTCTTGCAGCACCATCTCAATAAGTTGTCTGTCAGTTCGACGTGAAATGCGGGCGGCCCGTAGAACGGCCGATCTTGCGCGCAGAAAAAAGTCCGCCAGAGGTTCCGGCGGGCTTTTTCGATGTTGTCGAGCGGATAGACGGCGACGCGAGGCGCGCCGGGAGATTTTACGAGAGAATCGAGTTCAAGCGGGAGAAGGCTTTTGAGCTGTAGTCTCTAAAGGGAAGGCTTTCGAAAAAG
>WSXZ01000005.1 GCA_009773555.1 Methylocystaceae bacterium | reverse complement strand
GGTGATCGCCGCCGTCAAAGACGTCTTGCCATGGTCGACGTGCCCAATCGTCCCAATGTTGCAGTGCGGCTTCGTGCGTGAAAACTTTTCCTTGGCCATGATCCTATCCTATTTGCCATTCGGCCGCCCGTTTAAGGGGTGAAGCGAACCAGTTCAAGATGTCTCTTCATCGAGCTTCGCAAGCCGATCGATTTTTTCCTTCCACGGCAATACCTCGGCAAGTGCAAAAGGGAATGGTCTGCTAATCTGGATGTCCTGATGAATGCCCGTGTGTACGCTGTACAGCAGCCAACCCGCGTACTCAGCCGTAACGGCAGCTTTTATGGTTTCCACGAAAGTGTTTTCGTCAGAAGACAATAGGGTACGCTCAAGCTCTTCTATGGAGCAAACGACAATAGGTCGCTGATCGACGGGCAAAATAAGCGGGTCCTCTGCTTTCGATCGAGCCCTCGCCGATTCGAGAACTTCTGCGACGAGTTCTCGCGACATCTGCAGCCACGAATCCAGAGTTATTACAATGCCAATGACGTCTTCCTCGTAATTACCATTCCCTGCTATTCCCCTCCTTTCATGAGAAAAGAATCTCCACAGTTGGAATATACCCTTCACGATTTCTTCATATTCCCGTTCGGCTTGTTCGAAGGGATTCCCAGCAAACCGTGCACCGACACTTAATCTTCTAGCCTTACATTCGATCACGGCAATCACTCTGTTTGAGCTTAAAAATAAGTCAGGAGAGTCAATTTGATTTTTCTTATATCTATACTTGTAACTTTCGCTTACTTGTAGACCTCCTAGACATGATTGGAGGATATTGCGGCAATATTTCTCAAACCGTGCTGCGGCAACATTCCTTAGATTGTCGCTTCCTGCAACTATATCATAATATAAACCAGAAGTTACTCGCTGTGCAATTAGTTCAGGCAACGGCGATATCATGTTTTTCCTAAACTCTCCAAAGGAGATAATCGGAAATCGCCTCAGTACGCTCGGCAGATATGCTATCGGCATCCTCCCGTATTTCTTTTCAGTTTCCTGAACAAGTGATGAGGCCTCCAGACGAGCTAATCCGATATCCCGAGACAGGAGAAGCAAAGCCTTCTCAGTTTGCTCAGGACTGATACCAATCAAACTTAAGAGCACACTCGAAGGGAGTTCAGGCATGTCCCTGAACATGATATATAGCGCCGCACCAACCGCAGAAAAATCATTTAATTCAATATCGTATTTCTTTCTGAAAAACTCAGCGCACTCATCTTGTCCATAAACGTAAGAATATCGATAAAAATCGATCGTGTTAAAATGGCCCCTCTGCCACGCGAACTGGCGCTGTGCGATACGATGCATTTCAGCAAAGACGCCCTCCCTGCTTGAAAATAGGGAATACTCAGCGTCTTCAACGCTCCTCAAGGAATTCACCAAGCTTGCACCAGTTTCGAATATACTACAATTTAGCGTCCTTATTTTACAGTCTTTCTTACTCGTATTATCTTTACGTGTTGTAAGCAATAAGGTTATGAGACTTTCTAATTCCCATGGATGCACGGCGTAGCTATCTGCTATAGCAACATTAGCCGCTGCTCTTGGAAACCTTAGATAACGAGCCGCTACTGCCGCTCGCCCGTCGTTAAGAGCATTCATTGCCCAAATCATTCTAGTGAATGCCTCGTCGCTTGCGCGGGAAAGCGCCTCGCGAAGTCGTCTAAAATGAAGGCTTCGTCTTGCCCTTGTCATGGAAACCATCGCCGAACCAAACTTCGTATATGCCACTACGCAATTTTTATCGAGTGTGAGGTTTTCGCTTCGCCCGTTTAAGCCTGTCCGGACCTTTGTCAAAACGCCGGCTGACGATGCGGTTACGACCAGAGCGCTGCGCGTTGAAATCGCCGCCGCGCGCGCCAACTGGTTGTGTGGCGGGGCGTAAATGCGGCTTTAAAAATTGCGCTACGATTTCTTCGATGATCCGGTCGATTGGGCGTTCGCCGCCCTCTTCGCCTTGCTTACCCTCGTCGCTTGGGGTGTGCGACTGTGGGAGCCGTCGATCGGCGGACCGCTCACAAATCTGGCGCTGAACTTCGCCGCGCTCGTCGTCATCCTGCTCGCCGCTCAATATCTGTGGCGCAGCTGGTTTCCGAATTACCCTTTCGGCGTCGGCCCGGCTTGGAGGCGGTTCGCCGCCTATCCGCTGCGCCAGTTCGTCTATGCGGCCGCGGGCCTGCTCGTCGTCAGCGGCGGATTCGAAGCGATTTTCAGCGGCGCTTCGTTTGACGTCGTGGGAATCTCGGCCGGATCGCCGGGTCTCGCGGACGTAGGCTTCGCCGCCGTCGCACGCGCATTGAACCGGATCGCCGCCTTCGCGCTGCCCGCCGGATTGATCGCCTATCTCGGCTTCGTCGCTTCGGCCGGACCCGCGCGGCGCGCGACGTCCACGGCGCTTGTCGCCACCGCGCCGCAAAGGATGTCATTGGCGATTTCGCCGGAATCGGTCCTGATCGGGCAGGATCATGGCCGTCGCATCCGCCTCATGGGTTGGCTCGGATTTTGGCTGGATTTCGTCCTCGCGTTCCTGACCGCCCCGCTCCTCGCCTTTAGCGCGGTTGGCCAATCCATCAGCTCCACCGTCTGGGTCAGCGATCCGATTCATTGGGGGTATGTCGGACTGGGACTCTTATTCGCTTCGCTGTTCCTGGATCTCTTTTCGACGATCGCCTCCCGCAGTCTGATGCGCGATCCGGCCAGCGTGCTCGGCGCCGACCAGTCCGCGGCGTTGTGGTTTCTCGGGGTCGGTTCGCTGGTCAATGTGCTTGGCGCCGTGGTCTCGTTCATCGGCGTCGGCTTGAGCATTGCCCTGCTTGTCGCCAAGACCGTGTCGCAGCCGCCGGGGATCGCGATTACCGATCCGGACAGGATCGTGCGCGCGCTCGACGTCTTCATCTTAATGGCGAACTTTAACTTGCTTCTTGCTCATTTCGTTGGGGCTGGAGCTGCGGTCTGGCTCAGCATACAGGCGCTGAAGGCGCGACATAGGTTCGCTGTCGCATTGGGATGAGGAGAGCTACGACGGGCAAAAAAAGGGCGCCAGACGGAACCTCGGACGGTCGCCGCGGTTGAAGAGCTGGGGATTCGACCAAGGAGAATGTCATGACTGATAGCTATGGCTGGTTCGTTCCCGCCTGGATCCTGGGCGCGCCGTTTCTGCTGATGATCGCGGAAGCCGTGCGGTCGTCGAGCCGACACGGCCGCTGACTCTGGCCGGCGACAAGCGCCAGGGCGCTGTCGCGGCCTTCATTCCTCGTAGACGATTGCGCCCCCGACGACGGTCGTCTTGACCACACCCTGGAGCAGCGCTCCATCGAACGGCGTGTTCTTGGAACGTGAATGAAGCCTGGAGGGATCGACGACGAAGGGCGTGTCAGGATCGAAGCGTATGATGTCCGCGGGGGCCCCTTTTTGGAGCCTGCCCTGTAGAAGTCCCAGGATTTCCGCCGGGCGCGACGTCATCGCCTCGAGCAAGCGCACCAACGTAACGTCGCCCGAATGCACGAGCCGAAGCCCCGCCGCCAGCATCGTTTCGACGCCGATCGCTCCATATTCGGCTTCGGCGAAGGGCAGCCGTTTGGTTTCGACGTCCTGCGGATCGTGGTCGGACACGATGACGTCGATAAGGCCTTCGCCGAGCGCGCGAACGAGCGCCTTGCGTTCATCCTCATGGCGCAACGGCGGTCTGAGCTTGAGGAAGGTGCGATAATCGCCGATGTCGTTCTCGTTCAGCGTCAGATGATTGATCGAAGTTCCGCAGGTGACGGCCAAGCCCTCGTCCTTGGCTCTGCGCAACGCGTCCAACGATAGGGTCGTCGTCACGATCGCCGCGTGATAGCGGGCGCCCGTCAGCGCGACGAGCCGCAAGTCGCGATCGAGCATGATCGCCTCTGCTTCACGCGGCGCGCCGGCGAGGCCGAGCCGATGCGCAAAATCGCCTTCGTTCATGACGCCGACGGAGAGATCCGGGTCTTCGGCGAAATGAATGACGAGCGCATCAAAATCCCGCGCGTAGGTGAGCGCCCGTCGCATGACCAGCGCGCTTCGCACGGAGCGCGCGCCGTCGCAGAAAGCGATCGCGCCGGCTTGCTGCAGCAGGCCCAGCTCGGCGATTTCCCTGCCCTCGCGGCCGCGGGTCAGCGCCGCCATCGGCGCGACGCGCACGCGCCCGGTGTCACGCGCGCGGCGCAGAACGAAATCGACGACGGCGGGATCGTCGACGGGCGGCGCCGTCGCCGCGGTTGACACGATTGTCGTCACGCCGCCCGCCGCAGCGGCGAGAGTGGCGCTGGCGATGGTTTCGCGATGCTCCGCCCCCGGCTCGCCGACAAAGGCCTGCATGTCGATGAGGCCCGGCGCGACGACGTCGCCGGCGCAATCGATGACCCGTGCGCCTTCGGGAGCGTCGCCCTGGCGAACGGATTCGCCGACCTCCGCGACGATTCCGTCGAGCATCACGAGACCGCCGCGCATGTCGCGACCCGAACCCGGATCGATCAGCCTTGCGTTGAGAAAGAACAGCGGCGCTGGAGCTTGTGTCGGCGACATGGCGTCTGCTTAGGCCATTTCGCGTAGGTTGAAAATGCGCCTGGGTCGGAGGGATTGGGGTTGAACTCGTCTCGCCAGCGCCTAGCTACCGCGAGTTGGGGCTGCGAGCGGCGCGTGCCGGGCGGCCCGGGGGAAAACGTATGCGTTCCCTCAGCCCTCAAGACTCCCCACTCGCGCCAAGCGTCGCGGAAGGCGAAGAACGCCCTGATCTGCCGGCGATGATGAACGCCGCCTTCGACGGAATCATTGCGCTCGACGAGCACGGCGTGGTGCGCTCGATCAGCGCGGAAGCGGCCTCGCTGTTCGGCTATGCGCCTAGCGACGTTGTTGGGCGGGATTTCGGCATGCTGACGCCAGAGGCGAACCAGCGCCACCGCGACTATCTGCGGCGGGGAAGCCCAAGCATTCGCCGACAGATTGTAGGCTTGCGAAAGGACGGCTCGGTTTTTAGTGTGGAGCTTGTCGTCAGCCAAGTCGCCTGCGACGGAGAGCGGCTTTTTATTGCGTTGATTCACGATCTCAGCTCCAGGCGCCGCTTTGAGCAGGGTGTTCAGGAGCTTCAGGCGAATCGCCTTGAGTTGATTGAGAATATGGCGGCCGGATTGGCGCATGAGCTCAAGCAGCCTTTGACGGCGATCGGCGCCTATCTCAATTTCGCGCGTCGGCATTTGAACGAAAAAGACCTCTCGATCGAGAAGGTCGAGGAGATGTTGGACAACGCCGACGCGCAAGTCTTCCGCGTCGCCGAAATTATGGACAATCTGCGCCAGTTCATCGCGCGCGGAGAGACGTCGAAAGCTCCCCAAAATCTAAACCCCGTCATCCGAACCGCCTGCGAGTTCACCGATGCGCTGGCCAAGGAGCATCATGTCCAAACCTCAATCGACCTCGAAGCGTCGCCGGACACGGTGGTGATCAACAAGGTTCAGATTCAGCAGGTCGTCGTCAATCTTAAGCGCAACGCCGTCGAGGCGATGCAGAACTGCGAGCGACGCGAGATGAGGGTGTCGACTCGCCTGATTGAAGGCAATCTCATTCGCGCCGATGTCACGGACACCGGCCCAGGACTGCCAGAAGAAATCAAAGACAGGCTCTTCGAGCAGTTCACGACGACGAAGCCGCACGGTCTGGGCGTCGGCCTCTCCATTTCGCGCTCGATCATCGAAGCGCACAATGGGAAGATTTGGGCGGAGCCCAACCCCGGGGGCGGAACCATCTTCAGCTTCGTATTGCCTCTGGAAGGTCGCTGACGGGTCAGGCGGGTGATGGCGACGCCGCCGGCGATCGGCGGCGCAGAGCGCCGTCGCATGCCGAGAAGCTCCAAGACAAGAGATCGTTAAGAGTGATGATGGCTAAGCAGGGGTGAACTGCTATTGTCGCGCCTCGCGCATCCGTCCCGAGCGTCATTCGAACCCCCGCCGTTGGGGCCATCTTTGGGGAGAAGACGGCGTCGTGTTGACCTTTGAGAATGTCGGCTTGCGCTATGGCGTCGGCGCCGAAACGCTCCGAGACGTGAATTTCCAGATCGAACCGCGTTCTTTCCAGTTCCTGACCGGCCCGTCAGGCGCAGGCAAGACCACCCTGATGCGATTGATCATCATGGCGCTGCGGCCGACGCGCGGGTTGATCAATATCTTCGGCAAGGACACGGCGGCGCTCAGCAATGAAGACGTCGCCGAGACACGCCGCAAAATCGGCGTCGTCTTCCAGGACTTCCGCCTTCTGGATCATCTGACGCTTTACGAAAACGTCGCTCTGCCCTTGCGCGTGCTCGGGCGCGAAGAGTCGACCTATCGCGCCGAGGTGCTCGAACTGTTGCGCTGGGTGGGTCTCGGCGAACGCGCGCATGCGTTCCCAACGGTCCTCTCGGGCGGCGAGAAGCAGCGCGCGGCGATCGCCCGCGCGCTGATTTCGCAACCCAAACTGCTGCTTGCCGACGAACCGACGGGAAATGTCGACCCGACGCTCGCGCGCCGGATCCTGCGCCTCTTTATCGAACTCCACAGATCCGGAACCGCCGTCATTATCGCCACTCATGACTTGAGCCTGATGGACCAGTATGAAGATGCGCGGCGTCTTGTGCTTGCCGACGGCCGGCTTCACATCTTCGAATGAGCAGACGATGGCCCTGATGCGACTTTGGTCCTCGATTCGCCCGGCCGCGTCTGACGTCGATCAAGACGCCGAAGAGATTCCAGCGCAGAGCGCGCTGGTGCCCGCCGACTCCGTCGCCGGCCGCTCGCTCGTCATCGTCATCGCGATCATGACGTTTCTCGCCGCGCTCGCCGCTAACGTCGCCATTCTGGTCGCCGATGCGAGCGTCGATTGGCGAAGCGACGTCGCGCGCGAAGCGACCGTGCAGGTGCGTCCGGTCCCCGGCCGCAACGTCGAGGCCGATGTTAAGGAGGCGGCGGAGGCGATGCGGCGAACGCCCGGCGTGCGGGAAGCGAGAGTCTACGCCAAGTCGGAATCCGAGGCGCTGCTGACGCCGTGGCTCGGCGAGGGTCTGGATCTCTCTGAACTGCCCACGCCCCGCATGATCGTGCTGAAGCTCGACGTCGAAAATCGGGCGGATTTCGACAAGCTGCGCATGGAGCTCGAGCGCGCCGTTCCTAACGCCGTGCTCGACGACCATCATGTCTTCATCGAGCGTCTTGGCGATATGGCGCGAGCCGCCGTGGCCATAGCCGCCCTCATCTTCGTTTTGATCCTCGCGGCCATGGCCGTCGCCGTGGCCTCAGCCACCCGCGCCGCGGTGGCGACTAACCGCGAGATCGTGGAAGTGCTCCATATCGTCGGGGCCGCCGACTCGTTCATCTCGCGAGAATTTCAGCATCGCTTCATGGCGCTCGGCTTTCGCGGCGCGCTGATCGGCGGCGGCGGCGCGATCGCCTTTTTCGCCCTGGCGCAGTTCTTGGCGCAGCGGTGGCGAGCGACCGGCGGCGGCGATCAGATGGAGGCCCTGTTCGGCGATTTCACGATTGGCCCGAGCGGCTTTGTCATCATCGTTCTGCTCGCGGGCGGCGTCGCAGCGCTGACCGGCTATCTCTCGCAGTTCATTGTGCTGCGCCACCTGCAGCGGCTCGGTTAAGTCATTCACCCAGATCGGCCGCCCCGATAACATCGGCGCAGAAATACCCCTATAGTCGCGTCAGAATCGCGCCTCGCGCGTTCTGGTCTGGAAGCATGGGCGAAGGACTCCACGATTGACGACCCCCGCACGCCAGGGAGTAAAGAATGGGTAGCGCCGTCCGCAAGGCCGCCTGCGCGATTCTCGCCGGCGGCGCCTTTCTCGCCGCGGCGCTCCTGTTGGGTTTTGTCGGCTTCGCGCTGTCGCTGCCGCGAGAGGAGTTCTCCATTCCGGTGCAGGCGGAAGGCGTGGTCGCGCTGACCGGCGGCTCGGATCGCGTGCTCGACGCGGCGACCCTTCTCGCCAGCGGGCAGGCGCGACGCATGCTGATCACCGGCGTCAATCCCTCTACCCGCGGTTCCTTGCTCGCGAAAATACTGCCCATGTCGCGCGAGCTCTTCGACTGCTGCGTCGATCTCGGCTACCAGGCGCTCGACACCGCCGGCAACGCCAAAGAGACGCGAGATTGGGCGCGCGAGCACAACATCACCCGCACGCTCATCGTGGTGACGTCGAACTACCACATGCCGCGTGCGCTGGTCGAAATCTCAGCCGCCTTGCCGAATGTGGAGCTCTATCCCTTTCCGGTGGTCAGCGAACATATCGACGTCGCCGACTGGATCAGCGATTTGCGCGTCGCCCGATTTGTCGGCAAAGAATATGTGAAATACGTCGGGTCTCTGCTGCGCACCAAGCTTTTCAGGAGATACGAGGAGTCGGAGCCTCCCCCGCAGCTTCGCCACAGCGTCGCGTCTGAGTGAGAACTTGTTCCAACGCCTCACGGCGCCCTAAAAGCGCGCCACGCTCCTTTTACCTAGATCTCGCCCATGCTCCTCCTGCGCTCCCTCATTTTCCAGATCGTGTTCTTCTTGAACATGTTCACGCTCATGATCATTTGGCTGCCGGGCCTGATGATGCGGCGCCAGATCAACCAGGAGCTTGGACGCACCTGGGGGCGCACGACTCTCTGGCTGCTCGACAAGATCTGCGGCGCGAAGATCGACTGGCGAGGTCTCGAGAATATCCCCAAAGGCGCGGTGATCGTCGCCTGCAAACATCAGTCGATCTGGGAAACCTTTGTTCTGCCGATCAGGTTTCCCGACTTCAGCTACATCTTGAAGCATGAACTGATCTGGCTGCCTTTTTTCGGCTGGTACCTGCTGGCCGCCGAGCAAATCGCCATCGATCGCGCCAAGGGCGGCAAGCTGCTGCCGCAGCTGATCGCCAAATCCAAGAAGATTTTCGCCCAGGGACGGCAGCTCTTCATTTTTCCCGAAGGCACGCGCCGCCCGGCCGGCGCGCCGCCGCAATATAAGTTCGGCATCGCGCATCTTTACGCGGCGACCGAAACGCCGGTGCTTCCCGTCGCCGTGAATTCCGGGCTGTTTTGGCCGCGGCGCTCGTTCCTCGTCCGGCCGGGAACGGTCGTGATCGAGTTTCTGCCGCTGATCGCGCCCGGCATGGAGCCGCGCGCCTTTTTCGACAAGCTCTCGATGGAGATCGAGGCGGCGTCTGACCGATTGATCGCCGAAGCGCTGGCGAAAGACCCGTCCTTGGCGGAAATCGTCGAGAAGGGCCGTGCGAGCGCTCAACATATGGCGCCGGCGCAGGAATGACGGACGCCGCTCCTTCGGCCGAATCTAAAGAGTGTCCTGTTCAAGGTTGAGATGCTGCTCGACCCGCCGAAGACGCGCTTCAAGTTCGCTGATAAGGACGCCGTGGCCGATCACGGACGTATGATATTCGATCACCGCTCGGCGCAATCCGACAATCTGCTCGCTTAAATCCTTGCGGGTTGCGTCGACTTTGGCGTCGAGCGACATCAGATCCGAAGCGACATCGACGCGCAAGGAGCGCGACTCAGAAGCTATCTCCGCCAAGTCATTCTTGGTGGCCATTTCCGCGCGCATGTCGCGAAGCAGCTGCAGGATCAGACTTTCGGACGCCCTTCCGCGCCCTCAACCTCTTGCCGTTCCTGTCAGCGCTTGCGGCGCCACGAGCAGCGGATATTCCGCCTCGACGATGTAGGGGCCGCCCCCCACGGAATCGCGCGACGAATAGAGCACGAAGCGCTCCGCGGTGAAGCGCAGCGGCGGGAAATAGCCGCGCGCGCCGAGATAGGCGGCGACGGCGCCGGCGCTGGCGCCGCGCAGACGCGCGAGCGTCACATGCGGGATGAATTTGCGTGGTTCGGGCGGCGCGCCGAGCCGGCGCAACAGCCGCTCCTGCTCCGCCTGCATGTCCATGAGGGTCGGCTCCAGCCGCGCGCGCGCGACGATCGCCCGGGGCTTGTCTCCGCCAAACGACGTCAGCTGGTCGAAGGTGACGGTGACTTCCGGACGGCGGATGAAGGAAAGCGCATTCGCCGCGTCCCGCGCGAAAGCGTCGTCGACGTCGCCGATGAAGCGCAAGGTGACATGATAATTCTCAACGTCGATCCACCGGCCGCCGGGGATTCCGCCGCGCAGGCGCGCGAGGCTTTCGGCGATTGAGCGGGGAATCTCCAGGGCCGTAAACAGTCTGGGCATGCCATCCTCCCCAAGCGGGATCGCGCAGCCTCATTGCGCGCGCGAGGTCCTACGCGCCCCCATGGAAACGAGCGTTCTTTCAACATAGGGTGCGATTTTTTTGACGATCTTCGCCACGCCAGCGGCGTTGGGATGAATGCCGTCGGAGATGAGGAGCGCGGGCGAGCCCCAGACGCCTTCCAAGATAAAGGGCACAAGCGGCGCCTCATGTTTGGCGGCAAGATCCGGATAAACCGAATCGAATTCCTTCTTGTAAGCTTGCCCGTGATTCGCGCTGGAGACCATCGCCGTCAGCACCGGGCGGACGCCTTTCTGCTTTAACGTCGCAAGAATCCGATCGAGATTGGCGCGCGTAATCTTCGGATCATGCCCGTTCAGCATGTCATTGGCGCCAAGTTCGACGACGGCGATGTCGAATGGCCCGGCGCCAAGGGTATAGTCGAGGCGCGCCAGCCCGGTCGTCGTCGTGTCGCCCGAAACGCCCCCTTGGACGACTTCGACATTATATCCGTCGTCGCTCAGCCGTCTCTTGAGCTGCGCCGGAAGCGAATCTTCGGCCCCGATGCCGGGCCCGGCCGTCAGGCTGTCGCCAAAGGCCAGGATGCGCACGGGTTCGGCGCGCGCGGAAGTAAGCGCCATCGTCAACAGGGCCAAGCACGCGAGAGCCGCGGCTTGGAGAGAACGGCGGAAAGCGCAATAAGGCGACTGGACTGCGGGCGTCGAATGCGGCGCATCATTCAAGGTTTTGCTCCGTGCTGCGACAAGTCATCGAAGTTGAAGGCGTCGATCTCACGCTCGGCGAAGGCGCCGCCCGCGTGCATGTGCTCAAGACGGTCAGCCTGAGCGTAGACCAGGGCGAAACTGTCGCTCTTCTGGGACCGTCCGGCTCGGGCAAATCGACTTTGCTCATGACCCTCGCCGGATTGGAACGACCCAACGCCGGAAGCGTCAGGATTGACGGGCGCGATCTTGGCGCCCTTTCGGAAGACGCGCTCGCGCGTTTTCGTGGAGAAAACATAGGGATCGTCTTCCAATCTTTCCAGCTGATCCCAACCATGACGGCGCTGGAAAACGTCGCCATTCCACTTGAACTCGCCGGGAAATCAGACGCTTTCGCGCGCGCCGAGGCCGAGCTTGCGGCGGTCGGGCTCGCTGAGCGCCTGGCCCACTATCCAGCTCAGCTTTCGGGAGGCGAACAGCAGAGGGTGGCGCTCGCCCGGGCGCTTGCGCCCGACCCGCTGATCCTCGCGGCGGACGAACCCACGGGCAATCTCGATTCCGAAACCGGCGCCGCCGTGATTGAACTTATGTTCGCACAGCAACGGCGCCGCGGCGCGACGCTCGTGCTCGTCACCCATGATCCCGCGCTCGCCGCACGCTGCAGCCGACGCGTTCTGCTGCGCTCGGGCCGCATCGAGGCGAGCGAGCGGGCGGCGTCATGAAAGCGTTACGATTCGCCGCCTTGCCCTTCGCATTGCGCTTCGCCCTGCGCGATCTGCTCGGCGACCCGCGCGGCTTTGGCGTCTTCATCGCCTGCATCGTCATCGGCGTCGCCGCGATCTCCGGCGTATCCGGCCTTTCACGTTCCCTCGCGCAGGGGCTCGCGCGGGAGGGCCGAACAATCCTGGGCGGCGACGCCTCCTTCAGCCTCGTCTCGCGAGAGTTTTCGCCGGAGCAACGCGCCTTCTTCGAGGCGCGCGGCCGGCTTTCCGAAATTTCGCTGATGCGGGCGATGGCCCGGCGCGACGACGGCGAGGCCGCCCTGGTGGAGATCAAAGCCATCGATCCGGCGACCTACCCAACGTTCGGCGCGGTCGCGCTCGATCCAGACATGGCGTTGTCCGAGGCGCTGGAGGTACGAGACGGGCTGCCGGGCGTCGCCGTCGATCCGATGCTGCTCGCGCGCCTCGACGCCAAGCTCGGCGAGACCGTGATGATCGGCGTCTCGCGCTTTTCGCTCCGTGCAATACTGCGCAGTGAACCCGACAAGCTTGCGGGCGGCATTGGCTTCGGTCCGCGCGTCATGATGACGCGCGCCGCGCTCTCAGGCGCGGAACTGGCGACGCCGGGCTCGATCGTCCGGCATGTCATCCGCGTCACGCTGCGCGGGGGCGCTGACGCCGACCTCAAGGCATTCGCCACCGACTCTGCGAGCGCCTTTCCGCAAGCCGGATGGGAGACGCGCACACGGGACGCCGTCTCGCCGCAGTTCTCACGCAATCTCGACCGGTTCGCCCAGCTGCTCACCCTCGTCGCGCTCACCGCCCTTGTCGCCGGCGGCGCCGGCGTCGCGAACGCCGTACAGGGCTTCGTCGAGCGCAAGCGCGCGCAATTCGCCATTCTCAAGGCGCTCGGCGCCGAAGGCTCTCGAGTCTTCAGGATCGCCCTTGCCGAGGTTTTGGCGGCGGCGTCTTTGGCTATCCTGCTGGGACTCGTCGTCGGCGCGGCGATTCCCTGGGGCGCGGCGCAAGCGCTGCGCGATCTCGCCGATCTCCCCGTATCGGCGTCGCTCGACGCGCAAGGCGCGCTCTATGGCGCTCTGTACGGGCTGCTCGTCGTCCTCGTTTTCGCGCTTGTTCCCCTCGGCCGCGCCCATGAAGTTCCCGTAGCGGCGCTGCTGCGCGACGACCAGCGGGGCGCGACGCTCGCCCGCTACCGCGCCGGCGCAGGGGCCGCGGCGATTGCGCTCGCGGCCCTCGTCATGGCCACGTCCTTTGACGTGAAGCTCGGCGCGGCCTATGTGGCCGCCGCTGTCGCGGCCTTCGCCTTGCTGCGCGGCGCGGCCTGGGTCGCCATGCGGCTGGCGCGCGGCCTTCCGCGTTTGCGTGACGCGCGGCTGCGGTTCGCGCTCGCCAATATCTGGCGGCCGAAAAGCCTGACGCCGGCGCTGATGATCTCCATAGGCCTGACGCAAACGCTGCTCATTTCGCTCGCGCTGGTTGAAGGCGCGATTCACAACGAGTTGGCGCGGGCTGACGCCGGAGAAATCCCCAACTTCTTCTTCATCGACGTGCCGAAGGCGCAAACTGAGGCTTTTGGCGGTTTTCTCTCTGCCGAGGCGCCCGGCGCCCGCATCGAACACGTGCCGATGATGCGCGGGCGCATCGTCGCCGTGAAAGACGCGGCCGTCGACAAGACCGCCGTGGCGGACGACGCCAAATGGGCGCTCGAGGGCGACCGCGGCGTAACGTTTTCCCCCTCGATTCCGGCAAACTCCGCGCTCGCCGAAGGCGAATGGTGGCCGGCGAGTTACGTCGGTCCGCCGCTCGTATCGTTGGAGCAGAAGGTCGCCGAAGGATTGGGTCTGACGATCGGCGATTCGATCCGGGTCAATGTGCTCGGCAGGGAGGTGACAGCGCGGGTCGCCAATCTGCGCCGGGTGGACTGGCGCAGTTACGCGATCAATTTCATCATGGTGTTTTCGCCCAATGTTTTTGCCGGGGCGCCCTACACCGAGCTCTTCACCGTGGCTTACGGCGCGCCATCCGTGGCGGCGCGCGACGCCAAAGACGCGCGGCTCGCGCGCGAGGCGGCGAAACGCTTTCCGAGCATCGTTTCGGTGCGGGTCAAGGATGCGCTCGCCGCGATCGACAAGATCGCCGGACAATTGGCGCTGGCCGCGCGCGCCGCGGCCGGGCTCGCCATCGTCACGGCGGTGTTGGCGCTTGCGAGCGCGCTCGCCAGCGGCCAGCGCGCAAGGCTGCATGACTCGGTGGTGCTCAAGACGCTCGGCGCGACCCGCCTCTGGCTCGCCTCAGCCTACGCTCTGGAATTCGGGCTGGTCGGCCTCGCCGCCTCCCTGATCGCGGTCGCCGCCGGATCCGCCGCCGCCTACGCGATGACAACGATCCTTATGAAAATCGATTTCGCCTTCCTGCCCTGGACCACGGCGCTGATCTCGCTCGCGACCCTCGCCATCACCGTTGGCCTCGGCCTCGCCGGGACATGGCGGGCGCTCTCCCGCCGTCCCGGTCCGGAGTTGCGCCAGCCTTAGGCCGAGAGGGAAGGCTCGACGATGAAGGGAAACGCGCCCTCGACGATCGTTCCATCCATTGCGAGCACACGATAGTCGACTTCATAAAGCCCCGGCTGCAGAACCGGCGTGTCGAGGATCAACTCTTTGGAGGCTTGTTTCTGCGTCGCTTTGGCGATCACAAGGCCATTTCTGCTCTTGAGCGTTATCGTTGAGATGACGGCGTCAGCCTTCCCCTCAAACACCAGCTTAACTTGACGCACAGGCTTGACGACCCGCTGTTTCGATGCAGGGAAAGATTCGACGAGGAACTGATGATGAGCCAGCCCGGCCGTCGCAGAGCACAAGCCTAGCCCGGCGGCGAGGAACGCCGCCCAAGCGTATCTGATGAGCTTCATTGTCTTTCTCCTGACCGGCGAACCGCCGCCCGCCTCGATGTCTGGAGAAATAACTTTCCCACGCGCAATTTGTTCGAGCGCAGGCGCACGTAAGAGGCGCGGCGCGACGACACGAAATTGGCCGGAAATTTGCCAACGGCTGCGCCGCCTTGCCCTTTGGGCTGCGACCTCCTAAAACCCTTGGGCGTCGACGGTCCCGGCGCCTTTCGCGTCATGCGCCAATGCGCGACGCGCCGTCAGCGGAACCCAATTTTGTCCGACAAGAACGCCCTCTCCTGGCCGAATTTCGCTGTGTCGATTCTCGGCGGCGTCGCAGCGGCCGTGATCTTCGCCGTCGTCGCGCGCGGCGGCGTCGGCGGGCTCCTCTTGGCGCATCTTGCGCCGCTGCCGATTATGATCGTCGCCTTCGCCTTTGGCCTGATCCACGGCGCGACGTCGGCAATCCTCGCCACGATCATCCTGATTTTCTGGCCGCATCCGGTGATCGGCATGGGCTATGCGCTGCTGATCGCTGCGCCGGCGTGGTCGGCTGTGTACGCGGCGCTCGGGGCGCCCCGCGGCGGCCGGAACAGGCTGACGCGTTATCTTCCGGCCTGGTCGGCGCTCGCGCCAGCGACCTTTTTGGCGGCGGCGATCATTCTCTGGCTGATTGTCGCCACCCTCGCGTTCGGATCGCTCGACGAAGCGCTGAATCCGATCCGGGCGCGCGCCTTCATCTTGCTCGACCTAATGGTAAAAGAGCGCGACCTTGGCGATAAGATCGATCCGACGACACTTTCGGGGTCCGTCGCGCGCGCCATCCCCGCCTTTCTTGCCGGTTATGGCCTGCTGATCCACGTTATCAATTTGTGGCTCGCCGCAAGGATTGCGCAAGCATCCAAGCTGCTCAGCCGCCCCTGGCCGGACATCGCCAATGAATTCCGCCTGCCCAAGCCGGTGGGCGGCCTCTTTCTGAGCGGGCTCGCGCTGGTCTTCTTCCAGGGCCTCGCCGGCGCGATTGGACTGGTGCTGGCGACGACCATGGGATTGCTCCTTGCGTTCCAAGGGCTCGCCGTCGCGCATATCTACCTGCGCGGTTCGCGCTCGAGCGCCCTGGTGCTGGCGGTCATCTATTTCACCCTCGGATTTTTGGGGTGGCCCCTCCTGTTTTTCGCCGCACTCGGCGTCGCCGACCTGATCTTCAACTATCGCGCCCGAAAGACGGACGCCGGGCCCACCGCGATGCAAAAACCGGATTGACTTTCGCCCGGTTTTTCTCGACATAGCCCGCAATCTCGGAGAAGTAGCAAAGATGGACGTCATTCTGCTGGAACGCGTGGCCAAGCTCGGCCAGATGGGCGAGACCGTGCGCGTGCGCGACGGCTACGCCCGCAATTTTCTGCTGGCGCGCGGCAAGGCGCTGCGGGCGACGGAAAACAACAAGAAGCATTTCGAGACACAGCGGGCGCAGATCGAAGCGCGCAATCTCGAGGCTAAGAAAGAAGCCGAAGCCGTCGCCGAAAAGCTCAACGGACAAAGCTTCAATATCATTCGCCAGGCGGGCGAGAGCGGCCAGCTCTATGGCTCGGTTTCGGCGCGAGATATCGCCGAGGCGGCGACCGCGGGCGGTTTCTCGGTCAATCGCGATCAGATCGTCCTGGTGCACCCCATCAAGACTCTCGGCCTTCATCAGACGCCCGTGCATTTGCATCCGGAAGTCGATGTGAAGATCACGATCAACGTGGCCCGTTCGGAAGAAGAGGCCGAGCGGCAGGCGCGCGGCGAAAGCGCTACGATCCGGGAAGAGACGTCGATGGACGATCTCGGCCTGGAAGTCGGCGCGGCTCTTGCGGAAGCTGGCGACGTCGAGATGTAATCTCCCTTAATGCGCAGGCCATCGCCGGCGGCCTTTTGGCCGCCGGTTTCGTTTTCCCGGGCCGATCTCTGATTCTCTGTTCAATGCAAGAGCAGTCGGGCACGCGCCGAACGAATCTTTTTTCACCGTGTGAATAAGACTCGCTTCTCGCTGCCGCGGACAAAAGCCTATGGCGGCGCCGACGCGTTAATGTATTGTTAACGGCGTCTCAGGCTCGCGCGTCGCGTTCGCAGCCCGGAACAGTCTCAAACAAGTCCGATCATCGATGCCACCAATCGAACAATTGGCGGGCCGGCGCGCGTTTCAGGTCGCGCAGCCGGACGCGCCTGCCTATCGCGCGCCGCCGCACAATATCGAGGCCGAGCAAGCGCTGCTCGGCGCGATTCTCGTCAACAATGACGCTTTCGACAGAGTCTCGGACTTCCTGAAGCCCGAGCATTTTTCCGAGGACTTGCACCGCCGCATCTATGAAATCGCGGCGCAACTCATTCGCGCCGGCAAGCTCGCGACCGTCGTGACGCTGAAGACGTTTCTCGCCGACATCGAGCTTCCGGCCGGCGTGACGATCCAGGCCTATCTGGCCCGACTCGCCGCCGAGGCGACGACGATCATCAACGCCGAAGACTATGGCCGCACCGTTCACGATCTCGCGGTTCGCCGGGATCTCATCGTCATCGGGCAGGACATCGTCAACACGGCCTATGATTCGCCGATCGATTCGCCGCCGCGCGCGCAGATCGAAGAAGCCGAACGGCAGCTCTATTCGATCGCCGAGACGGGACGCTATGACGGCGGCTTTCAGCGATTTGCCGAAGCGCTCACCACGGCGCTCGACATGGCGAGCAGCGCCTATATGCGCGACGGGCATCTGTCCGGCGTCGCCACGGGCCTGCTCGACCTCGACGAAAAGATGGGCGGTCTGCAAAAATCCGACCTCATCATCGTCGCCGGGCGACCGGGCATGGGCAAGACCGCTCTCGCCACGAACATCGCCTTCAATGTCGCGCGCGCCTACCAATTCGAAGCCGAGCCCGACGGCACGCACAAGACGATCAATGGCGGCATCGTCGGCTTCTTCTCTTTGGAAATGTCGGCCGAACAATTGGCGACGCGCGTCATCGCCGAGCAATCCGGCGTGCCGAGCTACAAGATCCGCCGCGGCGACATCAACGAGGACGATTTTCGCCGCATCGCCGACGCCGCACGGGAAATGCAGAGCATTCCTTTCTACATCGATCAGAGCGGCGGCATCTCGATCGCGCAGCTCACCGCACGGGCGCGCCGCCTCAAACGCCAGAAAGGCCTGGACCTGCTCGTCGTGGACTATCTGCAACTGCTCGCCGGTTCGCGTTCCCGCAATGAAAATCGCGTGCAGGAACTCACGGAAATCACGACTGGCCTCAAGGCGCTTTCCAAAGAGCTCAACGTGCCGATCATCGCGCTGTCGCAGCTCTCACGCCAAGTCGAGAACCGCGATGACAAGCGGCCGCAGCTTTCCGATCTGCGCGAGTCAGGCTCGATCGAGCAGGACGCCGACGTCGTCATCTTCGTCTATCGCGAAGAATATTATCTGCGTAACCGCGAGCCGCGCGAAGGCACTGAAGAACACATTCAATGGATGGCGGAGATGGAGCGCGCGCATGGCCGCGCCGAAGCGATCATCGGCAAGCAGCGTCACGGTCCGACAGGGACGGTGCAGCTCGCCTTCGAGGCTGAGGTGACCCGCTTCTCCAATCTTGCCGACGAGGACAAGCTGCCGGCGCGTATGTGAGCGCTCGTTGCGCCATGATTGGCCCGCGCCAACCGCGCCGGATGAAAGCCCGCAAGCTTCTCTAAGGCGGCCCGCCTGCAAGCTCATGCGGAGCCCAAACAAGCGCGGCTCGAAGCTCCCCCGTCGATGCGTAGGTGCATCTGCAACGGGCGCTCGGCGAGCGCGGTGCAACCGATGGAAACCGGCGAGAGAGCCGCCACGGCGCTCGCGCAACGCATTGAACTATGCGCAAAGATTTATGGTGTAGGCATAAGCGAGATAGGGTATACGCCAATGTCTTCATCAAGTTAGCAGGCGGCATGGGAGAATTTTGCACATCGACTGACGCTCAGCCTCCCTGTTCCACTAACGCAATTACTCCAGCCCCTTCGCGCAATGGTAGTGGCTCACGGACAATCTCAGTTAAGGAGCCCTCGTATGGCAATGGACTTTTTGGTAGGTGGATTGCCGCGAGGCGGAACAACGATTACCGCCGATCTCTTCAATTTCCATCCAAACACTTTTTGTCTCGCCCAAGAAAGCCAAATTCTTCCCCTTTGTGCTGGTCTAGCCGACATCGCGCCCGTCGCCCCCCAACATTTGCCAACGGTCAAGGACTTCGTTCGACGCCAGATTGATGTCGTTTTGCGCGTGTCCGCGGGGCATAACGTCGCCGGGGAAGAACACGCTGCGGCGCAGGCCGAAAAAATGGGCTTCAAAATTGCACGTCGGCAGCGGCTCGTATTTGACGAGGCGCGGGTTAACCGACTCACTGACAATATTGTCGCCTTGCTCGCGCAAGGGCTTTATGGGGAGGAGTTGCTCACGCAATGCATGGGCGAACTCAGGAACGAGATTAAGCAGTCTGTCTCCGCTGAATTCATCGGCGAGAAGTCGCCTTCGAATGTTTTATCTATTGCGCGGTTCGGTCTTCTCGGCGCCAAGGCCGCGGTGATTATGAAGCGTGAACCTTATGCATTCATGCGTTCCATGCGGCAGGTCGATACAGGTAACGAAGGTCTCAATGCGGCTTTCCGCAAGCCGCTGTGGGAAATGATCGGGTTGTATCGCGTGTACGCGGGCGCAATCGCCAGTCTGACACCTTCTGAGACACTTATCGTCGGCGATTATTATTCCGACCTAATCGACGCGCCTGCAACGTTTGCGGAAAGAATGTTCAGTGCGGTCGGTCTCTCTGTGGACACCGAAGCGATCGCCGCGGCTGCGGCGAGGGTACGACCGCAGACCATGGGCCCCAGCTGGGAGTCGTTCACACTCGCCGAGCAGGCGCTCATCTGGCGCCTGACGGCAGACGCTCGCGGTAGGCTCGGCTACGACACGGCATACTTCAACGAAAAGGGCCTATCCGTTGAACCGGATTTTTCGGGCTATGACATTGACAGCAATCGCGTCCATGTCCTGTCAGGACTCCTTCCCACGGGCCAGGCCGATAATTTGTGGCTTGAAGAGGAGGGATGGTTAGCGGTCGAAACCAGGCCCGAATGCAAGGCAATGACCCTGCGCTTCTGGGCCAACTTCCCTCACTCCGTCCTGCCTCCGGGGGAACTTGCTACGATTGAGGCCTTTGGTTTCGACGAAACGGGCGAAAAACTTCTCGGCAGCTGCACGCTCGGCGGCGCCAAACACACCGCCACAATTTCTTTGGCGCTCAACGATCTTGCGCCCCTGCTTGAGAATAGCAGTGGTGCGGTTCGCATGCTCGTCTTGCGACCAAGCCACTCCTTTAGGCCGGTCAATTTGCCTGCGAGCGATGGTATCGGCGTCGGCTTCGTGCGCGTCTCTGCGATGATGCTTCCGCCAACTTTCGAAGGTTCAGCTCAACAATCTAGTCTGGCGGCGAACGCGTGAGCTAAGCCCGGCCGCACCGCGGCGGGGCCTAGCCAGTGTCGAAACCAGAGCGGGCGGCGGTTACTTGCTGCCGAGGTTCCAAAGACCCTTGTTCTTGTCGAAGCGGAAGCCCGTCGCGTTCTTCAAATCGTCCTTGGTGGCGTTGATCGTCAGCCACCATTTGTTGTTGCGCTCAGTGGCGCGGAGATCGCTGAAGGCGACGGCGATGTCCTTTTCGCCCATGCCAAGGAAGCCGCCGACTGAAAGGATTGCCGCAGTGACTTTGCCGCCGCGATCCAGCACGAGATCCTTCACTTCGCCGATTTTGTTCTCCTGCGGATCATACACGTTCTGATCATGGATATTCGAGACCAGCAGCGCATTCTGCGGAAGCGTGGTCAGAAAATCCGGCCGACCCGCCGCGGCTCCAGTGGTTGAACGATCCATCGTCCCGGTCGTTGAGCGGTCCATCGCCCCGGTGGGACGGTCAGTCGTGCGATTCATCTGCTCGGCCAAAGCCGCGCCTGACAGCGTCGCGATAAGCGCGCCTGCGAGGAGGTAGGACTTGAGCATGGCTGTCTCCGGTCATGTTGTTAGCGCCACAACGAACGGCGTTCGTGTGTGTGCCTAGAACAAGCATCGAAGATCGATGTTCCAAGCTTCGCGGCAGATATCCAAAAGCAGGACAGGCCGCCGCGCGCGTCTGGAACAGTTCAGCCGATCAAATCGGGTCCCAAAGACCGGTGGCTTTGTCGAACTTATACGCGAGGGCCTTCTTCAGCAGGTCCTTCGTCGTGTTGAGCGTCAGCCAGCTCTTGTTGTTTTTCTGAGTGATGGTGATCGCGGATACGGGAATCGCAATATGCTTCACGCCGAGCCCGAGAAAGCCGCCCACGTTCAGCATCACGGCGTTTATGGAGCCGTCGGCGGAAAACAGCATGTCCGCAATCGAGCCGAGTTTCTTTTCATTGGGATCATAGACCGGCTGCTTGTACCAGGCGGAGACCACCGAACCATAGACCGGCAGCCTTTCGAGCGGCACGACGACAACGGTTTCGGTTTGAGCCCCCTGCGCGCCGGCTGGTAGCGGCGCGAAAGCGGCGAGAGCGAGCGAGGCTGCGACGAAGACGCGTTTCAGCATAGAAAGAATCCTTTTTGGAACGAGCGGCAGCCGGACTGCGCGCTACGCGAAATTCTCACGGCGCGGCGTCCTTGCTACTTCACCTTCCAGGCGTGTTCGGCCGCATCATATTTGTAGCCGGTCGCCTTCTTTACGATGTCCTTCGTCGTATTGATGGTCAGCCACGTCTTGTTGTTCTTGTCTGTGACCGTGATGTCGTTGGCCGGAATGGCGACGTGCTTCGCGCCGATGCCGAGAAAGCCGCCGACGTCGAGCATGACGGCGTTGATCTCGCCGCCTGAAAACAGCATGTCGGTAATCACGCCGACCTTCTTATCGTTCAAATCGTAGACCGGCTTTTTGTACCAAGCGGAAACCAGCGAGCCATAACGCGGCAACGCTTCCATAGGCACGACGACCTTGCTGTCCGGCGCGGCGGTTTCCGCGCGGACCGGATGGGCGACCGCGATGGCCATGCAGAATGAGAGCGCAACAAGCAAAGTTCTGTTCATTCGACCAATCTCCCCAACATCCTTGATACGACGGCGATCATAGCTGATTCATCGCGGCAGCACGCCCCAATAATCAAGATCAAGCAACACCGCCGGATCAGGCTTGCCGTCGGCGCCGTGGAGCGGAAAATCAGCGCAGGGCTTGTCCTTGGTTGCGACGAGCCGCAGACGCAAAGCGCCGATATCCTGGCGTCCGGGGATCTCCGCCTTTTCCAGAACCTCCGACCAGGCGAAGACCGTGCCTCCCGCGAACAGCGGGTTGACGTGGCGTCCGCCGTTCACGGCCGAGATATGGAAGACGTTCTCCAGGCCGTTGAAGGACAACGCCCGCGCGAGGGAAATCACATGGCCGCCGTAGATGATGCGCTTACCGAAACGGCCCTGCGCCTCATAATACTGATTGAAATGAACTTTCGAGTTGTTCTGGTAGAGCCGGGTCGCGAGCTGGTGCTCCGCCTCCTCGACCGTCATGCCGTCGATATGGTCGATTTTCTCGCCCTGGTCGTAATCCTCCCAAAAATAGCGGGAGCCGGCGAGCGCCTTGTCATAGGCGCCGACATTGATCGGCGGCGCGGCTTTGCCAAGTTCGGAAGGGGCGACGGACTTCGGCAGATCGGGCACGACCTCCGGTCCCACGGGGGCGTCCCTGTCGCGCTTTTTCACCATCACCCAGCGCGTATAGCTCAACACGGTCTCGCCGCGCTGATTGGCGCCTGTCGTGCGCACATAGACGACGCCGGTTTCCTTGTTGGAATTTTCCTTCAGGCCGATGACTTCCGAGGTCGCCGACAGCGTGTCGCCGGGATAGACGGGGATCAGAAATTTGAAATCGGCGTAGCCGAGATTGGCGATGGCGTTGAGCGAGACGTCTGGCACGGTCTTGCCGAGCACGAGATGAAAGACGAGCAGATCGTCGATCGGCGCGCGCTCATAGCCGATCGCCCGCGCAAAGGCGGTCGACGACTGCACGGCGAAGCGCGGCAGATACAGCGCCGTATACAGCGCGACTTCGCCGACCGTGACCGTGCGCGGCGCCGCGTGGCGAATGATCTGGCCGATTTTGAAGTCCTCGAAGAAATTGCCGACATTGATCTTCGACTTGCTCATGTCCTAACCGCTTGTTGGCGCCAGCTTCGCCAGCGCATCGAGATAAAGCGCGGGCGCGCCCGCAACGAAAACTGTTTTGACGCGGCTGGTCGCGCCGGCGCGGATCGAAACCGCGCTTTTAGGGGTTTTTAGCGTTGAGGCGATCAGCGCGATCAGCGCCGCATTCGCCCGGCCGTCCTCTGGCGCGGCGCGCACCCGCGCCTTCAGGACGCTGCGGCCGTCGGCGAGAGTCTCCACGCCTTCGAGGGCGTCGCGTCCGCCCTTTGGCGTCAGCCGCACGTAAACGGCGACGCCTCCCGATTCGATCGCCCAGGCGGAGGATGTTTTCTCCGCGCCTCCTTCACCCAAGCGCGTAGGCGCCGGCGCTGTTGGCGATGAGATCGCGCAGGAACTGCATGAGCAGCAGCAAAATGAGCGGAGAGATGTCGAGGCCGCCGACGCTGGGCAGCACCGAACGGATCGGACCCAGCAGCGGCTCGGTCATGGCGTTCAGCCATTTCCAGATCGAATAGGCGACATTCGAGCGCATGTTGATGACGTCGAAGGCGGTGAGCCAGGACACGACCACCGTGGCCAGCAGAATCCACCAGTAAATATCGATGATCGTGAGAAGAAGTTTGACCATAGCGTAGGACATGACCGGCTTCCAGCGGATGAGGTTCCGCCCTGTCTAGCCTCCCTGCCCCGTCGCGGCAATCCTTGGCCGGCCCCTCCCCACAAGCCTGCCCCGCTACAGGCCCGGCAGCAGCCGATAGTCGAGCAGCGCCGTCCAGCCGAGTCCGCCGATCGGCAGAAGCAGCGCGCGAATGGGCGGCTGCTGCGAAAGCGGCACGAATGAGCCTTGGCGTAATCCATCGACGAGTTTGAGGAGAGTCTCGAGCTGGGAGACCTTCTTTTCGGAATCGTCCGCGGCCTTAACCGCAACAAGCCGCTTCGTCAGCCGCGACTTTGACGTCTCTCGCGCCTTTTCAGCGCTGAAGCAAAGCGCCATCGCGCAGCCAAAAATGATGATGAACCCGACGATACAAGAAATCGCGATGGCAAGCGCTTGGCGGAGCGTCGGCGCGCCAAGCCACGCGCTAAGCCAATTGACAGGATATCGCCCCCCGTGTACCCCACGCGCCGGAACGGGGCTGTAGCTCAGATGGGAGAGCGCTGCAATCGCACTGCAGAGGTCCGGGGTTCGATTCCCCGCAGCTCCACCACCCGATCGACGGATGGCGAACCGCATGTGATCGCCGCGGACAACGGGCGCGGTCCGCAACACCCGCGCCGCCTCATCATTGTTTCGAGCGGGTCCCGCGCCATATCCGGTGAGAATTTCCCGGAGCGCGCCGATGTATCGCAAAATTCTGCTGCCGATCGATCTCACCGAAGCTGAGATGACCGACCGGGCGATCTCCGTCGCACAGGCGCTGGCGAAGACGTTCGACAGCGAGATGCGCGTCGTCAAACGTGCAGTCGCTCCTGCCCATCTCTTTTCTCGACTACGTGCCTGAAAATTTTAACGTTCAGGTCCGTCGCGGCTTGGAGAAGGAAATAGCGGCGATCGCCGCCAAGATCGACTGCGCGCCAGAACGCGTGTCCACGACGCTGCTGTTTGGTCCGGTCTATCAGAAAGTCTTGGCGGAGGCCGAGGAATGGGGCGCCGATCTCATCGTGATGTGCTCGCATCGGCCGGGCATGGACCGTTTTCTCATCGGCTCCAACGCAACGACCATCGTCAATCACGCGCAATGCTCGGTTCTGGTGGTGCGCGGGCTCGTATCCTAAGGCCCTACGGCATTGGTTCCGAAACGCCGCGACGCCCGCGCGTATGAACCTAAAGTGGCGCCCGGGTGACGCGGCTTTCACGAAACTCTCATCACGCTCTCACATGACTTTGCTACCGACGCATGGATGCGGCGATCAGTGATGTCTCGCGAGGATGCCATGTCGAAAGAGGCGATGCAGAACGCCGGCGATTCGGCGACGGAAAAACCTGAGAGCAACACCGGCAAGATCGTCGGCGGCGCGATCGCCGCGGCGATCGGCGGCGTGATCGGCGCGCTGCTGATGGGCAGTTACGCAATCCTGCCGGCGGCTGTCGTCGTCGGCCTGCTTGGCGTCGCGCTGGGCGCGGTGTTCGACTAAATCACGCTGCATTTGGGCGGAATCGTCCAAATGCAGATAAATTGATCGATTACCAAAGTTTAGAGCGCGCTCTACGCGAAAAGCCGGTTCCCACTTTTTCGCAGCGCGCTCTAGAGAATTTCGGGCCGGGCGTCGCGCGCACGCGCGTCCGGCTCGGGAGCGTGCGTTTCGAGTTCGCGCGTGAGAAACTTGGCGGCTGAGTCTTCCTTAACCGGCAGGCGAAGCCGCTTCTTTTTTGCCTCGCCATGATCTTTTGCCCTGCCCCCGAGCGCGATCGATAACTCTAATGGAATTTGGTCGGCGCACAGCTCGGCCTTTCGCTTTGCTAAAGCCAAGCGTAGGAATATGTGTGTTCCGAGGACTACGGTCTTGGGCGGAACCGTTTCGCTCCGGTTTCGTTAGTCTTCGGAAACGGGCCTTGCTAAATCGGCCCAGTTTTCATCTGGGAGGATAGAAATGAAGAAAATTATCGGATTCGCTGCAGCGGCTGCCGTAATGTTCGGCGCTTCCGCTTTTGCCAGCCCGCTGACCAGCGCCGCGAACGTCCGGTCCGGCCCGAGCCCCAAATGGCCCGTCATTGGCCAGCTGCCCGCCGGCGTCGACGTCACAGTGCTCGATTGTGGCGGCGGCTGGAAGCGCGACTGGTGCCAGATCCAGGCCGGCGACATGAAGGGCTTCGTCGCCGCCGGCGTGCTCGGCACGCAAGGCAACAATGTCGTCGTCGCGCCGGTGACCACCAACAACGATGTCGCCATCTACAAAGGCCCTGGGGTCAATTACAAGATCCTCGGCAGCATCCCCGAGAACACGACGGTCAACATCGGCTCCTGCGTTTATGGCTGGGGCGAGACGACCTGGTGCAAGGTGAACTACGGCGGAAAAAAGGGCTACGCTCTGCAGTCCGAGCTGCAGCGTCAGAACTCCCTTTTCCCGATGTGATCTGCGCGGCGTGGCGCTGGAACGTTCCACCGCCGCGCCGCTCTTTCGAGCGCGCCTCCGACGCCTTATGATGCCGTGCGGCCCCTCGGTCGCGATGAGGGCGCCGTCATTCAAGCCGGAACACACACAGCCGTTTCGGCGCGCGTCTCGGCGCTGACGCGACGCGCGCTGGCGCCAAATCCCGGTCCGTTCACCTACACGGGAACATGCAGCTACCTCGTCGGAAACGGCGATGTGGCGATCATCGACCCTGGACCTGACGACCCGCGTCACATCGAGGCGCTGCTCGCAAGCATCAGCGGCGAAACACTGCGTTACGTGCTGGTGACCCATACGCATCGCGATCACTCGCCGGCGGCGCGCGCCTTGAAGGAGGCGACGGGCGCAATAATCGCCGGCTGCGCTCCCTACCTGCCCAGCGAGGCGGGACGCCTCGGCAGCCCTAACCTCGACGCAGCCCACGATCGGACCTACGCGCCGGATATCGTGCTGAGAGACGGCGATACGCTCGAAATCGGCGACGCTTCACTTGTGGCCCTGGCGACGCCGGGTCATACGGCGAATCATCTTTGCTTCGCGCTCGCGAAGGAGCAGGCGCTCTTCACCGGCGACCATGTGATGGCCTGGGCGACCACCGTGATCGCGCCGCCGGACGGCTCCATGGGCGCCTATATGGCGTCGATCGAACGGCTGCGCGGGCGCAGTGACCGCATCTATTGGCCGGGGCACGGCGAACCGGTGCACGATCCCCAGCGTTTTCTGCGCGCCCTGCTTCATCACCGGCGCGCGCGCGAGGCCGCTATTCTTCAGCGTCTCGAATCTGGGGACGAAACGATCGGTGAGATCGTCGCCCACATTTACGAAGGCGTCGACAAACGTCTCCACGTCGCGGCGGCGATGACCGCCCTCGCCCATCTTGAAGATCTGATCTCGCGGAACCTTGTCGACTGCGCGGGACCGCCAGGCTTGCAGGCGCGTTTCTCGCCGCGCCGAGGTTAGGGCGCGCCCGGCGCCGACAAAAAGATCACGACGTCGTTCTTGTGCGCCCGCCCCAGTCGCTTGCGCGCCTCCTCGTCGAGGATGTCGGCGTCTACGGTCTCGCCCTTGATGAGCGCCAGGCGACTTTCCCAGTGCATGCGTTGAAGCTTGAGCAGGTTCCGCTCCAGACGCAGCTGATCGAGCTTCTGCTCGTATTCCTCGCCGATCTTCAGCCCGCGCTGGCCGTTAACGCCGTGCCAGATGAAATAGGCGGCCATCACGCCAGCCACTGTGTAGAGGCTAAGCGGGAGGACGAGCGTATGAATCAGGACTCGGAGCCGATGCATGGCCGCGAGGATAGCTTCGACCCGTTTAAAGCGTCGTTAAGGCTGACTGGGTTTGCGCGCCGAAGCCGCAAGACGGTTTGCCGGCCGGGCGATCCTTTCGATCTCGGCGCGCACCAGCTGCTCCACGAGCGACGGCAGATTCGCCTCTAGCCATTGCTGCAGGATCGGCTGCAGCAATTCTTTTGCGCATCTGTCGAGAACGTCGCTCTCGCTGAACGCCACGCCAGCGGCGAGCGCTTGAAATTTTGACGCGACCGTCGCAGCGGACTCATCTGACAGCAACGCCTGCTCGACAACCGGCGCAACATCGCCGATCTCCATGCCCGCCTCTTGGTGCTCAGCCACGCGTTCAAACTCCGAGGATTCTTGGCGCTCCGACAGTTCAGCTCCCGTCTCCTGCCCAGCAGCCTCGCCGGCGACATACACCAGCCGCACCTCTCCTGCGTCGTCGATCCCGTCGTGCAAGTCGTCGTCCAGGTCGTCATCGAGGAGCGACAACGGCGGTTCGTCCTCGCCTCGCTCAAGCACGGGCGCCGGATAGGCGCTGCGCGCCGCGTCGACGTCGCGCGCACGCCGGCGATCATCGCGACGCGCGTGCGGCAGCTTATCGTCGTCGGCGATGATACGACTCGTCCTGCAACGAGTGCGACGGGGCGGATGCGTTCGCTGCGCTCATGGAGTTCTGCCGCTTTGCGCGGAAAGGCCGCGCATGAGGGTGGACCGGATCTCTGACCGCGCCAAATCCGCGAATCAACTCGGTCCGAACGAATTCCACACTTTTCGCGCTATGATGTCACTCGCATTCGCAAAATTCTTATCGGCCGTCGGGCGTGTCGAGACCGAACCACAGGTCGTGCACCTGATTGAGATGAACGCTCGGGTCATAGAGCGCGACCGCCAGGTCGAGTTCTTGCGCCGACAAGCGTCCGATCGACCCCAGCGCCGCATAAGAGGCGACGACCCGATCGCGCTGCGAGGTGACGAGGTTGACCCTGGCGTTCAGCAGCGACTGCTGCGCATTCAACACATCGAGCGTCGTGCGTTGCCCGACCTTGGCCTCTTCACGCACCCCGGCGAGCGCGGTCTCCGCCGCCTTCACCGCCGCCTGTCCAGAGATAATCGACGCCTTGGCCGTGTCGAGGAGCCCGTAGCTCGAAACGACGCTTGCGCGGACGCTCTCGCGCTGAACGTCGGCATTAAGCCGCGCCTGGCCGAGTTGCTCCTTGGCTTGGCGAATCGAGGCATATTCGACGCCGCCCTGATAGAGCGGGACATTCAACTGCGCTGTCGCTGATGCAGTGAACTGCTTCGATCCCGGCAATCCGAGAAACGAGTCATATTGATTCGACACCTGGCCATTGACGGAGAGATTGGGCGCCAGCGCGCCTTCCGCGACCTTGACCGCGAGCGCCGCCGCGTCCACTTGGTGAAAGGCCGCGGTCACGCCGGGATGCTCCACCAATGCGACGGCGATCGCCTGCTCCAGAGATTTTGGCAATAACGGCTCGAGGCTGCGCCCCGGCTCAAGGTGTTTTGGGTCAGCGCCGATGATTTGGCGGTAGTTCGCCATGCTGTTCTTGAGCTGCGCCTGCGCGGCATAGAACTCCGAACGCGCCAGCGCGACCGAGGCTTCCGCCTGGGAGACGTCGGTTCGAGTCACTTCGCCGACCTGGAAGCGGTCGCGGCTCTGCTTGAGCTGTTCCTCAAGCACCGAAATGTTGTTCTTGCGCAGCGACACCACCGCCGTGTCGCGCAGCACGTTCATATAGGCGGTTGCGCCGTTCTGAAGGGTCGCCTGCTCGGTCAGGCGCATGGTCGAGCGCGCCGCGAAGACGCCCGATTCCGCCTGGCGCACGGAGTTTTCAGTGCGGAAGCCGTCGAACAGCGTCTGCGACATGTTCAGAGTCGCGCCGCGTGGGTAACCCACGTAGGTGTCCTGAAAATCGCCGCTCGCGCCGGCCGCGGCGCCGGCCTGCTGGCTGCTGCTGCCGCCAAAGGGAATCTTGATCGCCGCGTATTGCGCGCCGTACTGAGCCGTGATGCTGGCTTTCGGTCGAAGGCCCGATTTAGCTTTCGGCGCGTCTTCGTCGCGCACCCGCACATTGGCGCGGCTCTGGTTGAGATCCGGGTTGCCGTAATAGGCCCGCGCCAGAGCCGACCTAAGGCTCTCCGCAGAGGCCCGGCTCGGAGAAAGAGCGACCGCTGCAAGCGCCAATGCGGCGGACGTGCAGGACAGGACGTTGGCCGACCGCCGCCACCCGAGGCCAAACCCGTCGATTCTCATTGTCCTCAACCTATCTTCGCGCGTCGACGTGCACGCCAATCTACGGCGGCGATCAGTCTCGACGATGACACCCGAACGCTACGCTAGGAACGCGATTAAGGCGAAATGGCGGCGCTAGAGGTTGAAGGCGGGAGCCTGTTCGAAGCCATCGAGCACCGGCGCCGTCGCCGAGAACAACGGCAATTCGCCAGCCGAACGGCCGTCCTGGCGCTCGAAGCGTACGACCTGCTGGCCCGCGCGCGTCTCTGGCGTGACGATCGCCAGCAGTCGACCATCGGGCGTCAGCTGTTCGAACAACGCCTCGAGTCCTGCCTGAACGCGGCCTTGAACAATGATGACGTTGTAAGGGGCGCCGCCTGCGAAGCCCTTTTCCAAAGGCCCCAGCTCAAATTGCACATTTTCGCAGCCCAGAGCCGCCAGGCCACCCTTGGCGCGCGACGCCAGACCGGAATCGCATTCCAGCGCGACAACCTTGTCGGCGAGACCCGCGAGCAGTGCGGACGAGTATCCCACGCCCCCGATATCAAGCACCCTATCCGTCTCTTTGACGTCGGCGCTTTGAAGCATCCGGGCCAATACGAGCGGGGGCAGCAGATTGCGTTTGCGTCCGCTGGCGCCCTTTACGGAAATCGCCATATCCGAATAGGCGAGCGAGGAGAGTGAATCCGGCAGGAAAATCTCGCGCGGCGTCTCGAGGAAGCGCTCAAGCAAAGGCACATCGCTCACATCGAACGGACGAAGCTGGCGTTCGACCATGGTGTGGCGCAAAATCGCTGTCGCCTCGCCCGTCTTCGTCACTTGCGCCACCCTGTCCAACATTCGCCTTCCGGCCTTAGCCGGCCCCTTGGAGGAGATGCTGCAGCGCAGGAATCCGCCGCCGGCGTTTTATAGGCGCCGGCTCACGCCATGTCCATGGCTTGGCGCACAACTCCCCCGCCGACCAGCAGACGAACGCCGTCGCCGCTCTCGCCCAATCCGCGCATCTGCTCAAGCGACGTCTTGTCGAGCACTTCGGCGATCGCCTCTCTCGCGCGCAGCATGACCAGGCGAACCGCGCATCGCGTCTCGTCCGTGCAGTCGTCGCAACGACGATACACGGTTTTACTTGCGCATTGGATGGGCGCCAGCGGTCCGTCGAGCGCGCGCACAATATTGCCGACGCCTATCTCTGAAGGCGGCCGCGCCAACATGTAGCCCCCGCCCTTGCCTTTTTTCGAATGGACGAAGCCGGCATTGCGCAGTTCGCCTAAAATTGCGTCGAGAAACTTTTTCGGAATTTGGTTGGAGGCGGCGATGTCCGCGACCAATGCGGTTTCTCCCGGCCGCACCCCCGCCAGGTGAACCATGGCCTTGAGGCCGTATTTGGCTTTTTTTGTCAGCATTCCCGTCATGACCTTTAGGGCCGAGGTCCGAACCCGACGCCCTTTTGCGCCGACATACTACTGCAGTCGACCGGCGTGTTCATCATTTCCCAAAATGCGGCGCGTCAGAATTGACAAAGTTGACTAGATTTATAGAGTAGGATTAGCACTGCCGACGAAAGAAAGAAATGCCCGCCTTGTTGGACGCGCTCAGCGCGATCAATCTCCTTTATTCCGCTTCTGGCTTCTTCGTTGGCGCGCTTGTCGGCTTCACGGGCGTCGGCGGGGGCTCGCTGATGACCCCGATCCTGATGCTGGTTTTCGGCGTGCCCCCGACGACGGCCGTTGGCACCGACCTGCTTTACGCCGCCGTCACCAAGACGAATGGCACGCTCGTTCACGCCCTGCACGGCACAGTCGACTGGCGCATCACCCGCCGGCTGGCCTACGGCAGCGTGCCTGCGAGCGTCGCGAGTCTTCTCGTCCTCTCTTGGCTCGGCAAGTCCGGCAGCCATGCGGCGAATGGGCTCATTACCTCGGCGCTTGGATTCGCGCTGCTGCTGACCGCCTTCTCGATTCTCTTCCGGCGGTGGATCCTCGATCACATCGCGAAACACACGAACGACATGAGCGATCGGCGCCTGCTGTGGCTGACGGCGATTCTCGGCGTTCTTCTCGGCGTGCTGGTCTCGATCTCTTCGGTCGGCGCCGGGGCGATCGGCATGACCGTGCT
Source organism: Methylocystaceae bacterium (assembly GCA_009773555.1). Classification (GTDB taxonomy): domain Bacteria; phylum Pseudomonadota; class Alphaproteobacteria; order Rhizobiales; family Beijerinckiaceae; genus Methylocystis. The sequence continues at coordinate 35,030 of WSXZ01000005.1, read as the reverse complement.
GCTGGCGCTGTATTCGCACACGCCGACGGCGCGTCTTGTCGGCTCCGACATCGCCCATGCCGTGCCGCTGACGCTGATCGCCGGCTTCGGGCACTGGCTGATGGGCGGCGTCGACTGGTTGCTGCTGCTTTCGCTCCTCATCGGATCTCTTCCAGGCATCGCCATTGGCGCCCATTTCGCTGCTCGGGTTCCCGACCGCTATTTGCGGCCGGCTCTTGCGAGCGTCATGGCTCTGGTCGGAATCAAACTCTCAATCTAGACCTCATTCTCTTTCCCTGGGGGCGAGACATGTCGCAGGCAGCACCAAGCTTCACGCCGCCGGCCAAACCTGGCCGAGGCCGAATCTATGATTCCATCACACAGACGATCGGCGATACGCCGCTCGTCCGGCTCGATCGGTTCGCGCGAGAGCGCGGCGTAAAGGCGAATCTCCTCGCCAAACTCGAATTCTTCAACCCGATCGCGAGCGTCAAAGACCGCATCGGCGTCAGCATGATCGAATCGCTCGAAGCGAGCGGCAAGATCACGCCGGGGAAAACGGTGCTGATCGAACCGACGTCGGGCAACACCGGCATCGCGCTTGCCTTCGTCGCCGCCGCGCGCGGCTATCGACTCATTCTCATCATGCCGGAATCGATGTCGATCGAGCGACGCAAGATGCTGGCGCTGCTCGGCGCCGAGCTTGTGCTCACCCCCGCCTCGCAGGGGATGAAGGGGGCCCTCGCCAAGGCCAGTGAACTCGCCGCCCAAAATCCCGACGCTGTTATTCCCCAACAGTTCGAGAACCCGGCCAACCCCGATATTCACCGCGTGACGACGGCGGAGGAAATCTGGAACGACACGAACGGCGAGGTCGACTATTTCGTGTCGGGCGTCGGCACCGGCGGCACGATCACGGGCGTCGGCCAGACGCTGAAGGCGCGCCGGCCCGGCTTGAGAGTCGTGGCTGTGGAGCCCGAAGATTCCGCAGTGCTTTCCGGACGTCCGCCCGGTCCCCACAAGATACAGGGAATCGGCGCGGGCTTCGTGCCGCCCATTCTCGATCGCAGCGTCATCGATGAGATCATCACCATCGGCAATCAGACGGCGTTCGAGACGGCGCGGCTGCTCGCCAGGGTGGAGGGGATTCCCGGCGGCATTTCGTCAGGCGCCGCCGTCGCCGCCGCCTTGGAGATCGCCGGGCGCCCCGAGGCCGAGGGCAAGAATATCGTTCTGATCATCCCGTCCTTCGCCGAACGCTATCTTTCGACGGCGCTGTTCGAAGGGCTGTGACAGTCACGGCGCGGGCGGGCATGGATACGCGAAGCCCGCCTTCGCATCCGAGCGAGGCGAACTTTCGCGAAAAAGCAGGATGTGGATTCCGACCGCTACGCGCACCCTGGCGATGAGCGGCTTTCCTACGGGCATGCTTGCGTGCGAATGAGCGCAAACCTCGAGCCGTCGAACCCATCGGGAAATTTTGTCGCGCAATCAACCGACGCGTTTTTCAAATTCGCGCCGGACAGGTCCGCACGCGACAGATCGGCGCCGCGCATGTCGACGCCGCGCAAATCGGCGTTGCGGAGATTGGCGCCGCGAAGCGACGTTCCGTCTAACGTCGCCTCCCGCAAATCTGCTTCGGAAATATTGGCTCCATCGAGCTTCGTCTCGACCAGCCGTGCGGCGCGCAGGTCGGCATGGCGCAGATCCGCGTCTTCCAAGTTGGCGCGGGAGAGATCGGCGCGTGTCAGCCGGGCGCGGAAGAGGGACGCCTGCGACGCGACGAAACCGCGAAGGTCGGCCCCGGCGAAGGCGCATATAACGCAAGTGAACTCTCGGGCCTCGACGCCCGACAGATCGGCGCCGTTGAATTCCACCGAATGAAAAAACGCCTTGTTCAATCGTGCGCCGACGAAAGCTCCCCCTTCAAAGCCGATATTGGCGAAGCGCGCGCCCGTGAAATCCGAGCCGCGCCCATCGAAATTTAGGTAAAAGACGACTTGGCTCAAAATACTGTTTGAGAGGTCGGAGCGACTGAAATCGTTGCGGCCGTCGGATGAGAAATACCCGGTTCTGCCGCCTTCAGACGACTTCTTAGTCGCCCGCCTCATCTCTATTTCGAGCAATGTCGCACGCGCGCGCAGCTCGCGCGACGCCCACGCCGCGTTTAACGAGGCGTGGGCTTCCTTGGGCTTTCCAGCCGCCGTGAGCGCTTCCGCCAAACGCAGCTGAGCCAACGAATTATCGGGCCAGCGGCGCGCGACCTCTCTCGCGAGCGGAAGGGCGAGCGCAGGCTCCTGCCAGTAGAGAAAATGCGCGAGCAGCGCGAGCTGCGCGTCGGCGTCGTCCGGCGCGGCGCGCGCCTTCGCCTCCAGAGCTTCGCGTTCGGCGGTGAAATTCTCGACCATGGGCGCCGACAGTCCGCCAAAACAGATTGGCGACCAGTAGAGAACTGCGCGCGCGCGTTTGAGGAGACTCAAAGGCGCCTTTTGCGCCGCTTCGCCGATTTCGGGAATGTGTGTCCTGCAGCTCTCTTCCCCGCCGAATCTGACATCGAGGCGCGCGCCGGTCTTCGCGCCTTTCCAGCCCCGGGTAACCCTGACGGTCGCGATTTTGTAGGAAAGGTCGGACCCCGGCCGCAGCTTCTCAACGACGTAATCGGCGACGACATCCGCTTGGCGCAGATTTCGCGCCCGGTCCTTCACGACCGGCGACGGGCAGGAGCAGGCGCGCGCCGAGGGCGCGGCCAGCAACACGAAGAGAATAACGGAAGCTCTATAAAAATACGTCATGGCGCCGCCCAAAACGTCCGACGCGCAGGCCAAACGGCGATTGAGCGCGTCAGGGTCGGCGTCGACAACAGCTTACAAAGCGAAGCGGCGACGCCGCAAGCTTCCCTCTTTCGCCGAGGGCTATCTTTCGACGGCGCTGTTCGACGGGCTGGAAGTGGCGGCGTTCCTCAAGCCTTGGCCGGTCAGCTGCGTTTGCGCTTTTGCGGCTGCTTGGCCGCCGCGCTCGCGGCCTGCGGCTTCGCCACGGGGCTCGGCGTCGCCTGCGCGATCTTGCGGCGATGCACCGCCCCGCGCGCATAAGCGCCTGCGACATAGCCGACCGCGACAATGATAATGTAGACGATCACCAGGAAGCCGCCGCGTTGATTGGCGGACGCCGCCCGTTCGAGAAGGGCGATGACTTCGGTCTGGTCAATGAATTTGTCGGCGATGATGCCGCAGACAACGCCGACGATCGGCACGAGCCAGGACGGCGCCCGGAAATAGCCGAGCGCCGCGGCGAGAAGAAACGCCACGAGCCCGAAGACGTGCAAAAACTCGATCAAGATTGACTGGATGACGAGCCCAACAAAGCGGATGAGCTTGATCATTTCTACTCCCCTACGATCATTGATTTTGGAGAAGCTTACACATTTGGCAGATGCTGCGCGAGCGCTTCGAGCACCGCCATGCGCACCGCGACGCCCATCTCGACCTGTTCGCGGATAAGCGAGCGCGCGCTGTCGGCGACGGCGGTGTCGATTTCCACGCCGCGATTCATCGGCCCGGGATGCATGACCAGCGCGTCCGGCGCCGCGTAGGCGAGCTTCTCTTCGTCCAGCCCGAAGAAGTGGAAATATTCGCGGGCGCTCGGCGTCATCGCGCCCGTCATGCGCTCGCGCTGAAGGCGCAGCATCATGACGATGTCAGCGCCCTCAAGTCCGCGCCTCATGTCGTGAAACACCTCGACGCCCAGCCGCGACAGACTGTCCGGCGCAAGCGTCGAAGGCCCGACGACGCGCACCCGGGCGCCAAGCGCGCCAAGCAGCAGAATGTTTGAGCGCGCGACGCGCGAATGGAGAATGTCGCCGCAAATCGCGATCGTTAGCCCCTCGATGCGGCCCTTGTTCCGCCTGATCGTCAGCGCGTCGAGCAGCGCCTGAGTCGGATGTTCATGCGCGCCGTCGCCGGCGTTGACGACGGAACAGTCGACCTTGCGCGCCAGAAGATGCGCCGCGCCCGCATGCGCATGGCGAACCACGATGATATCCGGCCGCATTGCGTTCAGCGTCACCGCCGTGTCGATCAGCGTCTCGCCTTTCGACTCCGAGGAGCGCGCGACCGACATGTTCATCACGTCGGCGCCCAGACGCTTGCCGGCGATCTCGAAGGACGCCTGCGTGCGCGTTGACGATTCGTAAAACAGATTGATTTGCGTCCGCCCGCGCAAACTCGAACGCTTCTTGTCGACCCGTCGCGACACTTCGATCGCCTCCTCGGCCATGTCGAGGAGCGTGACGATGTCAGGACGGGTCAATCCTTCAATGCCAAGAAGGTGGCGGTGCGGGAAAGAAGCTGGCGTCGCCCCTGATTGCATGCGCCGTCTATAGCAGCTTTGACCATCGCCGAAAGCGCCATCAGCGGGAGCCAGAACGATCCCCTCGCCGACCCTCCCTTGACATATACTCGTGCCGAGCACATGTCTTGCGCGACGAAGTTGCGAGATCCTCGTCCGCGGCTTAGTCTTGGAAGCTTGAGCGCTCCGAGCGGGGATCCGTCTCGGAGATTTATTGGGGGCTACTTATACTCACTATGAGTATAAGCGTGAGGCGCCAAACAATGACACTCCTGACCAGCGACGTTCGAAGCGCGCCGAGCGCAAGGCGCGAGCGTCCCGGAAACGCCGTTGGCGTTGGCCCCTCGAGCCGCTTTCCCGTGCTGCCACGCCCTGATCTGGAATGGACGCCGGAGGTTCAGGCCGCGACCGCGCATCTCTACGAGCGCGTCGCGAGAGTCATTCCGCCCGTCGAATGGCCGTTCCACGCCCCTTACGTGAAGGCGATCAACGATCTCAAACATGTGCGCAACGCGACCATCCTCGCGCATAATTACATGACGCCGGAGATCTACCACTGCGTCGCCGATCACATTGGCGACAGCCTGCAGCTCGCGAAGCTTGCCGCGAAATCCGACGCCGACATCATCGTTCAGGGCGGCGTGCATTTCATGGCCGAAACCTCAAAGCTGCTCAATCCGAACAAGGTCGTGCTCACCCCGGACATGAAGGCGGGCTGCTCGCTTGCCGAGTCGATCACCGGCGCCGACGTGCGGGCCCTGCGCAAGCAATATCCCGGCGTTCCCATCGTCGCCTATGTCAACACCTCAGCCGACGTGAAAGCCGAGGTCGACATCTGCTGCACGTCGTCGAACGCGGTCAAGGTCGTCGAGAGCCTCGGCGCCGATCGCGTGATCATGGTCCCCGACCGCTATTTGGCGCAGAACGTCGCCGCGCAGACGAAGGTGGAAATCATCGCCTGGAGCGGCGCCTGCGAGGTGCATGAGCGCTTCACCGCCGAAGAGATCGAGAACTATCGCGCCGATCATCCCGGCGTGCAGGTGCTCGCGCATCCGGAATGTCCGCGCGAAGTTGTGGAAGTCTCCGATTTCGCCGGCTCGACGGCGGCGATGATCGATTTTGTGCGCAGCAGGAAGCCGGCCCGCGTGCTGCTCGTCACCGAATGCTCAATGGCCGATAATGTCGCCGCCGAGACGCCGGACGTCGAATTCGTGCGACCGTGCAACTTCTGCCCGCATATGAAGCGCATCACCCTGCCGAAAATCCTCGACAGCCTGCTTTACGTCCGCGAAGAAGTGACCGTTGACCCCGCAGTGGCCGAGCGCGCGCGCCGCAGCGTGCAACGTATGATCGATCTGGGCTAGGCTGTGGCCTGACTTGAACAGGGCGGACAATGCTGGCGCTCGATGCGACGATTGCGGCCATCGACGCCGCCAATGCCGACGATCCGCGCCGGCTCGAGGGCCGAGCCTTTGAGCTGGTTTACGCCGAGCGCATGAGCGCGCGGCTTGCCGCGCTATACCCTGACGCCTCCGATCTCCTCAAGATTGCGACCCGCGCGCAACATCTGCGGCGCTGGGAGATCGCCCGTGCGGATTATGAGGAAGGCCGTCGCGGCTACAACGACTGGCGGCGCGCCTGCCGCATCCACCACGCCGATCTTTCTGCGCAAATCATGCGGGCGCATGGCTACGAAGAAGCGGCCATCGCGCATGTCGGCGCGCTGATCCGTAAGGAACAGCTCAAGAAAGATCCCGAGTCGCAGGCGCTCGAAAACATCGCCGCGATTGTCTTTCTCGAGCATTACTTCGATGAATTCCTCGAAAAGCACCGGGATTATGAGGACGACAAGCTCGTCGACATTCTCGGCAAGACATTGTGCAAAATGTCGCCCAAGGGTCATGCCGCGGCCCTCGCCCTGCCCTTGCCGCCGCGCGCGCGCAGCCTGGTCGAAGCGGCGATCGCCCGTGAGGCCGCCGCGCTCGCGCGGCTCGCCGCCGTCGCGGTTGACTAGGCGTCGATGCGCGAGAATTTGCCTCCCATCATCATCATCGGCGGCGGGCTCGCCGGCGTGTTCTGCGCGCTGAAACTGGCGCCGACGCCCGTGGCGATCTTCGCGCCGACTCCCGTCGGCTACAGCGGCTCGTCCTTTTGGGCGCAGGGCGGCATCGCCGCGGCCGTCGAAGAAGGCGACACGCCGGAAAGCCACGCCGACGACACGGTGGCGGCGGGCGGCGGCCTCGTCGACCGCGACATTGCGCTCGGCATGGCGCAAGAAGCGCGCGCGCGCGTCGAAGACCTCGCGGCGATGGGAACGCCGTTCGATCGGTCGGCCTTCGGCGCCTTTCTCCCCTCGCAGGAGGCGGCGCATTCGCGTCGGCGCATCGTGCGTGTCCAAGGCGATGTCGCCGGGCGGGCGATCATGGACATTCTGGCCAAGGAAGTCGCCAGAACCCCATCGATCCAGATCGTCGAAGGCTATTCGGCGCAGGAGATTATGGTGCGCGAGGGTCGCGCGGTTGGCGTGCGCGCCCGCGACAACGCCGGCATGATCCACGAGACGCCCTGTTCGGCGCTCATTCTCGCGACGGGCGGGATTGGCCATCTGTACCGGGTCACCACCAACCCGTTGGAGGCGCGCGGCATCGGCGTCGCTATGGCGGCGCGGGCGGGCGCGCTGATCGCTGACGCGGAGTTTGTTCAATTTCACCCGACGGCGATCGACATTGACGCCGATCCGGCGCCGCTCGCGACCGAGGCTCTGCGCGGCGAGGGCGCGACGATCGTGGATCGGGATGGCCGACGCTTCATGCTCGACATCGATCCAAACGGGGAGCTTGCGCCGCGCGACATTGTCGCCCGCGGCGTTTTCGCCAGCGTCAAGGCAGGAAAGGGCGCGTTTCTCGACGCCCGTTCGGCCATCGGCGCCGAATTCCCGACGCGCTTTCCGACCGTTTACGCAAGTTGCATGACCGCCGGGATTGATCCCTCGCGCGAACTTATTCCGATCGCGCCGGCGGCTCATTACCATATGGGCGGCGTGTGGACCGACGACCGCGGGCGCACGAACCTGGATGGCCTCTGGGCGGTCGGCGAAGTCGCTTCGACTGGCGTTCACGGCGCGAACCGGCTCGCCTCCAATTCTCTTCTCGAGGCGATCGTTTTCGGCGCCCGCGTCGCTGCGGACGTGCGCGCGACGCCGCTCTTGCCGGTCGAATGGCGCCCGAGGGCGGAGCGCACCGAGCCAGTGCCGCGCGACAATGATTTCGCGGTCATCGAAGAGCTGCGCGATCTGATGTCGGCGAATGTGGGCGTCATCCGAAACGGCGCCGGGCTCGCCGTGGCGGTTCGGTCGATCCGGCGCATGATCTCGCGAACGAGCGATATTGAGGCGCGCAATATGTTGACGACGGGTCTATTCATAGCGGCGGCCGCGCTCCAGCGGCGCGAGAGCCGCGGCGCGCATTTCCGCTCTGACTTTCCGCAGCCGGCTCCCGCCCTCGCGCGCCGCTCGCTCACGACGCTCGACGCCGTCCTGCGCATCGCCGACGAGGTTTAAGTCATGATCCCCGATTTGCCCCCGCTGCTGATCGAGGAGGCGGTTCGCGCCGCGCTCGCCGAAGATTTGGGGCGCGCCGGCGACGTCACGACTCAGGCGACCATTCCCAGGGGCGCGCAGGCCCGGGCGGGAATTGTCGCGCGCGATTCGGGCGTGGTCGCAGGACTTCAGGCGGCGCGCGCCGCCTTCGCGCTCATGGATCGCCAGATCATCTTCGAAGCGCAGGCGGCCGATGGCGCCCGGGTCGAGCCGGGAACGCTCGCAGCGATCATTTCCGGGCCGGCCCGGCCCATTCTCTCGGCCGAGCGGGTGGCGCTCAATTTTCTTGGCCGGCTGTCCGGCGTCGCCACGCTCACGGCGCGCTACGTCAGCGCCATCGCCGGCACGTCCGCGCGAATCTGCGACACGCGCAAAACGACGCCCTTGTTGCGCGCCTTTGAGAAATACGCCGTGCGATGCGGCGGCGGCGTCAATCATCGCTTCGGCCTCGATGACGCCGTGCTCATCAAGGATAATCACGTCGCTATCGCTGGCGGCGTTGTTCCGGCGCTCAGAGCCGCCAAGCGGAATATCGGCCATCTCGTCAAAATCGAGATCGAAGTCGATACGCTCGACCAGCTGCGTGAGGCTCTCGACGAGGGGGCGGACGCCGTGCTGCTCGACAATATGACGCTCGACGATCTACGCAGCGCCGTGGCGCTCGTCGGCGGCCGCATGATCTGTGAAGCCTCGGGCGGCGTCACGCTCGCGACCGCGACGGAAATAGCGAAAACCGGCGTCGACTTTATTTCCGTTGGCGCGCTGACGCACTCCGCCCCAGTCTTCGATTTCGGTTTAGATGTTGAATTCGTATGAATTTATTCGTCAGAGCGCCTTAAGCAGCCCGATGCCGCCGATCGCTTCCTTGGCGAGGCGCGCGCTGCTATAAGCCGTCAACCTTTCGCGGACCCTTGAGAAACATCAGGAGCCATGCCCTCGTTCTTCGCCCGAAAGCTGATCAATCGCGTGCGGCGAAGGCTTTGGAGCTCTCCGCTCTCGTCCATGCCGTCGCCCCTGCGGGCGGAGGCGACGCGCGACAAAAGCCTCGCCGCCGAAATCGGAGACTATGAGCGCGCCTTTGGCTACGCCCACAGCGCGGGGTCGATGCCCCTACGCACCTTGCTGCGCATCGAGCGCCTGCTGACCGGAACGGAGATCTTCTCAGCCGAAACGGGCTGCGGAAAGTCCACGATCTTTTTTTCGCGCATCGCCGAACGGCACAAGGTTTTCTGCTTTGACGATCGCGGACAGAAGGCGTCAAGCGTCGACTATTTCATGAACTGTCCCGCGACCCGTTCGGACCGCCTCGACCTTGTCTTTGGCCCGACTCAACTGACGCTGCCGCGACACGAAGACCATTCTCGCTACGACCTTGTCCTGATCGACGGTCCGCACGGCTTTCCGTTCCCCGAACTCGAATATTACTACTTCTATCCGCACCTGAAGACGGATGGACTGCTCGTCGTCGACGATATTCATATCCCAACGATCAGCCGGCTCGCGGACTTCCTGAGCGAAGATCAGATGTTCGAAAAGGTGGAGTTTGTCGGCTCGACCGCGATCTTCCGCCGAACCGACGCGCCGGTCTTCGACCCGCTGGGCGACGGATGGTGGCTGCAGGCCTTCAACCGCCGACGCGCGTCGTTCTCGAAAGACATCTATTTGGAGGACGGCAAGAAACGGGCGCCGATCTCCTTTGAAGGGATCTACTGAGCCGCCGTCTGCTCGGCGCTTAGGTTCCGGTTCGCCTGCGACAGACGACCCAAACGCAGGCCGCGCTTCTCCAGCATCTCCGGCAGTCGAGTCGACAGCAGGAAAGCAAGCTCCTGCTCGCGCGTGATCGTCACCGGATCGAGCCTTCGCAGCTCTTCGTCCACATGGCCAGGATGGCACATGATGAGATGTCTGCTGCCGGGCGCTCGAAGATAGCTCTGAAAAATCTTCGCGTAATCGAAGCTTGGATGGAAATTCGAGAATCCGGCGAAGCCGTCGTTGACGCCGAAGCCGCGCTGGCGCACCTCCCGGCGAAAGCCGCCCGCCAGCGACAGCGCAGAGAGCGCCTTGCGAGCGTTGATACCGCGCAAGAGAATGCGATGTAAGCCATCCCCGGCGTCGCGAACCCAGGCCCGGCCGCCGAGCTTTCGCGCCTCCATCGCGTCAAGCAGCGCCGTCCTGATGCCGGGAAGGACGTGTATGTGCTGGTGGCCGTCGACATGGTCCGGCGGGCGGTCGATCACCGCTTCGAAGCGGTCGAACTGACGATCGATCTCTGTACGAATCTCGTCCATTGGCAACCGCCGGCCGAAAGCCATCTGGACAACTTTGGAAAGCGGGGGAAACTCTCCATTGGGCGCGAACTGCGGCATGGACGAAAGAGGCCGCCCGAGGGTGAGATTAAAATGCAGGCCGATGTCCGCGTTTCGGCCGCGGCGAGACAGCTCCAGCCCCATGGCAGGCCAGCGGGGACCATTCACCAAAGCCGAAACCGCAGTGAGCCTCCCCGCGTCGAGCGCTTCCAAAATGCCGGCGCTCACCCCATAAGACAGGCTGTAATCGTCCGCGCAAACCGCAACAATTTGGTTATCAACCATCGCCCGCTCCTTTGCGCCGCCCAGGCGACTGCGCCTATGCTGCGCCCGTTAATCCTATGCTCTGCCTATAAATATTGGTTTAAACGCCGCCATGAACAGGCCTGATGTATCGATCGTGATCCCCGTCTTCAACGAAGCGCAAAATCTTCGCGCTCTCGCGGCCAGAGTCGCCCTGGCCGTTGACGCATGCGACGTCTCCTATGAGGCAATCTTCGTCGACGACGGCTCCAGCGACGAGAGTCTGGAGATCTTACGCGACCTCTGCGCCGAGGAGCCGCGCTTTCGCGCCCTGTCGCTTTCCCGCAACTTCGGCAAGGAGGTGGCGATCGTCGCCGGGCTTGACGATACGCTGGGACGCGCGGTCGTCATCATGGACGCCGACCTGCAACACCCGCCGGAAGTCATCCCGCTGTTCATCGAGAAGTGGCGGGAAGGCTACAAGAACGTCTACGGCGAGCGCATCGACCGAGCGACCGATCCCAAGCTGCGCGCAGCGTTCACGCATGTTTTTTACCGTTTGCTGGAGGACTTTGGCGATGTGCGCCTGCCGCCAGGCGCCGGCGACTTCCGCCTTCTCGACCGGCAGGCGGTCGACGCGCTGCTGAGCATGCGCGAGCGCGCGCGCTTCAATAAGGGCCTCTTCGCCTGGATCGGATTCAAATCGATCGGCGTGCCCTTCGACGTGGAGGACCGCGCCGGCGGAACGTCAAAATTTAATTTCGTTCGGCTTGCGCGATTTGCGCTCGACGGACTGATGTCCTTTTCGTCGATTCCGCTCAAGGTGTGGACCTATGTAGGCCTAGCGATTTCCGCCTTCGCGATCGCGATGGCTGGCTACTATTGGGCCCGCACCATGGTTTTCGGCGTGGATACGCCGGGCTTTCCCACTCTGGTGGTCTCGATCGCCTTCTTCTCCGGCGTCCAGCTGATTTCGCTGGGCGTGCTCGGCGAGTATGTCGCCCGCATCTTCAATGAGGTAAAGGGAAGGCCGCTCTATCTCGTCGCCGAGAGGCTGGGCGAGAACGAAGCAACCAACGGCAAAGCGGGCGACTAGGGCGTCGACAACTGAAAACGGGCGGGCTTTCGCAGATGCGTCACGCGCTGCAACTGCACAAAGGGGACGAGGCGTGAATCCATGAACACCGAGCGCCGTTCGCCATTGCGCGGCAGAAACCTCTTGATCGCCGCGGCCTTGATTGCGCTCTTCGCCGCCTTCGGCGTCCGCATGTGGCGCTTCGTGGCGGCCCCCGCCCTGCCGACCCTTCTCGACGGCCTCCCCGAATCGAAAACCGAGGCCGATCAGCAAGTCTTCCAGGCGCGGCTCGCCAAACACTTTCACGTGGGTTCGACGGAGGTCGACGATCTCATTGATGAACTGCGCGACGACGGATTCACGGTCGATGCGGATCAGAATGTCGCCACATACGAGCGCCAAGCCGACATTTCCGACAAATGCCGACGCAGCGCCAACATTCGCTGGTCTCGGGGCGAAGGCGACGAACTCGCCACGATCACCGGCGGATACTCCCTGCACTGCCCGCAGCACTGACGAGAGCGCAGGCTTAACCGAATCCTGCTAGGACGGTTGCGATGATTCGCAATCTGCTCTCGGTTGGCGGCTTCACCCTGCTCTCGCGCGTGACGGGATTTCTGTCGCTCGCCATGCAGTCGGCGATCATGGGCGCAGGCGCCGTCTCGGACGCCTTCTTCATCGCCCAGCGGCTGCCCAACAGTTTTCGCGCGATCTTTGGCGAAGGCGCGTTCAATGCGGCTTTCGTGCCGTCTTATTCCATGGCGATCGAGCAGAAGGGCGATGCGGCGGCCGAGGAATTCGCCGGCGAAGTTTACACGCTGCTCCTCGCCTCGCAGATCATATTGCTCGCCGTCGTCTGGACGCTGACGCCCCAATTCGTCTCGTTGCTCGCGCCGGGCCTCGACGACCGGCCGGAAAAATTCGCGCTGGCCGTCAATCTGACGCGCATCACCTTTCCCTATCTGCTTTTCATCACTCTTTTCGTTTTGCACATGGGCGCCCTGAACGCGCGGGGACGTTTCGCGCTTCCGGCCTTCGCGCCCAATCTGATGAATTTTTCTGTGATGGCGGCGCTCGCCGTCGCCTTTCTATTCCCAAACGCAGGCTATGCGGCGAGTTGGGGCATCACCATCTCCGGCGTTCTGGAACTCGGACTGTTGATGTGGCAAGCGCGGCGCATTGGCGTCCTGCAACGCTTGCGCAAGCCGCATTGGGCGCGCGTGCGCGATTTTTTCATTCGTCTCGGCCCGGCGATCATCGGCTCTGCCAGTCCGCAGATCGCCGTGCTTGCCGACACAATTCTCTCATCGATGCTTCCCGATGGCGGCGTGTCGTCGATTTCCTATGCGGAGCGGCTGTACCAGCTTCCGGTCGGAGTCATCGGCATTGCCGCCGGCACGGTGCTGCTGCCGGAGATGAGCCGCCGTCTGGCGACGGGCGATGAGGCGGGCGCGCATCACGCGCAGAGCCGAACCATGGCGCTCACCGTCGCGCTGGCGGCGCCCTTTTTTATCGCCTTCGACACGATCCCCGAGTTGATCGTCGCGGGGCTCTTCCAGCGCGGCAAATTCTCGGCGGCCGACGCCTACGCTGCCGGGGACGTGCTCGCCGCCTATGGCGCCGGTCTCATGGCGCTCGTGCTGATCGCCTCGGCGCGCGCGAGTTTTCAGGCGCGCGGCGACACAAGAACGCCGATGCTCATCGCGCTGGCGGCGCTCGCCGCGAATGTCGCGTTGAAGATCGTGCTGTTTCGACCGCTCGGGGCGGTCGGGCTCGCGACGGCGACGTCCGTCGGATTGTGGATCAACCTCGCCGTGCTCGTCGGACTCGCGCTCGCCCAGGAAGGAATGCGATTCGACGCCGTTTTCGTGAAGACGCTCGGCGCGACATTTGTCGCCTGCGCCTTTCTCGCCGCTGTCGCCATTTTCGGGCGTTCATCCGCCCTGGCGCTCGGGGCGCATTTCGGCGCTCTCGCCAATCTCGTCGCGCTCACCGCGCTCGCTGTCGTCGGCGCGCTCATCTACGCAGGCGTCCTTCTCGGGGCGCTGCGCGCGAGCGGCGTGACGATCGCAAGCCTCAGACGATAGGGATCAAACGAACTGCGCGATGCCTGGGATCGAATCGACGATCTCCCGCAGCTTTTCCGGCCCGACTTGCTCTTCGGCGTAGCCGAAAATCTCATGGCCCAGTTTTGGAATCTGGCTCATATCGACGCCTGCGCCATTCAGCTTGGCGGCAAGGCCCATCAGCCCGCCCATGCCGCCCATCAAACCTCCAAGCCCGCCCCCGCCGCCTACGGATTCAGCGGACTGGATCGCCTCAGGGGCGCCGGGAAGCTTATCGAGTAGCTCCGATACGGCGCCGTCACGCGATTCCTTTTGAAGGAATCCCAGAACCAGGCCCACCGCCGTCCTGGCGACCTCTGCGTCAACGCCAAGAGCCGCCGAGACGCGCGCCACCAGTTCATCCATTGCAGGCCTCCCCTTCGCAAACCGAAAACCGCCAGACTGTCGCCGCGACAGGGAGGAAAATCAAGCGCTCTAATTGCGCTCAACGCCGCTGGATGGCTGACGCGCGCGGCGCGCGCGTCAGCCAAATTGTTATGCCGAGTGGCGTAGATCCGTCGGCAAGTCGCTGCGCTCACGCAACGCGGGCAGAATGCCCTTGATCTTCTCGGCGCCCTCGGCCCCAAGAATATTTTCAGCGCGATTGATCACTTGGCGAACCAACGCGTCGGTCTGCGCTTCACTGATCCCGAGCTTTTCGAGCTGACCAGCGAGAATATTCAGATCTGCGCGGCCGTGGCCAATAAAGCTTGTCATGCCTTCGATGACCTGCGTGACTCCGCCGTCGCCGGTGTGCTGAGCTGTGTCAATGGCCTCTTGAGCGCGCGGCATTTTGGCGATCATGACCTGCATATTGCCGGTCATATCCTTGTCGCGAAGAAAACCGAGTACAAGGCCGAGCGCCGCTTTGGCGACCGTCGGATCAAGCTTCGTCTCGGAGACGACGCTACTGGTAAGCTTTTCCATTGGACATCCTCCACGCGAACCATTGTGGTTGCGCTAGATGTCGCGGCAACGCTCGCCTTCAAGCGTCGCTATACCGCCGACTAAGCGGCGTCGAGGCCGTAGAGCGAGTGCAGCGTGCGAACGGCGAGTTCCGTATAGGCCTCGTCGATCAACACCGAAAACTTGATCTCCGACGTGGTGATGGCGCGAATATTGACGCCCTTCTGCGACAGGGCGCGAAACGCCTCCGCCGCGACGCCGGCGTGGCTGCGCATGCCAATTCCGATCGCGGAAATCTTAGCGACGTCTTTTTCGCCCGTTATGCTCGCGAAGCCGATCGCATCCTTGACCTTCTCGATGATCGCGAAGGCGCGCTCGTAATCAGCGGTTCCTACGGTGAAGGTCATGTCGGTCATGCCCTCCTCGGAGACGACCTGCACAATCATGTCGACGTTGATTCCGGCCTCGGCCAAGGGCATGAACACCGCGGCCGCGACGCCCGGCTTGTCTGCGACGCCGCGAAGCGTGATCTGCGCTTCGTCGCGCGAGAAGGCGATGCCTGTGACGACTTGCGCTTCCACAATGTCCTCCTCGTTGCAGATTAACGTCCCCTGCCCCGGATTTTCCGGATCGTCGAAGGACGAGCGCACATAGGTCGGCACGCCGTGCACCATGGCGACCTCGACCGAACGCACCTGCAGGACCTTCGCGCCAAGCGACGCCATTTCCAGCATTTCTTCAAAAGCGATCTTGTCCATGCGCCGCGCCTTCGGCACGACGCGCGGATCGGTGGTGTAAACGCCATCCACGTCCGTATAGATGTCGCAGCGGCTGGCCTTGATCGCCGCCGCGATGGCGACGGCGCTCGTGTCCGAACCGCCACGTCCGAGCGTCGTGATCCGCCCGGTTTCACGGTGCACGCCCTGAAAGCCCGCGATGACGGCGACTTCACCGCGGTTCAGGCCTTCGATGATGCCCGAGCCGTCGATCGATTCGATCCGCGCCGCGCCATGCGTGCAGTTGGTGTAGATCGGCGCCTGCCAGCCGAGCCAGGAGCGCGCGGGCATCCCCGCCTTCTGCAACGCCATCGCGAGGAGTCCGGCCGTCACCTGTTCTCCCGAGGCGACGACGGCGTCATATTCGCGCTGATCGCAAAGCGGCGCCGCCTCCTTGCACCAGGCGACAAGCTCATTGGTCTTCCCGGCCATCGCCGAGACCACCACAGCGACCTCACGCCCAGCATCCACCTCGCGCTTCACATGGCGCGCGACATTGTGGATGCGTTCGACGGTGGCGACCGAGGTGCCGCCGAATTTCATAACCAGGCGTGACATGGAGACCGAAAATGGGCGAGACGCTCGCGTCTTGCGGGAAGCGGCGCTATATGTGTCCGCGTCGGCGGACCTGTCAACGGCAGCGCTCCGCCAAGGGAATCATGCGCAAGCTTCTCGTCCTTCGAGGCGCGGGCTTCGCGCGCT
Source organism: Methylocystaceae bacterium (assembly GCA_009773555.1). Taxonomy (GTDB): domain Bacteria; phylum Pseudomonadota; class Alphaproteobacteria; order Rhizobiales; family Beijerinckiaceae; genus Methylocystis. The sequence goes on along the minus strand of WSXZ01000005.1, from coordinate 18,993 downwards.
CCTCAGGATGAGGAGCTTGCACATATTTTCTCCGCATCTTCGCGAGGTTTCTCTTGCCCCAACAGTCCGCTCCCCACTCCGCCAGCGTCGATCCCGAAGACGTCGCGCGTTTCAACCGCCTGGCCGAGCTCTGGTGGGACAAGAATGGCAAGATGGGGATTCTCCACGAGATCAATCCCATTCGAGTCGCCTATATCCGCGATCACGTGCGCCGGCTCATCCGACATGACGCCGGCGCATTGAACGCGCCCGGCGACCGACCGCTGGAGGGCGTGCGCATCGCCGATATCGGCTGCGGCGGCGGCATATTGAGCGAGTCGCTGGCTCAGCTCGGCGCTCAGGTGACCGGGGTCGACCCCGCGACCAACAACATCGCCATCGCCAAACGGCACGCCGAAACGTCCGGGCTGGACATCGATTATCGCAATATCACCGCCGAAGACCTCGCCGCGGCCGGCGAGCAGTTCGACGCGGTGGCGGCGCTCGAAGTCGTCGAGCATGTCGAAGGGCCGCGGGAATTCGTCGCCATGCTGGGGCGGCTGCTGAAGCCCGGCGGGCTCCTCTTTCTGGCGACGATTGACCGGACGACGAAAAGCTATCTGCTAGCCATCGTCGCCGCCGAATATGTGCTCGGCTGGGTGCCGAAAGGCACCCATAACCATGACAAATTCATTCGCCCGGACGAACTCTCGTCATGGGTGCGTCAGGGCGGCATGCGGGAAATCGATCGCGTCGGGATGAGCTTCCAGCCGCTGACCAGAAGCTGGCGAAAAAGCCACGACACAGACGTCAATTACCTGATGGCGGCTCGAAAAGAAGGCTAGGCTCCGGTCGACCGGGTAGCGAGAATGCGCTGAAGCTCTTGTTCGCGCCCACTGTCCTCGGTAAAATCTGAGCCTATGCTTAGAGATTCTCGCACGCGCTCCCGTCTTCTCGTCGCTGTCGCCGCCATCGGACTGGCGATCGCCTTCGCTTTTGACGCTGCCGAAGCGAAGCCCAAGCCGGGCGCTGAAGACGCCCCGGCAGAGGATGCAAACGCCAAAAAGAAAAAGCCGGCGAAAAACGAGAAAGCCGAGAAGCCGGCGGACAAGGGCTCCGACAAGCCTGAGCAACTCGGCAACTATGGGGAATGGGGCGCCTACGCCGCTCAGAGCGGCCGCAACAGGACCTGCTATGCGCTCGGCCAGCCCAAGGAACGGACGCCCAAAGCGAAGCTCAAAGACGCCTCCGCCTACATCTTTATCTCGACGCGACCGGCGGAAAATATCCACAATGAGGTCGCGATCAATCTGGGCTATGCGACGAAGGACGGCTCCGCCGCTGTCGCCGATATCGACGGCGACAGCTACGAACTGATCACGAAGGGCACAAACGCCTGGGTGAAGGATCAGTCGCGGGAGAAAGAATTCGTCGGCGCCATGCGCGGCGGCGCCAAGCTCATCGTGAAGGCCGCTTCGTCGAAAGGGACAAGCACCACCGACAGCTATTCGCTCAAGGGATTGTCGGACGCGCTCGCCCGCGCCGTGCAGGAATGCAAGTAGATCCTACCGCCGGCCCGTCGGTATCGAAACGTTGTTGACCGACGCCGCGATTGAGCGGATTTCTGACGCCACGCCAGGATATTTCGACGCCAGTTGATCGAGATCGCCGATTTCGACGTCCTGCGGCGTGACGCCCGGCCATTCGGTGCTGGCGCCAAAAAACCAGCATCCGCCGCCCAGAAGCCGCGCCGTGTGAAAAGTGTCGCCGGGAATCAGCAGCTGAACCCTTTGGCCGGCGCGTAGATCCGGTCCGACCACCACGCGCTCGGTTGAACCGTCGCCATGCAGCATGAACAGCTCCAGCGGATCGCCGAGGTAATAATGATAGAGCTGATCGTTGCGAATCCGGTGCAGCCGAACCGGCGCGTGCGGCGTCACCAGGAAGTAGAGCGCTGAACCCATTGGCCCGATTCGCGCGAAGGGCGGCGGCAAGGCGTCCGCGCCAAAGGACAGCTTGCTCGTATAGGTGATGCGGACGAAGCCGCACGTCGCGTTTGGCTCGAGCGCGAGCAGATCGACAATCTCTTCATGGCTCAGCGCTTCGGACATGGCGGCCCCTTCGGCTTGTACGAATGGCGATGGCGGAGAATTCGATAGCATGGAGGCAAACCGAACGGCAGGCCTTCCGCCCATCGGGAGACGCTAGGTCCAGCAAGTATAAGTTACATGATACCAAGTATTTTACCAACGGAAATACTGTCTGTGGTCCTTGTTTCCCTGGACCGTTTCCGCAGACTACGCCCAGCCACGGCAGTCCCCCTGTAGCTGTCCTGGCGGACGGCGGCGGTTTTCATCGCTGCATCATCCGCCGCCGTCCCTGTCCTTCCGGCGAAAGCCGGACAACATAAAATGGGAGAGGCAAATGGCCGTTAATGTTCACGACGGCGAAGTCGGCAAGATCCTCGTGTATCTGATCGGCTTCACCGCTTTCGTCATCGTCGCTCTTACCTGGGTTCCGCATTGGATTTCGCCCGACAGCGCGAATATCACGGTGGAAACCGGCAACACGGCGCGCATGATCCAGTGACGTCGCGACGCTCCGGGAGCCGTCCCTTCCGGAGCGTCGACGCAGGCGCGGCGCGCCAGTTGCAAAGCAAATTTGTTTCCGGCATAACGACGCCCGCGACGGTTCGGCGACTTGCTTTGCCGGCGCGACGGATGCGGGTGTAGCTCAGGGGTAGAGCACAACCTTGCCAAGGTTGGGGTCGAGGGTTCGAATCCCTTCGCCCGCTCCAAATTAACGCGCTCCGCGAATTCATCCCCACTGCGGAGACCGGGGTCAGATGCTGACGACGCGCGCCCCCGCGAAAATCAATCTCACGCTCCACGTCCTCGGCCGTCGGGAAGACGGCTACCATGCGCTCGAAAGCCTTGTGGCCTTTTCCGGCGCGGGGGACACATTGTCCCTCACGCTGGACGACGCGCTGTCGCTCGAAATTTCGGGACCGACCTCCTCCGCCGCCGGCGCCGGCGCCGACAATCTCGTGCTGCGCGCCGCGCGTCAGCTCGCTGAACAGATAAACGGGCTGCGGCTCGGTCGGTTTCGACTCGAAAAGCGCCTGCCTGTCGCGGCTGGCATCGGCGGCGGCTCGTCGGACGCCGCCGCGGCGCTGCGCCTTTTGGCCAAGGCGAATCATCTCGCGCCGGACGACCCGCGCCTCCTCGAGGTCGCGCGCGCCATTGGCTCGGACGTGCCGGTCTGCCTCGACCCGCGAGCGCGGATGATGCGAGGCGCCGGCGAAACTCTCGGCCAATCGATTCGCCTGCCGCTCCTGCCGGCCGTGCTGATCAACCCCGGGGCGCCGGTCGCGACCGGACCGGTCTTCGCCGCGCTCGGACTGCGACCCGGCGCGTTGCGGGAAGGCGCCCCGCATTCGAACATCGCCGCCCGGCCAAGCGCGGAAGAACTCTTCGCGGCGCTGAAGAAGGGGCGCAACGATCTCGAAGACGCCGCCTGCCTGCAGGCGCCGGTGATCGTCGACGCGCTCGCCATGTTACGCGCCGCCCGGGGCAGCAGGCTCGCGCGGATGTCCGGCTCGGGCGCGACATGCTTCGCGTTGTTTTCGACCCGGCGTGAGGCCGTGCGCGCCGCCAGCGTCATTCGCGCCCAGCATCCGGGATGGTGGGTCAAGACGGCCGTGCTGAGATGACCCGCCGGCCCCCGCCAAAAGACCGCAGCGCGCATGAGCGGGGCCGCCGCACGACGGTCGCACAGTCCGAAACGCGCAGCCCGTTCCGCTCCGCCTCGCCCGACCTCGTCACGCTTTACGGCGCTCATGCCGTGCGCGCCGCGCTGACGGCGCGCAAACGCAAGCTGCTGACGCTTTATGCGACCGAAACCGCGCTGCCGCGCATCAACGAGCTTGCGCAGGCGGCGGGACTCGAGCCGCGCCTCGTCGATTCGCGCGATCTCGAGCGGCGACTCGGTCCAGAGGCGGTGCATCAGGGCTTGCTGCTCGAAGCGCGCCCGCTGCCGGAGGCGGATATTTCCGACATCGTCAGCGTCAGCGGCGTGGTGCTCGCGCTCGACCAGATCACCGATCCGCATAATGTCGGCGCGATCCTGCGCACGGCCTGCGCCTTCAACGTCGACGCGGTGATTGTCACGGAACGGCATAGTCCGGAGTTTTCCGGCGTCCTCGCCAAAGCGGCCTCGGGCGCGCTGGAATTCACGACGATCGTCTCCGTGGTTAATCTCGCGCGCGCCCTCGACGACCTCGCCGAGCGCGGCTATGCGCGCGTCGGACTCGATTCGGACGGCGCCGAATCGCTCTCGACCCTTACGCTGTCAAAGCCGCTGGCGCTTGTGCTCGGCGCAGAGGGCAAGGGATTGCGGCGGCTCACGCGCGAGCGGTGCGACGCCGTGGCGCGGCTCGATCTTCCGGGGCCTATCAAGAGTCTGAATGTGTCGAACGCCTGCGCCGCGGCGCTGAGCGTCGTGACGACGCGGCTCGGGTGAGCGTGAGGCTGGGGATGAGGTTCGAGTGAGCGCCGGCTCGGGATTGACCTCTCCGCCGGCTTGGACGCATAGAGAAGTCGCGCGACGCGCCACGATGACGCCATGGGCCGGTTTAGCTCAGCTGGTAGAGCAACTGATTTGTAATCAGTAGGTCAGGGGTTCGAATCCTCTAACCGGCACCAATAAAATCAGTATTTTACGACAGACTGGGCTGCGCCAAAATCTTCTTGGTGACCAAGTGGCGACTACCAGGTTGGTCGTTAAAAAAATCAGAACTTGCGGATTGAAGGGAAGAGGTTCGAATCCCCTTGGGCGCGACAAATGGCGTATAAAACTGCGAACACCCTTGCCGATTTGTTCTCCGCAATGACCAGATTGGCCTTCCGGAACGTGGCGTCGCCGGCGTTATCCGCTCGAATAGCTCTCCCGCGCGCGCTCTTCGCCGCGGATATTCCGCGGGAAAGTTCCGATCCGGATGATCGTTCCGCGCGACATGTCCCAGCCGCAGTGAGGCGAGCCGTCGCCTTCTGAAACGTCGTAGTTCGTCACCCAGCCGAATGCCTGCTTCACTTGCCCGCCAAATTGTTATGTTATAACATATCTGTCCTTAGCGGGGGCTGGATTCACGTCGGGAGCGGCGCATTGACGGACCGAATGCAGGGTCGAAATGCGGCTTACGTTATGGAGGCGTTGTTGTCGGCGGCTGGTCCTATGGGCGCTTATGACATCATCGCGGCCATCAGGCCCCAGGTCGAACTCGCGCCGCCGACGGTCTACCGCGCGCTCAAACAACTGGTCTCCGCCGGCAAGGCGCATCGCATTGAGTCGCTCAATGCGTTCGTCGCGTGCCGGTGCGGCCATGACGCCCAACCTGCCTATAGGCAGGGAGAAGCAATCGGATTCATCATCTGCGATCGCTGCGGTTCGGTGGATGAGTTCATCGATCCCACTATTGGCGAAGGGGTGGCTGCGGCGCTCGTCCTGCGCGGCTTTTCAGCTTCCGCGACGACGCTGGAAGTGAGAGGCGTTTGCGCAAATTGCAGCGACAAAGCCGCCGCGCGATGACAGATGTCCTCCCGCAAATCATGCCGGTCGTGCTGGTTACCGGCTTCCTTGGCGCCGGCAAGACCACGCTGCTCAATGCGTGCCTCGATGGTGAAGCTTTCCGCGACACGGCCGTGATCGTAAACGAGTTCGGTGACATTTCGGTCGATCACGATCTCGTGCGCGCTGGTTCTCGTGAGATGATGATCACAACGACCGGCTGCATCTGCTGCACGGCGTCGTCCGACGTTCGCGTATCGCTGTTCGAATTGCTCGAAGCAAGCCGGACCGGCGAGATCCCACCATTTTCGCGTGTCGTGATCGAAACCACCGGTCTTGCCGACCCCGCGCCGATCGTGAACGCGCTGACCCCGGGCGCCGCGCCGGCCTTCGGCATGCGCGATCATGTCGTCGCCCGGCGCTTTCGCCTCGCGTCGATCATCGCCTGTGTCGATGTCGTCACTGGAGACGGTGCGTTGAACAACGCTTTCGAGGCGATGAAGCAGGTCGCCTTCGCCTCGTCGATCCTGCTGACGAAGACCGATCTCGTGCCGAAGGAAACATCGCCCGAGCATGTCGCGCGGTTAAGAGCGCGACTGGCTTCGATCAATCCGTCCGCGGAAATCGCCGAACGCACGGATGTCGGAGCCTTCTTTGCGCACTGCTTCAAAGGCGGCTACGCGCCGAATCTTCAAGCGGACGATGTTATCGGATGGCTTGCGCTTGACCGCTTGATGCGGTCCAACGCTGGATCCGGTCCGTCGGCTGGTCCCGCCTATCATCGCGACGATATACGCGCGACGGCGCTGATGCACGACGGATCGATGACGCGCGCGGCGCTCGATCTTCTCCTCAACGTTCTCGTCAAGACCGCAGGCGCACAGCTTCTCCGCGTCAAGGGCCTTGTGCGACTCTCCGACGATCAAGAGCGGCCGATGGTTGTTCACGCTGTGCAGCATCTGATGCATCCGCCAACGCAATTGGCTTCATGGCCATCCGAGGATCGCAGAACGAAGCTGGTTGTCATTGGTCGAGGGCACGACGAGAAGGCGCTGATCAGCCTTTTCGAGACGCTTGTCGATGATGCCGGTCGTCCGCCTGTCATCCGCGGTTGGCGCGGGCCCGCGATTGCTGCGGCAGGCTTTGCGACAATGGTCGCTGCTCTTGTGCTGTTTTACAACGCGGCGCCGAGTACGAAACCCGCTCCCCAAGTCGCCACACAAGCCATTGGAGGTCCGAGATGACCACGCAATCCACGATTCCCGTTACGGTGTTGACCGGCTTTCTGGGCGCGGGAAAAACGACTTTGCTCAACCGTGTCCTGAGCGAAAACCACGGCAAGCGCTACGCCGTCATCGTCAATGAATTCGGCGAAGTGGGCATTGACAACGATCTCGTCGTCAACAGCGACGAGGAGATCTTCGAGATGAATAATGGCTGCATCTGTTGCACGGTGCGCGGCGATCTCATCCGCATCATCGAAGGCTTGATGCTCCGGCGTGGCCGTTTCGACGGAATTTTGGTCGAGACGACGGGATTGGCCGACCCCGCGCCCGTCGCGCAGACCTTCTTCGTCGACGACGACGTGCGCAAAAATACGCGCCTGGACGCCATTGTCACCGTCGTCGACGCCAAGCATCTCGCCGGGGCGCTCGATAGCGCGCATGAGGCGCAAGAGCAGATCGCCTTTGCGGACATCGTCATTCTCAACAAGACCGACCTTGTCGAACCGGCGGATCTCGACGCAGTGCGCAAGCGCATCCGCGCGATCAATCCCGTGGCGGCTATTCGGGAAGCGGAGCGCTGCAATATTCCGTTGACAGAGGTGCTGGATCGAAACGCCTTCAGCCTCGAAAGAATTCTGGAAGTCGAACCGGAGTTTTTGGACGGCATCCACGAGCATGAGCACGACGATCACGTAACGAGTCTCTCGCTCGTCTCCAACGAACCTCTCGAACCCAATGTATTTCTACCCTGGATCCAGGGCGTCGTTCAGACGCTCGGCGCGGATATTTTGCGCATGAAAGGGATCATCGCGTTTCCGGGGGATCGAGACCGTTTCGTCGTTCAGAGCGTGCATATGATCCTCGATGGCGATCATCAGCGCGCCTGGAAGGAGAATGAGCCGCGAACCTCGCGTCTTGTCTTTATCGGACGCAATCTTCCCAAGGATTTGCTGCGCACAGGATTCGAAAAGAGCGTCGCCAAGAAGACCATGTCGTCATGAGGGCGCTGGGCGTTTTCGGCCTCGGGCGCAACAATGTTGATCTCAAGGAAGCGTCGGACCGTGTGAAGAGCTGGGTGCGCCAGTCGTTGTCGCTTCCTTGCAACGCCGCGGTCACCGTCTCGGAAATCAATTGCAGAGATGTAAGATGTCCAGGCGTGGAGACGGCGATCCTCATCATGGGCGCCGGAGAACCGACGCGCCTCGTCAAGATCCCGCGCCCCCTCAAGGACGTCCAGCTAAGCGATCTTGAGGCAGCGCTCCAATGATGCGCGCAGCGGTCATTAAGCCGACGAAGCCGGCAGATTCCATAAGCGAGGCCGGCGATCCGTTAATTCTGTCGTTGTTGTCAAAGAGCTGGGGCTTTCGGCTGGCCGTCGCCGGAAGTTTGATCATTGCGCTTTGGACAATGATTCTCTGGGCTGTCTCTCTGCCATGACGACTGCGACAATTCGATTGCATGACGTGACGATCGCCTATGAACGCCATCCGGCCGTTCATCACGTTTCTGGCGCTTTCGAGGAAGGCCATCTGACCGCGATCGTCGGGCCGAACGGCGCAGGGAAATCTACTTTGGTCAAGGCGCTGGTCGGCGAACTTCCGCTCACCGAGGGCTCGATCGACCGCGGGCGTTTGGCGCAGAACGATTTCGGCTATTTGCCGCAGGCTGCCGAGATCGATCGGCGATTTCCGCTCGCCGTCGCCGATCTGGTCATGCTCGGGGCCTGGCGCGAGACCGGCGCATTTGGAGGCGCAACCCGGACGACGGCGGCGAAGGCGCGGGCGGCGCTCTCGGCCGTGGAGCTTGACGGCTTCGAGAAACGTCCGATCGCGACACTTTCGGCTGGACAATTTCAACGCGCCCTCTTCGCGCGTCTTCTGCTGCAAGATGCGGAGGCCATCATTCTCGACGAACCGTTCACGGCGATTGACGGCCGAACGACCGCCCATCTTTTGGAGATCGTCAGCCGGTGGGGGAACGAAGGGCGGACAGTCATCGCGGTTCTCCATGACCTTGATCAGGTGCGCACCCATTTTCCGCAGACCCTTCTGCTGGCGCGTGAGAAAGTCGCTTGGGGGCCTACGGAGTCGACGCTTTCGGCTTCCTATCTCCACAAGGCGCGCGCCATGTCCGAAGGCTGGGACGAGAACGCGTCAGTCTGCGAAGAGGCAAGATGGCGACGATCCTGAGCCTCTACGACGCGCTGATCCAGCCTTTCGTCGAATATGGGTTCATGCGACGCGCGCTGGTGGCGTCACTGGCCATCAGTCTCGGATCGGCGCCAATCGGCGTGTTGCTCATGCTTCGGCGGATGAGTCTGATGGGCGACGCCATGAGCCACGCCATCTTGCCCGGCGCGGCAATCGCCTTCTTACTGGTTGGCAGTCTGTCGCCGCTCGCGATGGGAGTTGGCGGCCTCGTCGCGGGGCTCGCCGTCGCGCTTCTCTCCGGCGTTGTCAGTCGCACCACGCCACTGCGTGAAGATGCAAGTTTTGCTAGCTTCTACTTGGGATCGCTCGCGCTTGGCGTCCTCATCGTTTCGCTACGCGGCTCCAACATCGATCTTCTGCATGTGCTGTTTGGAACGATCCTTGCCGTCGATCCGGCCGCGCTTTTTCTTATCGGCGGCATCGCCTCGATCACACTCGCCACGCTCGCGGTGATCTATCGCCCGCTCGTTGTCGAATGTTTCGATCCCGGCTTTTTGCGGGCGGTCGGTGAGAGCGGGGCGGCATATCACTTTCTATTCCTTTTTCTCGTGGTCATTAATCTCGTGGCGGGCTTTCAGGCGCTCGGCACGTTGATGGCGGTCGGCATGATGATGTTGCCTGCCGCGATCGCGCAGCTTTGGGCGCGTCGTCTGCCGTCGATGATCGTCATCGCGGTTTCATCCGCGGCGCTCTCGGGATATCTCGGACTAATCGCATCGTTCCACATGCGACTGGCGTCCGGTCCGGCGATCATCCTCATTGCATCGATCATTTATGTGGCTTCGCTGCTCGCGGGGCCTTTTGGCGCGTTGCGCCGGGTTTTTGCGCGTCCACATCTTGCGGGTTGATCACTACGGAGAGAGTTCATGCAACAGACGAAAGCGCTCGGCTGGCTCCTGGCCCTGGCGATCTGCATTTCGAGTCCGGCTCACGCGCGGACGCTGCATGTGGTCGCGAGCTTCAGCATCCTGGCAGATGTCGTAAAGCAGATCGGCGGGGCTCAGGTCGTCGTCAAATCGCTCGTTCCACCCGATGGCGACCCGCATGAATTCGAGCCATCGCCCGACGACGCACGCGCGCTGAAAGAGGCAGACATCGCCTTTCTGAGCGGCGAGGGGCTGGAGACCTGGTTTCAGCGACTCGCGCAGGCGTCGGGATACAAAGGCAAGGCTACGGTCGTATCGACGGGAATCGAAACGATCTCCATGGAGGAAGATGGCAAATCGGTCACCGATCCACATGTCTGGAACAGCGTGCGTAACGTGATCGTATGGGCAGATAATATCGAGAAGGCGCTTTCGGCCGCCAGTCCGGAGGATGCGGCCAAATTCAGGTCCAATGCCACAAACTACGCGAAGCAGCTCGAACAGCTCGACGCCTATGCAAGGGCTCAAATCGGCGCCATTCCGAAGGAGCAGCGTAAGGTTCTCACCAGTCATGACGCCTTCGGCTACTTCAGCCGCGCCTATGGCGTGTCATTCCTGTCGCCAATCGGATTGTCGACGGAGTCGGAAGCATCGGCGGGAGATGTCGCCAAACTGATCGACCAAATCAAAAAGGAAGGCGTCAAGGTCTACTTTATCGAGAATTCAAACGATCCGAGGCTTGTCCAGCAGATCGCCGCTGCGACGGGCGCCAAGCCCGGCGGAAAACTCTATGTCGAATCCCTCTCGGCCGCCGATGGACCTGCTGCAACATATGCGAGTCTGATCCGCTACAATGTCGATCAGATCGTTACGGCGATTTCGAAATGAACAGCCTGCGCTTTCGAAGAGCCATCAGCCTCAGCATTCTGGCCTGGCGATTCTTCGCATCGACGCCCATGCTCGCGAGCCCTCAGATATGGGTCGCCGTGCGGAGCGAAGTCGCCTTCGACCGTGAACGGCGGGCGGTTGCCGTTCGTCACGTTTGGGAGTTTGACGAGTTCTATTCCTCGACGGTCACAGGGCTGCGCGCGGGAGAAAGCGCCGATCCCCGTCGTCCGCAGAATTGGGCAGCGCCAGCAGATGTGCTAAAGGCGCTGGCGCGACGGGAATTCTTCACATCGGTCAGACTCGGCGACAGAAGGCCTGCATTCAAGCCACCGCAAGACGTGCAGATCGAAATTGACGCCAGAAACATTGTGAGACTTCGATTCACCTTGCCATTCGAAGCGCCGGTTGTGCTTAGCAGGCCTCTCCAGCTCGACGTCCGTGATCCTGATCATGGCGTGGCGTTCGGTCTCGAAATCGCCAATCCCGTGACGATGACCGGAAATCACGCGGGATGCTCGGTGGAGATTGTCGAGCCGGAGACTTTTGTCGCCTCCTATGGCAAACAGCCTCCGACAAGCGCGACGATCATGTGCCGATGAACGATCAACGGCGCGGGAGATCCGCTGAGGGCATAGGGCTGAAGTCCAACTATTCCTTCAAGCGACGGGTTGTTCCGGCATGAGGGAGGAATGATGCTCGACGATCAGCCACTCCTCGCCGTTCCAGCGATAAACAAAGGATTTTCGCACCTGTGCGGCGCTCTGATCGCTAAACGTGAAGGCGAAAATGCCCGAACAGATCGCGACATCGGCGAATACCCGGACATAGGCTTTGACAATCGTCCCCGATGGTCCGCACGGCATAAAGGTCTTCGCAAAATAATCACGAATTTCCGCGTGACTGGTTCGCGGCTTGTTGGAGAGCGTCGGTAACAGGATCGCATTTGTCGCGTAGAGGCGAACAACCTTGTCCGGATCTCCGGATACCAAAGCCTTGTTCCACTCGGAAAAGAGACCCTCAATTTCAGCAAGTGGACTTTGCCCGAATGACATGGACGATCTTCCTCGGCTCGATTTATGCTTGGCAAGTTGCGGCGCCGGCGCGTAAGCCGTTCAAGCGCCTCTGTCGGCAGGAGGTTTGGAAGCGTTCGCGCAGAGGAAAAGTCGCGTCACGCCGGTGCGGGCGATTTGCGGCGAACGATGATGAACGCCTGCTTCCCCTCCGCCGAGGCATCCCTTGAACATCGCGACCGATTGGGTCGGCACATGCAGTAACTCGCCGTCGTAGTCATGTTGCAGGCTAAGCGCTTTCGCCGCGTTCTCGGCCGTGACCCATTCCGTGCCGGGACCGCGATAGGTCGTGATGAGGCGCGCAATGACGCAGTCGCGATGGAATTTTGTGCAGGCGTTGTCGTGAACGGGCTCGAGCCTGAGATGAACATGCGTCACGCGCAAGGCGTCGGCATAAAGCGTCGCGAGCCGCGTCACGTCATTTATGAGCAGCGCGCGGCCATCGCAATGCTCTATGCCTGCGGCATCAAAATGTCGCCGCAGCGTTCTCGCTATTTCAGCGGACGCCAGAACGAGCCGCAGATTTGGCCATTCGCCGATCGGCGACTTGTCGAGCCAGGATGAGAGCGCCGCCGGCAGTTCGCGGCGCCAGATCGCCAGATCAATCTCCGAACGGCGGATCATCCGTAACACGCGGGGTTGCTCTCCCTCGATGACTGAAGAAGAGCCCTTCGGCATGCGCACGGAAGACGGAGGGTCGCCTACGCCATGCGCAAGCGAAGCGGCGCGTTCGATGGCGGCTGGCGCGGTCATGCCGCTTCCCCGCGCGTCCACTTCGGAAACGGATCGGGCAGCGTCTTCCACGCCTTCAATGGCAGCACTCGCGCGTTGGGATCGCCAACGAGGCAGGCGTCCAGCGCGGCGCGTATGGCCTTTTCATCCATGTCCGAGCCGATGAACACGATCTCCTGTCGGCGGTCGCCATAAACGGAGTTCCAATTCCGGCCGAGATGCTCGCGCCAGGCGGGATCCTGCGGCCATTGTGACTGCGGAATCTCCGCCCACCAGATGCCCATGGCTTCGTTGTGCACGAGAGCGCCCGCCTGACTGAGTTCTCCGACCCATTCGGGACGCGTCGCCAGCCAGAAATGCCCCTTGGCGCGGATAACCCCCGGCCAGGGAGAATTCAGGAATTTGTGAAACTTAAAGGGATGGAATGGTCGGCGCTCGCGATAGACGAAGCTTCGAACGCCATATTGTTCGGTTTCCGGCTTGTGGTCAGAGAAGCCATACAGCTCCTTGAACCAGAGCGGATGTTGCTGCGCCTTTTCGTAATCAAAGCGCTTCGTATCGAGAACGCGATCGAGAGGCGCGGCGCTCATCGTCGTTTCGACGATATCCGCCTCCGGGTTGAGAGAGCGGATGATTTTTCGGGCCGCGTCGATCTGCGTCATGCTTGCCGCGTCGATCTTGTTGAGGACCACGACGTCAGCAAATTCGATCTGTTCGACAAGCAGATTGACGAGAGGCCGCTGATCTTCCGACCCGAGCGACTCGCCGCGATCAGCCAGGAAATCGTTAGACGAATAATCTCGAAGGAGATTGACGGCGTCGACGACCGTCACCATCGTGTCAAGCCGCGCCACATCTCCAAGAGACGCGCCGTCTTCCTCGCGGAAATGGAAAGTTGCAGCGACAGGTAGCGGCTCTGAGATGCCGGTCGATTCAATCAACAGATAGTCAAATCGGCCTTCTTCCGCGAGCTTTCTCACCTCGCGAAGGAGATCGTTGCGCAAGGTGCAGCAGATGCAGCCATTCGTCATTTCGACGAGTTGTTCGTCCGTTCGCGACAGATTGGCGTCACCCTCTCGTATGAGATCGGCGTCGATGTTCACTTCGCTCATGTCGTTGACGATAACGGCGACGCGCTTTCCGCTGCGATTGTTGAGAATGTGATTGAGCAGCGTTGTCTTTCCCGCGCCGAGAAAGCCAGAGAGCACGGTTGTCGGCAGACGATTGTCAATAGATGGCGTGTGCATGCTTCTCCTCACGGACCGGATGGAATGTGGATGTCGACGCCCGAGTCAGAGCTTCGTCGGATTGGGCGCGTCGCCATAAATCTCTCGAGGATCGAAGACTTTTTCGCGCTCGACAAAGGTGAGTGCGACCGGCGCCTGGATCGGAAGGCCCATCTCGACTGAACGAAAAAAGCAGGAGCGATAGCCGACATGGCAACTCGCCCCGAGCCCCTCGACGCGGACGCGCAGCCAGATAGCGTCCTGATCGTCGTCGATCCGCATTTCGACGATATTCTGAACCAGTCCGCTCGTTGCGCCCTTTCGCCAGAGCGCGCCGCGGCTTCGGCTCCAATAATGCGCCTCGCGCGTTTCAATCGTGCGCAGCAGCGCCTCGGCGTTCATGACCCCGAGCATCAGCACTTCGCCCGAAAGCGCATCAGTCGTGACGACAGGAATGAGACCGTCGCGATCGAACCTCGGCGCGAGAAATGCTCCTTCCTCCACAAACTCTACGGAGCTTCGCGCCGCCATCCAGGGCTCTCTGGTTGAAGCGCTCATTCCAGACCTCTGCGATCTCGACCAATCAGCGCGAGGAACTCCTGGCGCGTCGCCTGATCCGTTCGGAACGCGCCGAGCATTTTGCTGGTGACCATAGATACGCCCGGACGTTTGACGCCGCGCGTGGTCATGCAGTGATGCGCGGCTTCGATGACGACCGCGACGCCGCGCGGTTTCAGCGCCACGTTGATGGCGTCCGCGATCTGCGCCGTGAGCGTCTCCTGAATCTGCAGGCGTTTGGCGAAAGCGTCGACGACGCGCGCCAATTTGCTGATGCCGATGACCCGGCCTGCGGGCAAATAGGCGATGTGCGCGCGGCCGAGAATCGGCACAATGTGATGCTCGCAATGCGACTCTACGCGGATGTCGCGGAGCGTGACCATTTCATCATAGTCGGCCGTCTCTTCGAACGTCGTTTCGAGCAGCGCCTGCGGATCCGACGTGTAGCCTTCGAAAAACTCCTCATAGGCGCGGACGACGCGTCGCGGCGTATCGATCAAACCTTCCCGATCAGGATCGTCGCCGGCCCATTCGATCAAGATACGAACGGCTTGCTCCGCCGCGTCCCGACTGGGACGCGGCCGGCGCGCAACCTTGAAGACGGCTTCGTCCATCGCTTTGGATCTCTGGGCGCTCCTGCAGACGCGGACATGAGGTCCTGCGCGTCGAAGAGGCCGAATGAAATGTTATAACATAACAATCATGGTTAGTGGGCTGATGAGCCCCTGTCAATCGCAGACTCCAATCGGCGCCGGCACCATTGGTCCACGAGGGATTTATCGCGGTGTTGACGACAGGCTGCAGAGCTACGCCGATAATCGCAGAAAAAATGCAGATCGATGCCTATGCGGAATTACAGCGGTGCCTTGACCCAGCGACGGCATGGCGTATGATGTTTGTTTCCATAATGCATACCAAGAATATCGTCACGCTTAAGACTGGCGCGCCCCTTTGGAGACCGTCAACCTCTTGTTGCGCCGATCTCAGCGCCTGAACATTGGAGATGGCTGACGATGGACGCAAAGGACTATGGAGCAGAAGCGAGACTCTTCTTCTGAAAGACGCCTGGGGCGAAGCGCAAATCTCTTGTCTTGTGACGCTTTCCACGTGCCGCTCATGCCATTCGCGACGCCGTCGAAGAATTGGCGCCGGCCGCGTTTGACGGTTGCTCTCTGGAAGTGAAGGATCAACATTTTTTCGGCCGCGAAATTCGCTCGCTTTACGATAGCGAGCTACCCATCCGCCGTCGTTCGGCAAAGTCGTTTGCGACCCGCTCAGAATTGTTTGCTGCTCTCAGTCTTGAACGCGCGTCGCCGATACACGCGTGATCACACAAGGCATTTTGCACTCGCCCAACACAAGCCGGCGCCATGCGCCCTCGTCGATTCCATGATTGAAACGGCGTCGGCGACTGAGAGGCGTCGGCTTCGGTAAGAGACAACGGTCATCTCCGGATCGCCGCCGCGGTAATCGCGTCGAGGTTCCGGCACCCATGTGCGCCATCGTCACTTCCAGTTCGGCGCGCAAAATTACGCTGGCGAAAATTGACTCAACGCACGACACACGCGCATCGCGCCATCCGATCTGCTCAGGCGCAGCGACTGGCGCTGCGCCCACGTCACCCGGAATAAGGCGGTCAATCGCCGTCCGGCGCTCCTCCCCCTGCCGCGCCTTCAAGCACTATTCGGCCGGTGGGATCCTGCGGCTCGGCATAAGGCAGCGCCGACCCCCAGTATGTCATGCCCTCGACGTAGTATGGCGAGGGCGCGCTGCAGGGCGCCCTGACGTAACCTTCAAAACACTTGGGGCTCTTCGCGAGAGCCGAACCTGAACCAAACAGCACAACCAAAGTAGCGGCCAAGATTGCTTTCGACATCTTACTCTCCCAGCAGCGCCGTCACGACGTGAGCGCATGCGGTGAGTTATATTTCTGTCACTGAGTTGTGGTAGGGGCCGCGCCGCAATTTTGATAAGGCCCTGAACTCTACAATTTCGTCAGAAGCGACGTTGACACAGGGCGCCCCCGACGACTGACAGTGCTACACACACGCAGCGTTGAGCGTTGAGCTTAGGCGCGCGAGGATTTCTCGGGGCGATCGCAGGCAGTGTCCGGCGACGCCGGTTCTTCGCGACTGTCTTTGCCCTCGCCGACGATTGGCACGAACCGCGGCTCACAGGCCTCATCTCTGCCGTCCCGCAGAGGCGGCGAGCGAGCGAGAAAGTCGAGCAACGTCACGTAGGCGAGATCGAGCATGAAATGTCTCCACACAGACGTAAATGGTCCGCGTGGCGAGAAGGAGAAGCGCCAGAGAGACTGCAAAATCGGATTATCGAATCGTAATTTTTACTCGGGACTGGCTCAACTGGCTGCACAGTGGCGAGCCGATCCCACGCTGACCCACAGCATGGGGGCGATGGTTAGAAGCGCTGGTCGGCTCTTTCGAGCGACGAAGGCTCCTGTAGCGCGCGCAAAAAGAAGGGCGAGACGGCCAGCGTCTCGCCCTAGACATACGCCGCGAAATTCGGTCCGATCAATGAGACCGAGCCGCAGCCCACTACAACTGTTGTGATTGCCGCAATGTTCAGATCAATGGTTCTTCCTAGCCTTCGGCGCAGCAGTGCTCCACCTGTGGAAAATACCTAGTGGATACAGGGTTAGACGACACAGACGACGCGCTTCCGATTTCCAGGTTGTCGCACCCCTCGCGCGCCGCTCCTGAGAAGAACTCGGCGCCATGACTGATCTGCCGTCATCGCCGTGCTCATCCTCGGCGCCCTGCCCTCCGCCTTCGCGGCCAGGAGGCTATCGGCTATAAGGCTGGATCGGACCGACACCGAATTTCGAGAGGCGCATCGTGAGGATCTCGTTGAAAAGCACTTGTCTCGCGGTCTCAGCTGTACGCCGCCAGCGAAAACAACATCGAAGCGTGTGCGCCACGTTCAACAGAGGAGCCCTTGCCATTGCTGTTTTGGCCTTCGCGCTCTCCAGCGCCGCCGAGGCGAAGCAGAAGCATGCGGCTCCTCCGCCAATCCCAGCGGGGGCAGAGACGGCGCCGCCTTTGGATCAATGCGGTCATCCAATCGTCACGGACAACGTCGGAAAACCTTACATAGACCCTGTCTGCATCGCCCTCTCCGATCACCTGCAACCCCCGCTCTATATTCCCCGGCCTGAATGCAACAGGGGCGTGGAGCCTTATGATTCGAGTTGCTTCTTTGAGCGACTCTATACGGTGATGACGGCTTCGCCGGGTCCCCGGCCTCTCAATCCGCCGCCGCCTGCTCCATATCCCTTCAAGTAACTTGAGCGATTCACGCCGGGCGACGCTCTCATCCCCTGCCCGCATTGCTTCTGCGTAAGGCGCAGCAGCGCAAAAGAATCGACGCCATTTCGCCGCGATTCAAGCGCATGCAGGAATCCTCCGCCCTATACCGAAGGTGGGATTCCACGCATGCACGACCTCATCATTCCGCCGGAGCCGCCACAGCCGAAAAGACACGGCCCGCCAGCAAAACTGCCGGTGGAGATCGTCATTGACCGACGCGGCGCTCGGCCGGTCCGCTATGGTCTGATCGCCGCGTTGATCGGTCTTGCCGGACTTGCGGCCACGCATTTTTATACGCCAGACCGGTCCAAGGACGCGGCAGTTCAAAAGGCTGAGGCGCCGGCGCCCCAACAGGTCACGATCCCCGTGTTGGACGAAGCGTCGAAGCGTCGGATCGTCGCTCTTCAAGATCAAGTGCAGGAGCTGCGCGCGAAATTGGACGCCGTGGAGAAACGACAACAGGCCGACCGTGCTCGCGCGCAGGCCGCGAGCGCCCCTCCGCCCGCGGTCGAAAACCAGGCTGCCGCCGTCGCGGCGAAGTCTGCGCCCGTGACGCGTTTGCCCGAAAAGAGTCAGGCCAAAGTCGCCCGCGCCGCCGGGAACGAAAACGCTAAAGTCGACATGACGCCCGTCCAGACGATCGCGCCGGCTTCGAAAGTCGTTAGCGGCTACAGGGTGCGCGACGTTTATCAAGGCGCCGCACTTATTGAATCGGACAGGGGCATGATCGGCGTCGAACCCGGCGAAGTGGTGCCGGGCGTTGGGCGGGTGATGGCCATTCAGGAACGCGGCGGTCGTTGGGTGGTCGTCACGGAGAGCGGAGAAATTCTCGGGAATGCGCGCGGACAGTCTCGCGCCGCGGCCCCGCGTCAGCGCCAATTCGCGAGAGAACTCGACGGCTTTGAGCCGGGCCCCTTCGAACCGCCGATGTATCCTCGCTACTGATCATCGGCGCGCGCTCCGGCGAACGCACAGTTTTTCGCCGCGCTCGCGCCACGTTGCTTGCGAGCCTTCGACGCGATCGCAATCAGTCGTTGCGACGCGCCGGCAAGAGGCGAAGCGTTTCGAACGGTCCCCAGGCGAATTTGCCATTGTCGACGGCGAAATCGCCGTCGATGACATATTCGACGACGAGTTCGGAAATCCTCCGCCACTCTTCTGGCGTAGGCGCCTCCCAAATCGCTTCAGGCGTTCGCTCGTTATTGGAAAGAGCGAAGATCGCTTGAGTGATTGCAGGATGGGTTTGCCGGTTGACGCTCCATCCGACCGGCGGCGGGATGCAAGAGCATATTCGACTGTTCATCGTCGCCTCCTCGGGCTCGTTTCGCCCGGCGCGAGGCGCGCCGT
>WSXZ01000116.1 GCA_009773555.1 Methylocystaceae bacterium | reverse complement strand
CGACAGCATGGCCGATACGATTGCGAAAATCGACAAGGCGCTTCCCGACGATGAGGCGCGCGCGCAATTCGCCGAACAGTCGCGCCGGCTGCTCGACAAGGCCGACGAAGCCATCGCCGCCCAAACCAATCTCGAACAGCAAAAGGCGGATGTGCAGGGCGACCGTTACGTGAAGCCGGAGCCCGCGCGTGACCTCGGGCCGATTATCACGTTCGAGCGTAAGGGCGACGAGATCCATTACCACCGACACGATGCGACCGGCGCGCTGCAAACCCTTGCCTTTGTCGACAATGGGAAGCAGCTCGATATTCGCGACTGGAATAACGCGGATTCCGTCAACGCCGCGCTCAAAGTGGCGTCCGAAAAGTGGGAAACGCTCAACATCACCGGGAGCGACGCTTACAAGGAGACGGTCTCGCGGCTCGCCGCCGAGCATGGCTATAAAATCACAAATCCCGAGATGCAGGATCGTATTCGCGAACTACGCGCCGAGTTCGAAATGAACCGCGCGCGGATTGCCGAAGGCCAGCGCCAGTCGGATGAAAATCAGCAGGCCGCGCCCATGGCGCGGCAAGACAAACGAGACGAACCCGCCCGCGCCGAAGGTCCGACCTCGACGGCGGCCGAGCGCGAAATGCGCCTACAGGATATTCGCGGGCGAGTGGATCGCGAAGCGGCGCGCGAAACGGAACAGGGCAACCGCGCGCAGGCCGGCAAGGAAGCAAAGGCTGCGCAAACGAACGACCAGCCCCGCGATCGCTCGCAGGGCGAGGCCGCAAGCGCGCGTGAAGCTGATCGATCCATGGAGGACAACACGCGCCGCGAAATGCCCGCCGATCCTCGACAGAGCGAGAAGATGCAGAACCTTCGCGACCAGCAATCGCGCGTGCTGAAACAGGAGGAAGAGCAGCGGCGCGTCGATCAGGAGAATGCGGCGCGCATCAATCGCGAGCTGGCGCAGCCTCGGAGGCCGGAAGGCGAAGGGGAAAGTCAATAGTAGGGGCGTTCTTCTGCCCTGCCATTCGGGTTGCTTTTTTAGTGTCACAAAACCAGGGACGAGAGCGCGCCTGTATATCCGGACCTCGGAACGCGAGCACAAAGGTTAGCTCTTCGCGCTAGCGCCGCGGGCTTTGCCGGTCTACATCGAACAGCTCTCCGAGCGGGAGAAACTGTATTCGTTCGCTTTAAGATATATCGTTCATCAACCAGCTCACCCCAGAATTGGCCGTCGGCATGGAACACACGCCCTTCATCGTCAAATCCATCCCAGATGGTTTGACCGTACATCATAGACGCGGCCATTCTGAACAAAGGCGCAATACCTTCCTGACCAAGTGTATAGCGGCGACGTCATGGTTGTCTCCTAATCAGGCTACCCACGTTTCAGCAACCGGAGGCGTCGCTCGATTTCTGCTTCTGGCAGGAAGACGGAGGCGTCCTCTCCCCATGTTTTTAGCGCCGCGACGAGCACGGTATCCCCGCAGAGCGCGGTTCGCTTCAGTTCGTCGATAATCCAAAGGACCCCATGGACCCGCAGGCCATCTTCGCTAGCAGCGCGGCGAAGCAGCCCGTCGCCTGTCAGAAGGATGGCGCCTTCAAAACAGCGCGTGGCGACAAGACAGAAGCAATCGTTCGCCGAGAGTTTCGGATACGAGGCCTTGATCGCAAACACCTCCGAAACGCGCTCCGCCGGCAGGTCAAGCGTCTCCATTCCCCCGCCGTCGAGGAGCGCCCATTCCTGGGGTGAGAAATCCAGCAACTCGGAATGGCGAACGGGATATGGAATGACGAAGCTATAAGGCAGCTTTAGCAACACATGAAGCAGCCGACCCTTACGCAAGTCGATAAGGCAGGATGCGTCGTTGACAACGATCGTGGTTGCGCCAGCGCCACTCACGAATTACGCGGCCCCCGGATTTGCTCTTCGATTGAGGCGAGAGGCCGCTTCAACAGTTGCGCAGCTCGGAGCGGGGAAATCAGCTCTTCCGCCAGGGCCCGATAGACAAGGCGCTCGAACCGCTGCGGCTTCTCGAACGTCCCGAACCCCTCCCCGTCACGGATCGGCTCCGGTTCACTGGTGCGCCATGCGCGCGCATAGGTGCGAAACGCATACTCGACAGTCGTCTCCGGCAGCAGGCCTACGTCCCGTAGCCGAATGAGCATTGCGGCGGCCGAAATGCCGTAAAACTGCTTTAGGCGGATGAGTTCGTGCCAGGTAATTCCTTGTCGGTTCTCGCCAAGCTCCCCCCGCAGGTGATCCGTCGGCGCGAGAAAGGCCCCGGCGAAGCGGTTCATTGCCTTTTCGAGCTTGATTTCCGGGTTGGCGCTTCCGCGAACGACCCGATGAGCCAGCTCATGCGCGAGATTGAAGCGCTTCCGCTCAACATTGGTTCGGGTCGAAATGACCACCACTTCGGTATCCGGCTTGCCCCCGCTCTGCTTCACATCGCAGGCAAGGCCGTCAAACCGCTCCGGGAGGTCCGCTTCTATGACCTTGATCCCCTTGTCCTCAAGCAGATCAGTCATGCTGGGGATCGGATCGTTCCCGAGCTTCCAAACCTTCCGCAGCTCGCGGGCCTTCTCGTCAATTGCCTCCCAGCTCTTCACGCTGTCGCAGCGGACCTTTGCGAAGGGGTCCTCTGGCGCCTCCAGCCCCAGAATCTCTTCGACCGCGAGATAGTCTTCGAGCTTCTCGATGACGATCGCTTCCGCGCGTGCGCGGTCTTGTGCGGAAGTGCCCGAGTGCTTCCGGAATTCCATCCCTGACAGCTCGACGACCTGAGTGCTCATCAGGAAATCGAGTGACACGCCGAGCGCCTTGCTCAAACCCACGAGCACGGATGAACTCGGCATCATCTTACCAGTCTCGTATTTGCCGATCGCTTGCGCCGAGACCGGCGGCGAAACCTGCGCAGCAAGCGCCTGCAACGATAGTCCTGCCTTTTTTCGCGCCAATCTCAGCCTGTCTCCAAACACCACGTCCCCCATTTGATTTTTATTGGGGTTGACGAACCCCATTTGTTCTTTTATTCTTAAACACAATGTTGGCGCTCTTGTCAACAAGAAACTTGGAGACGTTGGCAAATGTCTAAGAAGAATCAGCATGTTGTCCCGCATGACGACGGTTGGGCCGTTCGCGGCGAAGGTAACCGCCGCGTCACGTCTATTCACGATACCCAGCAGGAAGCGGTTCGCGCCGGCCGCGACATCGCCCGTAACCAAGGGGCGGAGCTTTTCATCCATGGCGAAAACGGCCGCATACGCGAGCGCAACACCTACGGCGACGATCCGTTCCCGCCGAAGGGCTAAGCGCGCTCCATGCGCGTCTCCGAGCATACGCAACGCGGCAAGTGGTCACAGCCGGGCGTTCCCCAGCGCGGCTGGACCTGCGTTGACGTAGACGATCTCGGAGAGCCTTCGCAGCTTTGCGAAATGTGTGAGAGCGTCGATATTCGCTTCGTACATCACATGCAGCACCCTGACTACTCGGACATCCTCGCCGTCGGGTGCGTATGCGCCGAGCACATGGAGCAAGACTATGTGCGTCCGAAGGAGCGCGAAAAGCGCCTGCGCAGCGCCGCCAGCCGGCGCCGCACCTGGGCGAACCGCCAGTGGCGCGTTTCCGAGAGAGGAAACCCATATCTGA
>WSXZ01000115.1 GCA_009773555.1 Methylocystaceae bacterium | reverse complement strand
TTCCTTCGGCTTCAATTTTCAGTCATTGAAACTGAACTCGCGCGTGCCGGCGACTAAATTTTCGAGCGGCGCCGTTAAATTCGCCTCGCGCTGATTGCTGCCGAAGGCGATTGCGTTAGGCGTTGGGCCATGACCGCGCCTTTCCATCGCTTGACGCTATAGACGCCTGTCTTCAGCCGACGCCGCTTGCTTGGTTGTAGGCGCTCGATCTGCCCGGCTCGGTGTCTGTTCCAATAATTCATCGCAGCGTCTCTGTACGCATGCGAGGCGCAATCCTTTGCGCCGTGGCGCGTGGTCCATCGGACTGACGAACGGGACATCCGCAACTTTTTGAGGCAGTGATCGCTAACCTACCGCTTGTAATCGATAATTCGAGCGGTTAGACGTTCAGCTTGGCAATGCGGCCACAACGCACCTCGCGCCAAGGTCATCTCAGCGATCGCCCGCGCGCTCTCGGGAGCGGTCCAGCACATGAGGCACCGAGTATCTATGCCAAGCATTCCTTTCTCCGTGCAATTCGGTTCGTCCGGCGACTACAAGCTCTGGGCGAGCGAAGGGTGGATGCACGACACTAACGACAGGCAGCACACATGGGCCGGACATGTCGCAAAACTCCGGTTCATGATGGAATACACGAAGAGCGACCTGCAGCTTGAGATCGACGTTATTCCGCTGCAGGCGCGAGGCGTCGAACAGGAGATTCACGTCTTCGTTAATGGCGCCTTTGTCGCGTTCTGGCCCATTGCGAACCCGGGCGTACATTCCGCGCGCATCGAAGCCATGTTTCTCGAGCGTAACGACTGTCTCATTACATTCCTGATGCCTAAAGCGAGTTGTCCGCGACTTCTGGGCCTGAGCCAGGACGAACGCACGCTCAGCGTCGCCTTTCGTAGCCTTTCACTTACTTTGGCGGGCTAGCCCTAGGCCGCGCTGATGAGCAAAAGGATTCCTGGTTTCGGACGGGATACCGCGCATGTCGAAAGATCTTGAGCGTTTTACACCGGAACTGAGTGGTCGGATCGCTTACGAACACCGTCATCGCTATGCGTTATGCGCCAGTTTCATCGACGGAAAAGATGTGCTCGATGTCGCCTGCGGAGAAGGATATGGCGCTGATATGCTGGCGCAGCGGGCGCGGCGGGTGGTTGGAGTTGATGTCGACGAAGTCACCATCCGCGAAGCCGCCAAGAAGTATGGGCGCAATGAGCGGCTTCAGTTCAAAGTCGCGGATTGTGTGTCGCTGCCCTTCGAGACGGACAGCTTCGATGTTGTCGTATCCTTCGAGACGATAGAGCACATCGCTGAGCAAGAAGCCTTCGTTAAGGAAGCGTCACGCGTGCTCCGCAAGGGCGGCGTGTTTATTGTCTCAACACCCAACCGGCCGATTTATTCCGAAGAGAGCGGCCTGAAGAACCCATTTCATGTGAAAGAACTCGACGAGCCGGAATTTATGTCGCTTCTCGGCAGCGTGTTCAAGCACGTTCATTTGCATGGACAGCGCTTCGCGATCCCTTCCGTGATCTTTGACGTCGTGCCCCAGCCGGATCGGACCATTCAAAGTCTCGTCGTCCGTAAGGGGGCCGCGGGCAACGTCACGGTGGGCTCCGCCGACTTAGGATACGCACAATATTTTATCGCCATCTGTAGCAACCGCGCACTGCAGCGACGGCTCGACACCCCATCGTTCTTTCTCGACGAGAATGAAGATCTGTGGCGTGAACACGAAAGAATTTTTCGCTGGGCGTCGACGCTGAACGAGGACTACGAGCGCTTGCGCGCGCAGCTCATGGAGAGTGAAGCGCGCAATGAACAGCTTAAGCAGGCGCGAGGCGATCGTGGCGAAGAACAGCGCGCCCTGGAAGAGATCAAGCTCCTCGCCAGCGCGACACAGACTTTCCTTCAACAGGACATCCTAACCGGGATCAGTAAGATCGCGGAAGACAACGCAAAGCGCTTAGCCGAATTCGAGCTCGCTCGCCAGCATTCGGAGGATTTACAGCTCCAATCCGAGCGTCGCGCACGCGAGCTGGAGGACGCAGCAACAGCGCTTGAGGCGACGCGATCCGAACTTGCGACAACGACCGCCAAACTTGAAGATGCTGAAGCAACTCTCAAGACATTGCTGGGAAACCTTGCCAAGGCGCGCGCTGACGCTGACGAGGTGAAAGCCGAGAAGGAAAAACTCGAGCGGGACCTTGCCGCTGCGCGCGAAGAAATCGATCAGCAAGAGCAGATTGCGCTCGAACTTGCGTCAGTGGTCCAGAGTAACGAAAGCGAAATCGCCCAAAAAAGCGAGGTCATCGCACAATACGCTGCTGCGGCTGCGACCCAGGCTTCGGAAGTGCAGCATTTCGAGCAGCAGTTACGCGTAATTGGTATTAAGCGAACGATTGAACAGCAGCTAACGCTGGCATCGAACAGTACGCGACTTCGACTTGCCGCTTCGCCCATCGGGCTTGTGGCGCATCAACGACGCTTGCAATCAGTGATCGCACCAGCGCTCGATGCTCCGCCGCTCGGCCGGGCGGAGCGTCGAGACATCGAAAAATCAGGGCTTTTTGACGCGGCCTGGTATCTTGAAACCAATCCGGACGTTGCGCAGAGTCGCGTAGATCCTCTGACGCATTACCTTCGAAATGGATTCAAAGAGGACCGCGACCCGCATCCCTATTTCTGCGCCGCTTGGTACCGAGCTTTGTATGTCGCGGAAATCGGCGCAACGGCGCCGCTCATACACTATTTGCGCAAGGGCAGATATCGACAGCTTTCGCCGCATCCCTTGTTCGATCCCAGTTTCTATTCTCAGGTCAACAAAGACGTCGCTGCGCATAATCTGGATCCCTTCGAACACTATATTAGTTTCGGCGAGAAGGAGATGCGAGACCCACATCCTTTAATATGGGTCGACCGTCTGAAGCGCCAGCCGGGATTTGCCGATAGGGATCGGCCGGTGTTGGCCTATATCACGCAACCAGAACTTTTTCTGTCGAGTCCACATCCGCTTTTCGACTCGGACTATTATCTGCACGAGAATGGCGATGTCCGTCGGCAGCACGTATGCCCGCTGCTGCACTATTGCGCGATAGGCTGGCGCGAGGGGCGTCAGCCGCATCGTGCGTTCGCGGGAGATTGGTACCTCGCGAACAATCCAGATGTCGTGGCCGCGAAATACAATCCGCTCGAACATTTCGTCCGCTTTGGCGCGTTTGAAAAGCGCTCTCCGCATCCGCTGTTCGATATCGAGCACTATCTGCGCCTCAACCGCGATGCGCGGACCACGACATACGACGCGCTAAGCCATTACGTGCTGATCGGCGCGCGAGACCAGCGCGAAACGAGTGAAAAGATCAGTTTGGCCGACATGCATAGCATCGTGGCTGACGCCTACTGGCGCCGATTCGACCCGATATCGGCTTTTATGTATTTCGGCGATACGCGTATTTCTCTGCCGTCGCAATTCCGTGTCGGAAAGCCGCCAAGCTCTACAGCCTCCTCCTCTAAGGTTACGTGGCCGCCAAGGCCGGAGATTATCGACAACTATGGCGAGGAAAAAATCGGCCTTTATGTTTATCTGATGTCCGTTGTTGACCGATACGGAGATCGACCAAACGATTTTGAGCAGTCTGTGGAGTTCTCTCATCTCAAGGCGCGTCTCGGCAAACAGCGCGCATCGCGACGCAACCAACGTCAAAAAATCGACGTGTCGATTATCATCCCCGTCTACAATAATCTCGTCTTCACGCTAACGTCGGTTGTAAGCATTGTCGATAATTCATCGCGCTACAGTTATGAGATCATTATCGGCGACGACCGCTCATCGGATGCGACGGCCGAAGTGTTCTCAAAGGTGGGCGGCTCAATCGTTCACGTCCGTCACGAGAAAAACCTCGGCTTCCTTGAAAACTGCAATGCCGCAGCGCGTGTCGCCAAGGGTGAATATGTCGTATTCCTGAATAACGACACATTGACGCTTCCGAAGTGGCTCGATGAGCTGATCGATGTGTTCAAGCGCGATGCGGCGCACGTTGGGCTTGCGGGCTCAAAGCTCCTGAACGCGGACGGCACACTGCAGGAAGCCGGCGGCATTTTCTGGGATGACGGCTCCGCGTGGAACTTCGGCCGCAACAGCGATCCCCGACTTCCAGAGTACAATTATCTCAAGGAAGCTGACTATATTTCTGGCGCATCGATCGCGTTGCCGGCGAAGACATGGAATGAGCTCGGCGGGTTCGACCCAATGTACAAGCCCGCATACTGCGAAGACTCTGATCTGGCGTTCCGCGTGCGCGCCGCGGGACTGAAAGCGGTCTACGTCCCGCATTCGGAGGTCGTGCATCATGAGGGCAAGAGCCACGGCAATGATACGACCAGCGGGATCAAGGCCTACCAAATCGCGAACCAGGAAAAATTGCTGAAACGCTGGCGTACGACGCTCGCGTCCGACCACTTTCCCAACGCCCAGAGTGTGTTTCTGGCGCGAGATCGCTCGCGCGGACGTCCGCATATTTTGTTTGTAGATCATTATGTCCCGCAGTGGGATCGTGATGCCGGTTCGCGGACCATGTATCACTTCGTCCGAATGTTCCTACATGCCGGCTTTCATGTGACCTTCTGGCCCGATAATCTTAACCGGGATCGCGAATATTGCGACGTGCTGCAGAAGATGGGCGTTGAGGTCATTTACTCGGCCGCCTATTTGGATCGGTTTGATGAATTTATGGCTGCGAACGGCAAA
>WSXZ01000114.1 GCA_009773555.1 Methylocystaceae bacterium | reverse complement strand
TGTCAGGACACATCAGAAATTGAGAAATCGGCCTGTTGAATTTCAATGCGTTACGAAACGCTGCTGATTTACGCGTATACATTTGAATTGAGAAAACGCCCGAATGATGTACAGTTGAATTGAGAATTTGCGGCTCAACCATTTCTCATGGACGCGGCCGAAAAATGAACAGCAATAATGAGAACGCGCCCTGCCCTGATGACGCCGACACGACGGGGTCCGACGACCCGCAGTGGTTAGAGGCATGTCGACGCGAGGAGGCCATCAGAGAATTGTTAGGCCGCTCCGCGGGCGACCGGCTACGAACAAGCGACGTCGAAGATGTTGCTTTGGACCTCGGGATCAGTCGCGCGACACTTTATCGCCTCGTCGCGATCTATCGCGAAACGCCCACCGTTGAGGCGCTTCAGCCGAAGCCGCGAGGCCGATCGAAAGGGGCGCTCGCTCTCGACAAATCGCGTCATAAGTTGATCCGCCAGACGATCCGGGAAGTCTATCTGAAGCCGCAGCGTCCAACGCTGACCCACCTCGTCGAACAAATCCATTTGCGTTTCGTCCAGCACGGATGGCCATTGCCAGATCGTCGAACGATCAAGACGCGCGTCGATGACATCGAGAGGCGATTGGTCGCGCGTAAACGGAAGGACAAACGCGCGATCAAAGCGACAACGCCAGTTCCGGGCGAATACAAAGCCTCCCGGCCGCTCGAGGTGGTTCAGATCGATCACACGCTCGTCGATCTCATCGTCGTTCACGAAGAGACGCGCGAACCGCTCGCACGCCCTTGGCTGACGCTGGCGATCGATGTGTTTACGCGAATGATTACGGGCTTTCATCTTTCGATGGATCCCCCTTCACGGCTTTCCGTGAGCCTCTGCGTTCTCCATGGCGTTTACGACAAGACAGCCTGGTTGCAGGAACGTGAGATCGACGCGACATGGCCAGTCGCCGGCTTGCCAGAGGCCTTTCACGTCGACAATGGCGCAGATTTCAGAAGCAAGGCTTTCATTCGCGGTTGTCGCAACGAAGGCGTCGATATCATTTGGCGCCCGCCTGGCGAACCGCATTACGGCGGTCATATCGAACGGCTGATCGGAACGATGATGGGTCAGATGCATCTTCTGCCCGGCACTTCATTTGGAAATCCGATCGAACGAGGGTCCTACGATCCGAAAAAGAATTCAGCCATGTCGTTGCGAGAGCTCGAATGCTTTCTCGGCTGGGAGATTGCGGGCGGCTATCACGACCGAATACACAGCACCTTGATGCGCTCACCATTGGCAGTCTGGCGCGAACATGAGGCGCGGATCAATCTGCGCATGCCGCATGATCGAATGGCCTTCTGGGTTTCGTTATTGCCCGAGGCGTATCGAACACTCAGGCCAGACGGCGTCTGGTTGCATGGATTGCCATACTGGTCAAACGTTTTAAGCGCCGATCTCGGAGGCGCCAAACGCGAGCTTTTAGTCAAATATGATCCCCGAGATATTTCAAGAATTTTTGTTCAGCGTCCTTCCGGGCGTTTCGTCGAAGCCCGGAGCCGCGATCTTACGTGCCCATCAATAAGTCTCCGCGAATGGAAACTACGTCGGCGCGAAACGCGAGCGCAAGCGCGCGCGGAACGCGAACCGAACCAGTGGATCACTACTGCAAAGGCCAAGCGTCGCATTGTTGACGATGCAATAAGGAAGACGGCGCAGGCCCGCCGCGACCCGCAGCCCAAAAACAAGATTTCGGTGGATGACGAAGGATTCGGCTCGCTCAAGGGCATCGACTCGCGCACTCCTTCCATTCTGGAAATCGCGGAGAAGCAGCGTGATCGATAGGGCCGCCCACGTCACGGACGAAGTTGCAAGTCTTCTCGACGCATCTAATGACGCGCGGATCCAATTTATTCGATCAAAGCCGTGGGTCCACTATCCAAAAGCAAAACATATCGTCGATTTGATTCAGGGTCTCCCGACTCACCCGCGCACGACGCGAATGCCGTCAATCGCCGTCTATGGCGACAGCGGCATGGGAAAATCGATGATCGTCGGGCGCTTCAAGCACGACCAGATGCTCGCTTTCGATGCAGCAACAGCCGACGCACGACGTAAATTTCTCGTTGTGGAGTTGGCGGGCGGGCCGGGCGAGCGGCGCCTTTATGCACAAATTCTCTCTGCACTTGGCGCCCCTTCCAATCCGCGCGCGACAATTGTCGCATTAGAGCAGACGACAATTCGACTATTGCGAGCCGTGGGCGTTCAAGTCCTGCTGATAGATGAAATTCATAATATCATCGCCGGTTCATGGCGCGAGCAGCGTGTCGTTCTGAACACGCTTCGTTTCTTGAGTAACGAGCTTCAGCTTTCGCTTGTCTGCTTCGGCATCACGGAAGCACGTGAGGCGATCAACGGCGACGTACAGCTTGCCAGACGCTTTGATGTTGTCACGTTGCCGCGCTGGAAAGCCGATGACGAGTTTCAGCAACTCGTCCTTGCCATTCTCCGCAATCTCCCGCTTCGTCAGCCGAGCATTCTGACGGCGCGCGGTCTCAAACGAATTCTTCGAGTGACTGAAGGCGTAACGTCAAAAATATTCCGCCTTGTGAATGAAGTCGCGATCCAGGCTATCGAGACAGGAACGGAACGACTAACCGACGAAGCCATTGATGATTGGAGGCCTATCAGCGAGGAGGAAGCCGCGTTCCAATGACGATGCTGATCAACGCCGCTCGGCGGCCCTTGCCGGTCGTCCTCGACCCGACGCCCGACGAACTTCTTTCATCGTGGCTTCATCGTCATGCAGCTTTCTATGGGCTCACGGAGCCCATGCTCATCTCGTGGCTAAAGCTCGAATCGAAGAAGCTGCGTAGCCTCGACTTCCGCCCAGGTCTCGGCCAGATCGCACGCATCGTAGATTCGTTTCGCACTGATCCAATGGATGTTGTCGCCATGACGCATACAGCGCTTCCAATCGAGGTCGCGGCACTGGTTGGAAGAGGCAAGCCGATTCAATTCTGTCGGACATGCTGCGAGCGACATCGCGCGGCTGACACTCCGGGAGCGGTTCTAAAAAGCTGGCTTGAGGCGTGGCGCGTTACTTGTCCTCTATGCGGTTCGCCGCTCTCAGAAATCGAGGGACCTCGTGCCGGCTGCGATACCGTCCGAAACACGAGCCCATTTGGGGACCATTGGGACGCCGCCAAAATCGGAGAGGAGCTTGTCAATCGTCACTTGCGGGGCGAGCCGACGCCGCTAGCATCCCCTATTGCGATGATGCGGCTTTTGCTGATCTTAAATCGCCCGCAGACGACGCAGCCCCCCGAAGGCTACAATAAGAGCTGGTTGCTCAACGAGATCGTTCCAGGATTTGACGCCGAAGCATTACGCATAGCGCCGTCCATCAGCAAAGGCGCAAACGCTATGGTGCCGCTCTATTTACGCATCGCGCTACTCGCCGGTCTCGCAGTCGCCGCGAAAAACGCGGCGGATACGATTCAGCGCCTGCGCCCCTTCTGTCGCCCCGTCTATCGAAAGCGATTCGACGAGCTCGCCTACGCCGCGCTCGGGATGCCGCTGGAGTTCTCAATTTAAGCGTCAAAGCTCGAAAATGCGCGCCGAAATTCTCAAATATGATGTCAACGCGCCGCGCGAACAGGGATTTTCTAATCAAAGGATGTATCCTGACA
>WSXZ01000113.1 GCA_009773555.1 Methylocystaceae bacterium | reverse complement strand
GATCGCCGTCACCGCCAAAATCTCGGTCGGCGTCAATTCGGGCGCGCCGGCGTCGCGCAGATCGCCGCCGCCCGCCGCGCGGATTGCCGGCGCGAAGCGCGGCTTGGTGCGCAGTTGATAGCCGCCGGCGACAAAAACGAGCTCATAGGGCCTCGCGCGTAAATCGTCGCGGATGTCGGCAATCAGCTCGTCGAGATTGCAGGTCGAGCCGACGACCCGTGCGAGCGCCTCGCGCGGTACGGGGCTTGGCGCGGCGAAAATGACGGATTCGACGCGTCCCATCCACTCGCGCCAGCGCACGGCTTCCGGCAATTCCATAAGCACAGGGTCGAATGAGTCGTGCAGCTCGCAGTCTTTTGGGCGGCCCATGTTTGCGCCTCACCTTGCTTCCTGACGCGTTTCCTTCATGGAACCCAGTTCCCCTTTGCTCGACAACGCTACTTTAAAACCCCGTTTGCCGCGCCAAACCGGCGTCCACTTCGGCTGAAAACGCTTCAGAGCCCATAGATCCGGAAGCTCGCTCGCCCCGACAGTTCGCGCACCGCGCCAAGTTCCGTAAGCCGATCGAACAGGCGCCGCGCGCCGCGGTCGGAGAGCCCTGCCGTTTTCGCCGCGCGCGCCGGCGTCACGCAATCATCGGCGAGCAGCATCTCGATCACCCGCTCTGCTCCCTTGGCCCGCAACTTTGGCGCGGCGTCGAAAAGTTTTTGCGTCTGGCGCGACAAAACGCCAGCGAGATCGACCGCCTCACACGCCGCAAGCGCGTAAGCGCTCGCCAACGCGGTCGACCAGTCGCGATCGGCCGGGCGCGGTCGACGGCCGTTTGGATCGCGGCGCAATGCGGGGTGAAGGATCACGGTGGCCAGCAGCGGAATCGGCGCCTGCCAGCCGAGTTTTTGCGCCAGGGCGGCGTCGGCAAGCCAGAACGCGAAAATCTCCGCGTCGATTGCAGGGACGGCGGCGAGATCATGCATCGCCGCTGCGCTCACGCCCGCCGCCGCGGCAAGCGGATCATTGGCGCCAGCGACGGTTTGGCGCAACGCTTCGGCAAGACGCTCCCCGTCCACGGCGCTCGGCGCCCCGACGGATGCGGCGGCGGCGGACAACGTCGCCGCATCAAATTTCACGGCGCGTGACGCAAAAAGCCGCCAGAGCCGATGCAACCGCCCGGCAGGACTTGTCTCGCCGCCGCCGCCGCCCAAGTGCTCGGCGTCGCGGAGCGCCGCTTCGTCCTCGCGCAGCCGCGCGAGCCGCGCGCAGGTTGCGGCGGCTTTGAGCGCCAGACGCTGGCGCAGCGCGCCGGAAAAAACCGGTTCGACGCCGAAGATTTTGCCGGCGCTCGAAACATCGACGGAGTCGCTGCTGGCGCTCGATATATCGGCGCCAGTCCCTAAGCCGGCGCCCGAAACATCGGCGCCGGAGCGCAAAATCTGGTGGAGGGCGAGGAGATTGGCGCCGGCGAGAAAGGCCGCCGCATGAGCGTCATCGCCGACGCTCGCTTCGAACCGGGTCCAGCGCGGCAGCGGCCGAATTTCCCCCACCTGTTGCGAAAGCGCTGGCGCCGAATGACGCCCGTTGCGGACGCGCCGCGGCTTCGCGGTTACGATGGGATCAATCTCAAATGCGTCGGACGAATCAGCTTCGAACATGCGCGGAATCGTAATCGCAGAACGAGTCCGCCGGCAAGCTACGACGGCGCTTTATCGTTAAAATTCGCGCTCTATCCGCCGCGCTTGTCATCTCTCCCCAATGTCCGATAATGTGCGCTTATCGGACATGATTCGAGACGCCCGGAGTTCCCGGCGCTCGGGTCCGAAATCGGCCTCCTCGAGCCTTCCGAGGCGTCGGATTTTCGAGCCCGAGTGTCGGACAGCCATAATTTGTGGGATTGGGCGCTCGGCGCGGCGGGACCGCGCATAATTTCGCAATGCCGATTCACAATTCATGGGACGAACCGCGCCGAAATTTCTGGGACTCGCGCATAATTTGTGGAACTGCGCTGCAATTGACGCCGTCGCGGAGCCTCACCGGCCGCCTTGGCCTTGGTCAGGCATCGCAACTCGACGTCGATGCGCCGACGCGTCGCAGAGGGCCAGATGTTCAAAACTCGGCGTAAGTTCGTTTCCCCCTCCGCGTCGGCCGCCGCCAGCGCCGCCGCGGCCTGCTCGACGGGGTTTTGGGTCAGGCGCGCCACGCCGACCGCCAAAGCGTAGTTCTGTAAGAGCGAGCCGCCTGCAAGAGCGGCGAGCCCGGAGCGAACTGGTTTGGCCAGAACCGGCGCGAAGCGATCATATTCCGGCACCGCGACGAGCAGGGCCTGTCGGGCGATCGGCCGCGTCAAAAAAGCGTGGGCAGTGCGCCGCGCCTCCAGCGAGAGCCGCGGCTGCTCCGACAGGGACGGCGGCGAAGGACGACGATAGGACGTGGTCAGGAATCGCAGCAGATCCGGAACCGTCGGCGCGCCCGTCTCTCCCATGGGGTCGTGGTCCTCGGCCCAGGCCGCCAAGCGGGCGGCGCCGCGCCTGGCGATCGGATCGAGGCGTTCGAGAACACTTTCGGGCAGAAAGCTCTCCATCGGCCGCTTGTCGCGCGCCCACAGCCGAACCCCGTGCACAGAACACCAAAACGTCCAGGGCAGCGCCGCGTCCCTGCGGCCGATCGCGGGGGTCTTTGCGCAACTCGGGCAGAAATATCTGGCGCTCGGCGCGATCACGAAACGGGCATGCGGCGCCAAAGCAGCGAATGTCATGTTGTCGATCGTCCGCGCGCTCAACCCGGCGCGCGCCGCGATCAAGGCCCCCTGCCGCGCCGACAGGCCCTGTTCGAGCGCCAGCGCCGAAACTCCCGCGAGCCCGAAATGGGCGAGCAGCGCGTTCGCCGACATGTCGTAAATCCCCGCAACCCGCGACAGCCATGACGACAGGCGCTCCTCGGCCGCCGGTCGCGGCGCGACAGGCAAGAGCGAGGCGAGCGCCGCGTTCACACCGCTTCCCCGAGCAACGAGGTCGTCTTGGCGTCCTCGAAATCGGATCCCATGATCCGCTCCTCGCCGCTCACGATGGCGGCGACGGCCAATCGCGTCATCAACGAGAAGATCGCCGCCGTGACGCCGCCCGTCGTCTCGAGGATGCTTTTGAGCGCCCGCTCGCCGATCTCGCTTTGCCGGCGCAACGGCAGCGTGCGCTGCAAACTTCCGATCAACGCCGCGAAATCCTGGTCGTTTCGCCAGGGCGGGAGCGCGATGGCCTCGAACCGGCGCACGAGTTGTTCGTCCGTCCTGAGTGAATTTCGGGCTTGCTGGGTGCCGACGCAGACGAGCGGGATGCGCAGCTCGTTGCCCAAATACCGCAGCATGTTGAGGAACCGCGCCTGCTCGCGCACCGTCCCCGCCCGCAGACTATGCGCCTCGTCAATGACCAGCATGCCCGGCTGCGCCTGCTCCAGCACGCGCAACGCCACATTCTCCAGCGCGCCGAGCGTCGGCCGGGACGGCTCCGGCGCGCTGATCGCCGCCAGCAGCCGCTTGTAAAACCGCGCTTCATCCGGCCCCGAGACCATCTGGACAAGCACGACCGGCATGCGCTTGAGCCCATTGACGGCGTCGAAATAAGCGGGGTGATCGCGCGCGAACTTTTCGACGATCATCGTCTTGCCCATGCCGGACTCGCCGACGATCAGCAGATTGGGCATGCGGGCGCG
>WSXZ01000004.1 GCA_009773555.1 Methylocystaceae bacterium | reverse complement strand
CCCTTCGCGGCGGCCGCGACCTCGGCGGCGAAGTCGCTCGTCTGCTTCTCGATGCCTTCGCCAAGCGCGTAGCGCACGAAGCCCTTGATGGCGATCGGCGCGCCGGCCTTGCCTTCGATCTCCTTGACCGCCTGGGCGACGCTCTTGCCGCTGTGGTCAGGATGGTTGGAGACCTGATCGAGCATGCAGACTTCCTTGGCGTAGGTCTTGATGCCCGAGTCGATGATCTTCTGCAGCACATTCTCAGGCTTGCCGGCGTTCTTCTCGGCCAGCAGCTTCTTTTCGCGCTCGACCGTCGCCGGATCGAGGCCCGAGGCGTCAAGCGCCAGCGGATTCGCCGAGGCGACATGCATCGCGAGCTGGCGCGCGAGCGTCGCCAGCACGTCCTTGTCGCCCTTCGATTCGAGCGCGACGATCACCGCGATCTTGCCCTGGCCGTCGACGACCTGCGCATGCACGTAACGGCCGACCACGCCCTCGCCGACGCTCAGCGCGGCGGCGCGGCGCAGCGTCAGGTTCTCGCCGATGCCGGCGATCGCCTGGGTGATCGCTTCGCTCACCGTGCCGCCGCCGGGATAGGCTTCCTTGCCGAGCGCCTCGACGTCGGTCTTGCCGCTCTTCAAGGCGACTTCGGCGATGTTCTTCACAAGCGTCTGGAAATCGGCGTTGCGGGCGACGAAGTCCGTCTCGGAGTTCACCTCGACGACGACGCCGGAAGTGTCTGAAACGAGCGCGGCGACAAGCCCTTCGGCGGCGACGCGATCGGCTTTCTTCGCGGCCTTGGAGAGGCCCTTCTTGCGCAGCCAGTCGACCGCCGCTTCGAACGCGCCGTCCGTCTGGGTGAGCGCCGCCTTGCAATCCATCATGCCCGCGCCGGTGCTCTCGCGCAGTTCCTTCACAAGGGCGGCGGTGATCGTAGCCATGGCTGAAATTCCTTCTCGGAGAGTCATGCGACGACGCCGGCCCACTGGACCGGCGCGCGCGTCTTAAGCATTGGACCTGACGGATCGATTAGGCGGCGAGAAGCGCCTTCGCCTGATCGACCCAGCCGTCGCGTGCAATGCGGCCGTTCAGCTTCAACTCGCCGTCGAGTTTTTCGACTTCCGCCGAAGTCATCGCGGCAAGCTGCCAATAATGATAGACGCCGGCGTCGTTCAGCTTCTTGACAAGCTGCGGGCCGACGCCGTGCAGCTTGGCGAGATCGTCCGGCGCGCCGCGCGGCGCCGACAGCAGTTCGAAGGCCTCGAGAGGCGTCTCCGCATCCGCCCCGGCGGCTTCGGCGGGACGCAAATCTTCGCGCAC
This sequence comes from Methylocystaceae bacterium, assembly GCA_009773555.1. GTDB lineage: Bacteria > Pseudomonadota > Alphaproteobacteria > Rhizobiales > Beijerinckiaceae > Methylocystis. The sequence continues at coordinate 111,257 of WSXZ01000004.1, read as the reverse complement.
CACCGGGCGAGTCTCGAGCGCGGGCTCAAGCGCCGGCGACTCATCGGCCCCGATATCGATTCCCACCGAGCCCTGGCTGCGCGAAATGCCGTCGATGGCGGCTCTCGCCACGAGATCGCAGTAGAGCGCGATGGCGCGGCCGGCGTCGTCGTTGCCGGGGATCGGATGGGTGACGCCATCCGGATCGCAATTGGTGTCGAGCACGGCGACGACGGGAATCTTGAGGCGATTCGCCTCCTTGATCGCGAGCTGCTCTTTGTTGGTGTCGATCACGAAGATCAAATCCGGCGTGCCGCCCATGTCCTTGATGCCGCCGAGCGCCTTTTCGAGCTTGTCGCGCTCGCGGGTCAGCAGCAGGCGCTCTTTCTTAGTGATGCCCGATGCCCCGGCCGAAAGCTGCTCGTCGAGCTTGCGCAGACGGGTGATCGATCCGGAAATCGTCTTCCAATTGGTGAGCGTGCCGCCCAACCAGCGGGAATTGATGTAATATTGAGCGCTCCGCTTGGCGGCGTCGGCGATCTGTTCCTGCGCCTGGCGCTTGGTGCCCACGAACAGCACGCGGCCGCCTTTGGAGACCGTGTCCGAAATCGTCTTCAGCGCCTGATGGAGAAGCGGCACTGTCTGGGCGAGATCGATAATGTGGATGTTGTTGCGGGCGCCAAAGATGAAAGGCGCCATCTTCGGGTTCCAGCGATGCGACTGATGGCCAAAGTGAGCGCCGGCCTCCAGGAGGCCACGCATGGTGAAATCGGGCAGAGCCATAGTGTCTTTTCTCCGGTTGAACCTCGGCGAGAGAGTAGAGAGGCCGGAGATCCGGCCACCGGAGCGACGTCTTGAAGCAGACGCCGCGTAACTCTCGCCTGTGGAATGGCGCGGTTATAGGCGAAGCGCCCACGTCCGGCAAGGGCCGCCGCCGGCCAACCCGCGCGGCCCGCTTCAGTCGTTCGACGCCTGGCTGGCGCATCGGCGTTCGAAGGGAAACGCGGACGGGAAATGCGCTTAATTTTTTGCAACGTCCGCGACGTTCTGTCGCATGTTAACATTTTGAATTTCAAAACTAATATTGCTTTTTTGGCGGAGCTTTGAGCCCCCGCAAGAGCGCATTGCCATCCGATCGGAAACAAGCTAGGCTCCCTCTCGATGCGGCAAGCATTCACGTAAAATCAAGAACAGGGGGAAAACGCATGGCCGTCAACGTTCACAATACCGGCGATATCGGCAAGATGCTGCTTTGGATCGCCGCCTTCGTCGCGTTCGTCGTCGTCGCTCTGACCTGGGTTCCGGACTGGATCTCTCCTGAAGGGACCAACGGCACGGGCAACCGCAACGGCATCCAGGGCGATGGCGTTGGCTCTACCGCCCGCATGATCCAGTAATACATACCCCTGCCGAAAAGACTCGCCGGGCGCGAAAGCTCCCGGCCCTTGTCTTTCTGGCGGGTGATCGGCCGGTTACCGCGCAGATCATTTTGGAGCCGACGTTCTCGACATGATCGAGCGTCGGCTTCCACTTTTTCGGAACCTGCTCTAACGCGCCCGACCCCACACTTGCGACAGCCGACTCCAGTACTGCGACGCCCACATATTTTGCGCGGCCGGTCCAGCTTCGACGAGCACGGCGCTGAGCACGATGAGCAACCCGCCCAGCATCGCCGGCGTGGTGAGGCGCTCGGACAGCAGGATGGAGCCCGACAAGGCTGCGAAAACGCTCTCCAGCGACATGATGAGCGCGGCTTCCGCCGCTGGCGTATAGTTGAGCGCCACGATTTGAAGCGTGAAGGCGATCCCCCCCGAGCAAAGCCCCGCATAGAGAATCGACGGCAGGGCGGCGCTCAGGCCCTCGAGCGAAAAAGGCTCGCCGCCAAGGCCCACGACAGTTCCAAGAACGCCGATGACGCCGAACTGCGCGAAAGCCAAAAAATATGGCCGGTTGGCACGAGCGAGAAAGGTCGGGACGAGACTGATCCCGGCGGCCCACGCAATGTCCGCGATCAGAACCAAGGCGTCGCCCGACGTCCAACTCTGCAGCTGCCCGCTGTCCGTCAGCAGCCAGGCGCCAACGATGGACCCGAGGCCCGCAACGAGAACGACCTGCCGGGGTCGTACGCCGGTCTGCGCAAAGACGAACACTGGAACGAGCACGACATATAGCGCCGTGAGAAATCCGCCGTTGGTCGCCGTCGTCGTGGCAAGGCCGACTTGCTGCAAAGCGGCGGCGACGAAAACGCACAAGCCGATCAGGCCGGCGAGCGCCAAATCGCCCTTTTTTAGGTGAGATTCACTATGACGCCTCTCGTAGAGCGCCAGCGGAACGAGCGCGACGCAGGACAGGAGAAAACGCACGCCGACGAAGGTGATCGGCCCCATAAGCTCGCCGGCGTTTTTTTGCGCGATAAAGGCCGTCCCCCAGATAAAAGCCGCAAGCACAAGCAGCAGATCGGCGCGAAGGCGACTCATAATATGCTTGTGCTCTTTAGCCTTTGACGGCGCTGCTCGAGTCGCTCGCTCGCTGCATTCCACGCATCGGCGAGCGCGCCCCAGAGCGCGAGGGCGGCTCTATAAATCGGGATCGCCAATAATCCGAAAGACGAATGCGGGTCCGCGGCGTCTTCCTCGACCCCGTATTTCAGGCGCGGGTTTTTGGTCGAAGGCATCTCGAGCGATCCGAACATCCAGTCCCAAATGGCGAGAACGCTGCCGAAGTTGCGATTGAAGTGCTGGGGATCTGTCGAATGATGGATCTGGTGATGCGCAGGGCTCAGGACGATGCGCCCCAAAACGCCGCGAAAGGGAATCCAGAACTGCGAATGTTGAAGATGCCCGATCGTCCAGAGGAAGAAGATGAAAAGGATGTTCTTCCCGTCGACCGTGAAGGATTCAGTGGTTCGCCCAAAGACCCACGCCAATACGCCTGACGCGCCGCCAATGAACATCGCGAGCATGTAGCCGAAAAAGATGTTGTCGATCGGATGATTGCGAAAATTCGTCACCGGGGTCAGCACCTCGGCGGTGTGATGCACCTTGTGAAACTCCCACAAAAACGGGATCCGATGCTTGAGGTAGTGATCGACCCAATAGCCGATCTCATAGGCCAAAAAGAGCACGGCGGTAGAGAAGAGCTTTATCGAAAGGTCACAGCAAGAGACCGGCGCAATCGCGCCAAACGAACCGCGCAGCGCGGCGCTCACGGCCGTCGCGACGCCGTTCGTCGATAGAACGAGCGCGCCCACCACGACCGGCATGAGAACGACGCTCAGGATGAGCAGCTTGACGTCCGCGGCGAACGATTTGGAGAGCAGGAGTCTCTTGTCGAAGATTGCGCGGGCGATGGCCCGCAGGTTGACGCGCCCCCGGCGTATTTTGCGCTGATAGGCCAGCGCGCCAACGGCGATGACAAATGTCGTCGCCAGGGAATAGACCGAAAAAATCGATCCCGCCGAAAACAATTCGTTGGAGATTCTCGCAGCGGAAAAGCGGAGCGCGCCGTAAACGTCCATCGAGCTTTCGGGTCCAGATGATGTTGAGAGTTCAGCCTAGGACTGACGCGCCTCGGGGATCCCTGCTCGCGTCGTTGGCGCGCGTCCCGTCCGTCACGGAACTGCCTGCCCGCAAAGCGTATTCTCTACGCGCGCCGCTGCCAAGAGCGATATGCCGGCGGGCCTTCGGAGCATAGGTTCCAGATTAGAATTCGATCCCCTCCTGCGCTGCGACGCCAGCGCCGAAATGGTGCTTGACGAGGGTCATCTCGGTGACGAGATCGGCTGCGGCGATGAGCTCCGGCTTGGCGTTGCGTCCGGTCACGACGACGTTGAGATCATCGCGGCGCGCGGCGAGCGCGCCCAGAACCTCGTCCAGCGGCAAATGCTCATAGCGCAGCGAAATGTTCAATTCGTCGAGCACCAGCAGGCGAATGTGAGGGTCGTCCATCAGTTCGCATGCCTTCTCCCAGGCGCGCCGCGCCGCCGCCTCGTCGCGCGCGCGGTCCTGGGTCTCCCAGGTGAAGCCTTCGCCGAGCGTATGCCAGTCGACTTGCCCGACCTCCTGGCCAAGCTTTTCGAGCATGTTGCGCTCGCCTGTTTGCCACTGGCCCTTGCCGAACTGAACGACGCCGATTTTCCAGCCATGGCCGAGCGCGCGCAGCACCAGCCCGAAGGCCGCCGTCGACTTGCCCTTGCCGGCGCCGGTGTGGACCATCAGCAGGCCTTTGCGGGCGACCGTCTTGCCGGCGACCTCGGCGTCCTGGACGGCCTTGCGCTTCTCCATCTTGAGACGATGGCGGCGCGCCTCGTCGTCTTCGTTCATCTCGGTCACAGGCGCTCCTCGGCCGGTTTGACGGAAGCCTAAGCCGCGCATATGACTAGTCGAGACGGTCCTTCGCAAGAAGTGAAAAGGGAACGCGGCGCGGGCATTACGCCCCTATCCGCGGCTGCCCCCGCAACTGTAGCCGGCGAGGCCCGCGCCATCCGCCACTGAGCTTGAACGCTTGGGAAGGCGGCGCGGTCCGACGAGCCGGGAGCCAGGAGACCTGCCGTCTGGCGATCGCTTACGATCGCCGCGCGCATCGCATCGCCGCCGGTGGGGCGGCAGGGAGACCGATATGAACGCCAAATCATCCGCCAACGCCGCCGCCCTCCCCTCTTCGAGACTTGAGGCGCTGAAGGCCGCCGTTGTTGCGCTCACTCTCGGCTTCGGACTCGTTTGGCTCGCGGGCTTCGCCTATCCAGAAAGCGTGCATGACGCGGCGCATGACACGCGCCACGCGCTCTCCTTCCCCTGTCACTAGGCCGCAACATTTTGACGACCGGCCTCATCGCCGGCCTTGTCGCCGGGCTTGCGGTCGCGGCCCTGCAGCACTTCACCACGACGCCGCTGATCCTCGCCGCCGAGGTCTTTGAGGCGGCGCAGCATGCACATGACAGCGCCGACGCGGGCGCAGCGCTTTCCGGCCTGAGCCGCACGGCGGCGACCAGCGCCGCGACGATCGCCGTCTCGATCGGCTACGCGCTCATCCTGCTCGCGGCGATGCTTCTCTCTGGCGACGCCATCGCGCCGCGCCGCGCCGCGCTCTGGGGCGCCTGCGCCTTCGCCGCGACGGGGCTCGCGACGAGTCTCGGCCTCGCGCCGCAGCTTCCCGGCATGGCGGAAACCGAACTCGCCGCGCGCCAGATCTGGTGGCTTGCGACCGCGCTGTCGACCGGCGCCGGACTCTTCGCCTTGTTGCGGCTTGACTCGACCGCGGCGAAGATCGCCGGCGTCGCGCTGATCGCCCTGCCGCATTTCTTCGCGCCGCAGCCCGCGACGCCCGAGAGCACGGCGCCCGCGGAGCTCGCCGCGCGCTTCGCGGCCGCCTCTCTCGCCGTGCAGGCGATCAGCTGGGCGCTCGCCGGCGCGCTCGCCGGTCTCGTCTGGCGACTCCAGTCGCGCCAACAGGAACTCTCATGAGCGCCAAAATCCCTGCAACGATTATCACCGGCTTCCTTGGCGCGGGGAAAACGACGCTTATTCGTCACGTTCTCGAAAACGCCAAGGGTCGACGCCTCGCGCTCGTCATCAATGAATTCGGCGACGTCGGCGTCGACGGCGAAATCCTGCGCGCCTGCGGCGTCGAAAACTGCCCGGAAGAAAACATCGTCGAACTCGCCAACGGCTGTCTGTGCTGCACCGTCGCCGACGATTTCATCCCGGCGATCGAAGCGCTGCTCGCGCATGAAAAGCGTCCCGATCACATCATCATCGAAACCTCGGGACTGGCGCTGCCCAAACCGCTGGTCAAGGCGTTCGATTGGCCGGCGATCCGCTCGAAGCTGACCGTCGACGGCGTCATCGCCGTCATCGACGGCAAGGCAGTCGCGGAGGGCCGTTTCGCCGACGATCTCGAGGCGATCGCCAAGGAGCGCGAAGACACACAGACGATCGATCACGACAATCCGCTTGAAGAAGTGTTCGAAGATCAGCTCGCCTGCGCCGATCTCATCATCCTCAACAAGACCGATCTGCTGGGCGCCGACGAAGAACAGGGCGTCGCGGATCGTCTGGCGCTCGGCGCTCGAAAATCGGCGAAGATCGTGCGCGCCAGCGGAGGGCGCGTCGATCCTCTCGTGCTGCTCGGCCTTTCGGCGGCGGCGGAGGATGATCTCGCGACCCGTCCGTCGCATCATGACGCCGAGCCCGGACATGACCATGACGACTTCGACAGTTTCGTCGTGTCTCTCTCGGCGATCAAGGATCCGGCCGCGCTGGTCGCGCGACTCGCCGAAGCGGCGCGCGCGCATGACGTGCTGCGCATCAAGGGATTCGTTGAAGTCGTCGGCAAGCCGATGCGCCTGCTCGTGCAAGGCGTCGGCGCGCGCATCGAGCATCATTTCGATCGGGCCTGGAAGCCCGATGAGCCGCGCATGAGTCGCGTCGTGATCATCGGCGAGAAAGGCCTCAATCGCGACGCGGTGATCGCGACGCTGGCGCAGCCGTGAAGCGCCATGCATCTTCTCCCGCGCGATCTCCATAATCTCGACGACGCCGGCGCCGCCGTCGATCTTGGACAATCTCCCGCGAAGATCGTGTTTCTGTCTTTTTCGGATTCCGAGCTGCGGCTGCTGGCGCGGCTCTATGAGCAAAGCGGCGCGACTCTCCCGAGCTTTCGCTGCGCGTCGCTTGCGCAATTGAAGCACCCCTACTCCGTCGATCTCTATCTCGACACTGTGGCGCGACATGCGCGGCTGATCGTCGTGCGGCTGCTCGGCGGCAAGGACTATTGGCCCTATGGCGTCGAGCAGCTCGAGACGCTTGCGCGCGCGAAGGGAATCGCCCTGGCAATCACGCCCGGCGACGCCCATGACGACGCGCGCCTAAAGCAGGCGTCGACGCTCGGCGTGGAGACGCTCAATCAAATTTGGCGCTTCTTTCAGGACGGCGGTCCCGACAATCTGCGTTCATTCCTCGGCTATGCCGCGACTCTTGCCGGCCATCCGGCGCAGTGGCGCGAAAGCGCTCCCGTCGCCAGCGCCGGACGATTGGAGGTTGCCTGCCGCGCCGGCGGCGATTTACGCGCGACGATCGTTTTCTATCGCGCCATGTTCCTCGCCGATGACGTCGCGCCGATCGTCGCGCTCGCCGACGCGCTGGCTGAGCGAGGATTCGCGGTTGACACGATCTATGTCGCGAGCCTGAAGGAGGCGGAGAGCGAAGCGTTCGTGTCGCGCGCGCTTGAGGCGTTCGCGCCCGACGTCATCCTCAACGCCACGGCTTTTTCGGCGCGGCGCGATGCGGGAAGCGTGCTCGATTGCGCCGACGCGCCGGTGCTGCAAGTCGCTCTTGCAACCTCTTCGCGGGAAGCATGGGCCGCCTCGATGCGCGGCGCGAACGGCGCCGATCTCGCCATGAATGTCGTCTTGCCGGAAGTTGACGGGCGCATCTTTACGCGCGCGATTTCCTTTAAGGAGGAAGCGCCGCTGCGCCTTGCCGCGCAATTCGCCGAGACACGCCACGCGCCGGAACGCTCGCGCATCGACTTTGTCGCAGACCTCGCGTTGAATTGGGCGCGGCTGCGCCGCAAGCCCAATGCAGACAAGAGCCTCGCGCTCATTCTTTCGGATTATCCGGCGCGGCGCGGCCGCGCCGGCTACGCCATCGGCCTCGACGCGGAAGCGAGCGTGCATGAGATCGTCTCGGCGTTGATCGATGCGGGATATGACGTTGGCGTCGACTCTGAGCGCGATCTCCTTCTCCCGCTTCTCCCGACCCGGCTTCGCCGGGCCACCCTCTCCCGCAAGCGGGAGAGGGGAACGCGCGTCATCTTTGCTGCGTGATCTGGAAGACCGAACGTTCCTCATCGAAGTCTCGCTTGCTGATTACCGCGCTTGGCTTTCCGCCCTTCCACCCGACTTCATCGCGAGCGTCAACGACGCCTGGGGCGCGCCGCAGGATGATCCTGCCGTCGTCGACGGCGCCTTCCGCTTTTCCTGTCTCGAAGCCGGCAAGCTCATCGTCGCGCTGCAGCCCGATCGCGGCGCGCGCACGGAGCGTTACGAGAGCTATCACGATGTGCAGCGCCCGCCGCGTCACGCCTATGTCGCCTTTTATCTCTGGCTCCGGCATGTGCGAGAGATCGACGCGCTCATTCATCTTGGCGCGCATGGCACGCTCGAATGGCTTCCCGGCAAATCGGTCATGCTGTCGGAGGCGTGCGCGCCGGAAGTCGTGCTTGGCCCGACGCCGCTCATCTATCCATTTATCGTCAACGATCCCGGCGAGGCCGCGCAGGCGAAGCGCCGCACATGCGCCGTGACCATCGGTCATCTGACGCCGCCGCTCGTTGACGGCGAACTGTTCGACGCGGCAGCGAAAGTCGAAACGCTGCTCGATGAATATGCGACGGCGAGCGCGCTCGACGCGCGCCGCGCGAAACTCATCGCCGGCGCGATCATCGACGAAGCCGAGCGCAGCGGTCTTGCGGCGGAATGCGGCGTCTCGCGCGACATGGACATCGCCGAGACATTGACGCGCCTCGACGCCTGGATGTGCGACCTCAAGGACATGCGCATCGGCGACGGACTCCATGTCTTCGGGCGCGCCGAAGAAGATTCAGACGCGGATCCTGCGCGCGGCGCCTGTGCGCGCGCCGAACGCCAGGCGCTCATCGCCGCGCTTGCCGGCCGTTTCGTCGAGCCCGGCCCCGCCGGCGCCCCATCGCGCGGACGCGCCGACGTTCTGCCGACCGGCCGCAATCTTTATTGCATCGATCCGCGCCATGCGCCCACGCAAACGGCCTATGACATTGGTCGACGCGCCGCGGCCGAGGTGATGACGCGTCACGCGCAACTGCATGGCGAATTCCCGCGCCATATCATGCTCGACCTGTGGGGCAGCGCGACGATCCGCACCGGCGGCGAGGATTTCGCGCAAGCGCTCGCGCTTCTCGGCGTCGCGCCGCGTTGGGACACGGCGAGCGCGCGCGTCATCGGCTTTGAAATTCTGCCGCAGGCGCGGCTGGAGTTTCCACGCGTCGACGTGACGCTGCAGGTCTCGGGGCTGTTCCGCGACATGTTCGGAAATCTCATCGCGCTGTTTGACGACGCCGTGCGCGCGGTCGCCACGCGCGATGAAGACGCTGAGATCAATCCGCTGAAAACGAGGGAAGATCTGCGCCGCGTCTTCGGCGCCGCTGACGGCTCTTACGGCCTTGGCGTGAGCGATCGCGCGCTGCGTGGCGATTGGTCGGACCGCGACGATCTTGCGCGCGCCTATCTTTGCGCCGCAGGTCACGCCTATGATCGCGCGGGCGAAAGCAATGAGGCCGTCGCGGCGTTCAGCGCGCGCGTCGCTGACGCCGATGCGCATGTCCATGTGCAAGACATGGCGGAAGTCGACGTTCTGATCGGACCCGCCTTCGCCGATTACGAAGGGGGCTTTGCCGCCGCCAACGCCATGCTTGGCGGCGACGCCGATTTGGTGCATATCGATGCGACGCGGCCGGAACGGTTACGGCCGCGCGCTCTGAAAGACGAAATCGCGCGCGTCCTGCGCATGCGGCTCGCCAATCCCCAATGGCTGCAAGGCCAGAAGCGGCACGGCCACCGCGGCGCCGGCGAAATCGCCGAGACGATAGACAATCTCTGTGCTTTCGCCGCGACAAGCGGCCTCATTAGCGACGCGCAATTCGATCTCGCTTTTGACGCCACCTTAGGCGATGATGCGACACGGGATTTTCTTGCTATGGAGAATCCCCGCGCGCTCACCGCAATCGCACGGGTTTTTAGCGAAGCGCTCGCGCGCGGCTTGTGGAAGACGCAACGCAACAGCGTGCGCGGCGCCTTAAGCGATTTGGAACGCCAAGAGGGAGAGCGTCTTGCAGCCGAGCGGTCGGCTCGCGCATGAGCGCGGCGCAGGCCCGCGAGATCGCGAGAATTGCGGACAGCTGCGGCAATGGGCTGATTGATCTCTCGCAGCGCGCGCAATTGCAGCTGCGCGGAATCAGCGAGGCGACGATCGCCGAAGCCCTGCGGAGCCTCGAGGCGATCGGCATGCTCGCGCCGAGCGCCGACGCGGAACGCGTCACGAATGTCATCACGTCGCCGCTCGCCGGACTCGTCGCTGGCGCTTTCGACGCAAACGCCATGGCGGCGCAGCTCGCCGCTGAGCTACAGCGCGATGGCGCGCTGCGCGCGCTTCCGCCGAAATTTTTGTTTCTTCTCGATGATGGCGGCGCGCTGTCGCTTGCCGACGTCGAGGCCGACATTCGGATCGAAGCGATTGCAAACGGCGACGTCGCAATTCGCATCGCTGGCGTTTCCAATCGCGCCGTAGTCGTCGCGACCGATGACGCGCTCGACGTGGCGTTGCGCTTTGCACGCGCCTTCGTGGAGCTGCGTGACCGTCATGCGAATAGCTTCAGGCGCGTCCGCACGCTGGTCGAGGCGCTCGGCGCCGACGCGCTGCCACGCGCGGCCGGATTCGTCATGCGCTTCTGCAAGGAAGCGCCCGCGCCTGCGCGATGGTCGCAAATTTTTGGCGCGCAGCGCCGCGGCGCCGTCGCTTTCGCCGGCGTCGGCGCGCCTTTCGGCCGCTGGCGCGCAGATGAACTCGCCGCCGTCGCCGACTTTGCGCAATGCGAGGGAACAGGCGAACTGCGCCTCACGCCATGGCGCGCCTTGCTGATCGTCACGCTCGATGAAGACAACGCCCGAAGCGTCGTCTCGCGCGCGGAAAACCGCGACTTCATCACATCGGCAGACGACAAACGCCTTGCCGTCATCGCCTGTCCCGGCGCGCCGGAATGTCCGCAGGCGACCGCCGAGACGCGCGCGCATGTCATGGATTTCGCGGCGCTGGCGCAAAAGATCGTCGGCGCTGATGGCGTGGGCTTGCATCTTTCGGGTTGCGCGAAAGGCTGCGCCCGGCAGAGCGCCTCTCCAGTCACGCTGCTTGCCTGCGCTGAAGGGTTCGATCTCATCGAGAACGCCGGCGCCGACGGCGCGCCGCGCTTCAGATCACTGACATTCGAGGCCGTCATGCGGGACGCAATGAGCCGCCGCTTCGACTATATCCACGAAGGCGCGCAGATTTATGCGCGCTCTTTTGCAACCATTCGCGCCGAGTCGAATCTCTCGCGTTTCACGCCCGAGCAGGAAAAGATCGCCGTGCGCATGATCCACGCCTGCGGCATGGTGGAACTCGCCGACGACATCGAATTCTCGCCGGATTTCGTCGCGGCGGCGCGTGACGCGCTGCAGAAGGGCGCGCCGATCCTATGCGACTCCAACATGGTCGCGCATGGCGTCACCCGTTCACGTCTGCCGGCGGAGAACCAGGTGGTCTGCACGCTGCTCGAGCCGCGCGTGCCGGCGCTCGCCGCCGAGATCGGCACCACGCGCAGCGCCGCGGCGCTGGAGCTGTGGCGCAATCGTATGGATGGCGCATTGGTCGCGATCGGCAATGCGCCGACCGCGCTCTACCGCCTCCTCGAGATGATCGATGAAGGCGCGGCGCCTCCGGCCGCCATCATCGGCATGCCCGTCGGCTTCGTCGGCGCGGCGGAATCGAAGGACGCGCTGCGCGAATACGGCCGCGTTCCCTTCGTGATCGTAAAGGGCCGCAAAGGCGGCAGCGCCATGGCCGCCGCCGCCATCAATGCGCTGGCGAGCGAGCAGGAATGAACGCGCTCGCCTCGACATCGCATGAAGCCGTCGCGACGCTCGGCGCGCTGATCGGCGTCGGACTCGGTCCCGGCGATCCGGAGCTTGTGACGGTGAAGGCTGCGCGCCTCATCGGCGCGGCGAACGTCGTCGCCTTCTTCGCCAAGCGCGGACGCGCAAGCCACGCGCGCGCGATCGCCGCGCCCTATCTCGCGCCGGGTTGCGAAGAGATCGCGCTGCTCTATCCGGTGACAACGGAGATTCCTTTCGATCAGCCGGAATATGTCTCGTCGCTTCAGCACTTCTATGAAGATTGCGTTATGCGCATTCGCGCAGTGCTCGAAGCCGGCCGGGACGTGACGCTGCTCTGCGAAGGTGATCCGCTGCTTTACGGCTCCTTCATGCATATGTTCGCGCGACTTGACGCGCGCTTTCGCATCGAGATTTGCGCCGGCGTCTCCGGCATGTCGGGATGTTTCGCCGCGGCGCGCCAGCCGATGGCCTGGGGCGACGACATTCTCACCGTTCTGCCGGCGACGCTCGATGAAGACAGGCTTGCGTCACGCCTCGCCGAAACCGACGCCGCGGTGGTGATGAAGCTTGGCGGCAATTTCGCCAAGCTCCGCCGCGCCATGACTCGCGCCGGCGTCATCGATCGCGCGATCTATGTCGAACGCGGCGCGATGCCCGGCGAAAAGATCATGCGCTTTTCCGACAAGCGCGACGACGAGGCGCCCTATTTCTCGATGGCGCTTGTGCCGGGGCGAGGCCGGCGCCCTTGAGCGGCGCGCTCGACATTGTCGGCCTCGGTCCGGCCGACGCGCGATGGCTGACTCACGAGGCGCAAGAAGCGCTGGACGCGGCGCAGGACATTATCGGCTATGCGCCTTACGTTGCGCGCGTTGTCGAGCGCGCGGGGCAGACGCGGCTTGCAAGCGACAACCGCGTCGAAATCGACCGCGCGCAGGAGGCGCTGGCGCGCGCCGCGCAGGGCCGCCGCGTGGCCGTCGTCTCCGGCGGCGATCCCGGCGTCTTCGCGATGGCGGCGGCGGTGTTCGAAGCGGTCGATTGCGGCCCGCGGGAGTGGCGCGATCTCGATATTCGCGTGCTGCCCGGCGTTTCGGCGATGCAGGCGGCGGCGGCGCGGCTCGGCGCGCCGCTCGGCCATGACTTTTGCGCGATCTCGCTCTCTGACAATCTCAAGCCGTGGGACGTCATCGCCAAGCGGCTGGAACATGCGGCGCAAGGCGACTTTGTCATCGCGTTATATAATCCCGCGTCGCGCGCGCGGCCGACACGCATTACTGACGCCTTTGCGCTGCTGCGTCGTCATCTTCCCGGCGAGACTTTCGTCGGCCTCGCGAAATCCGTCGGCCGCGAGAACGAAGAGATCATTCTGACGCGGCTCGACGAAGCCGAGGGCGACAAGGTCGACATGTCGACGCTTGTCGTCATCGGCGCCAGCGGCACGCGGCGCATTGCTCGCGAGGGCGCGCGCGACTGGGTCTATACGTCGCGGAAGGCGACATGAACGCGCCATGGCTGTCGCTGATCGGCCTCGGCGAAGACGGCCCCGACGCTCTCACGCCGGCGGCGCGTGCGCTCGTCGCGCAAGCCTCGCTGATCGTCGGCGGCGCGCGCCATCTCGCGATGATCGACGCGCCGGCGGAGCGCCTGCAGTGGCCCTCGCCGCTCTCTGACGCCTTGCCGCGCATTCTCGCCCAACGCGGTAAACCCATAGTCATTCTCGCTTCCGGCGATCCCTTCTTCTACGGCGTCGGCGATCTCATCGCGCGCCATCTCGCGCCAGACGAAATTTTCTGCGTTCCGGCGCCTTCGGCGTTTTCACTCGCGGCCGCGCGGCTCAAATGGAGCCAGCAGGACTGTGCGCTGCTTTCACTGCACGGCCGCGCGTTTGAGCGTGTGACGCCGCATCTGCAGCCGAACGCACGAATTATCGCGCTCTCCTGGGACGAGTCGACGCCTGCGCGCCTTGCGCGCCATCTCGCGGAGCGCGGCATGGGCGGCTCGCGCGTCTTTGTGCTCGAGCGGCTCGGCGGTCCACATGAGCGCGTCCGCGACGCCCGCGCAGAGGAATTCGCGCTCAATGACATTGCGCCACTCAACACGGTCGCGGTCGAAGTTGACGCCGGCGAGCATGACGGGCAGCTCACCAAGCGCGACATCCGCGCCGTGACGCTCTCCGCGCTCGCGCCGCGCAAGGGCGAATTGCTGTGGGACGTCGGCGCCGGCGCCGGCTCCGTCGCCATCGAATGGATGCTGAGCGATCCCGCAAACCGCGCCATCGCTATTGAGCGGGACATGGAACGTGCGGCGCGCATCGCGCGCAACGCGCTGTCGCTCGGCGTGCCGGATCTGCGCGTCGTCGCGGACGAAGCGCCGCAAGCGCTCGCCGAACTCGATACGCCGCAGGCGATCTTCATCGGCGGCGGCGCCGATGCGGCGGCGCTCGCCGCTGCGTGGGATGCGCTCCCTTGCTTCGGACGCATCGTCGTCAACGCCGTAACGATTGAGACTCAGTCGCTGCTTGCCGACGCCTATCGCGACAAGGGCGGCGAGCTCATACATCTGCAGATAGCGCATGCGCGCCCGATCGGCCGCTTCCATGCGCTCGATCCAGCAATGGCGGTCACGCAATGGCGAGCGACAAAGAGATGAATGCGACATACGCCTTCGGGCTCGGCGCAAGGCGCGGCGTCGCCGCGAACGATATCGTCGAACTCGTGCGCCGCGTCGCGCAAACGCACAACGTCGACCTGCGCGAGGCGAAGCTTTGCGCGCTCCAAAGCAAGGCGCAGGAAACCGGGCTGCACGAGGCGGCGCGCGAACTTGGGCTTGAACTCGTCTTTCTGCCGCTCGCCGCGCTGCGCGCCCGCAAGGCGACCGCGGCGACGCATTCGCCGCGCGTGCAGGCGATGTTTGGAGTCGGCAGCGTCGCCGAAGCCGCAGCGCTTGTCGGCGCCGGACAAAACAGTCGCCTCGTCGCGCCGCGCGTGACGACGCCGGTCGCCGCCTGCGCTCTGGCGAAGCGCGGCGAAGAGAACAACTCATGACAGTGCATTTCATTGGCGCCGGTCCTGGCGCCGCGGATTTGCTTACCCTGCGCGGGCGCGATCTCATTGCGCGATGCCCGGTCTGCCTATACGCCGGCTCGCTCGTGCCCGCGGGAATCCTCGCGCATTGTCCGCCTGGCGCGCGCATCGTCGACACCGCGCCGCTGTCGCTCGACGCGATCATCGCCGAAATGCAGCAGGCGCATGACGCCGGGCTCGACGTCGCGCGGCTGCATTCGGGCGATCTTTCGATCTGGAGCGCCGTTGGAGAGCAGATGCGCCGCCTCGACGCGCTCGGCATTCCTTGCACAATGACGCCGGGCGTTCCCGCTTTCGCAGCGGCGAGCGCCGCATTGAAGCGCGAACTCACCCTGCCCGAAGTCGCGCAATCGCTGGTGCTGACGCGCACGTCGGGGCGCGCCTCGTCGATGCCTGAGCGCGAAAGGCTCGCGACCTTCGCGCAATCCGGCGCGACGCTCGCGATCCATCTCTCGATCCATGTTCTGGCGCGGGTCGTGGAGGAGCTGACGCCCTATTATGGCGGCGGCTGTCCCGTGGCCCTCGTTTATCGCGCCTCTTGGCCCGATGAGCGCGTCGTGCGCGGCACGCTGGCCGACATCGAAACGCGCGCCGCCGAGACGCCGATGGAGCGCACCGCGCTCATTCTCGTCGGACCGGCGCTCGCGAGCGAAGATTTCCGGGAAAGCGCGCTTTACGACGCGGATTACGATCGGCGCTTTCGGCCGAGCGGCGCAAGGTGACCGCGCCTGGCCTGCTGATCGGCGCCGCGCGCTCCTCATCGGGCAAGACGACGCTGACGCTCGGCCTGATGCGCGCGCTGATGCGGCGCGGCTTGCGCGTCGCCCCGGTCAAATGCGGGCCGGATTACATCGACCCCGCCTTTCACGCGGCGGCGACCGGCCGCGCCGGCGTCAATCTCGATTCATGGGCGATGGATGCGGCGCTGATTGCGCGGCTCGCCGCGCGGGCGAGCGAAAGCGCGGACATCGTGATCGCAGAGGGCGCGATGGGGCTCTTTGACGGCGCGCCCGGCGGGGCGGCGGGAACCGGCGCCAGCGCCGACATCGCCGCCTTGCTCGGCTGGCCGGTCGTGCTCGTTCATGACGTCTCCGGCCAAGGGCAGACGGCGGCGGCGATTGTTCGCGGCATCGCCGGACACGACGCGCGCGTAAAGGTCGCGGGCGTCGTGCTGAACCGCGTCGGCTCCGAGCGTCATCGCAGACTCGCCGGCGAAGCGATCGAGGCGCTTGGCATCCCGGTGTTCGGCGCGCTGCCCCGCAACGAGGCGGTTGCTCTCCCCGAACGCCATCTCGGCCTGGTTCAGGCCGGCGAGACGGCAGGTCTCGACGGCCGTCTCGAGGCGCTTGCGGATTTCATCGAAGCGCATGTGGATCTCGCGGCGATTGTCGCTTGCGCGACGATCGCCGCAACTGGCGATGTCATTCCCGACGCTTCGCGCGAGCGGAGCGATCGGGAATCCAGCACGACGCCAGACGCGCCTATTGGGGCTCTGGATTCCCGATCGCCCGCTGCGCGGGCGTCGGGAATGACAAGCGTCGTGGCGCTCCCGCCCCCCGCCCAGCGCATCGCGGTCGCGCGCGACGACGCTTTCTCCTTCTTTTATCCGCATCTCGCGCAGAGCTGGCGCGACGCCGGCGCGGAGCTTTGCTTCTTCTCGCCGCTCGCGGACGAGGCGCCGCCCGAAGATTGCGATCTCTGCTGGCTGCCGGGCGGCTATCCGGAGCTGCACGCCGGCCGGTTGTCGGCGGCGCAGGGCTTCATAAAGGGGTTGCGGCGTTTCGCTCAGAGAGGGTGGCTCCACGGCGAATGCGGCGGCTACATGGTTCTTGGCCGCGCGCTGATCGACGCGGCGGGCGAGGCGCATGAAATGGCCGGACTGCTGGAACTGGAAACGAGTTTCGCCCAGCGCAAATTGCATCTCGGCTATCGGCAGGCGCAACTCGCGGCAGACCACCCGCTGGGCGCCGTCGGATTTCGACTGCGCGGGCATGAATTTCACTACGCGACGGTTCTTCGCGAAGAAGGCGCGCCCTTCGCGCTGGCGCGTGACGCCTACAGCGACGAAGAGCGCCCAGCCGGACTGGCGAGAAACGGCGTTTCCGGCTCGTTTTTTCACCTGCTGGCATAAAAAAGGGCCGCCGGACGAACCAGCGGCCCAAGTCAAGGGAGGAAACGCCCAAGGAGGGCTACGAAGCAAGACAACTCTCGCTGCGTCGCACTGTTATATTGCTGCGTCGCACAAGAGTCAAGGTTTTTTTCGCTACACGGCAAAGCCTCCGCTAGTCGCCGGCCACCCGCTTTGGACCAAAAAGAAAGCCGCGCCTAAGCGCGGCTTTGAGTTTGCTCGAAGGATCCGAGAGTCTTAAAAAGATTTCGATGAATGAGCGGCGGCGGATTTCCTGACGCCAATAGAAGCCGGCGGCGTCGGAATATCTCCCGCCGAGGCGTCCCTATTGGAACGCGCCAATTTTTTAGGGCTGGTGGTGGGGCCTGGATCCGAGGCCGCAAGCGCGGACATGTCGCGATGGTCGCTGCGCATCGGCGCCATGGCGACGACGCGCGTTTGCCGGCTTTCGTCAACGGCCTTCGCCCCGGCCAAGGTCACGACCGGCGATTTGACGGCCAGATTGGCGGCTGCCGACCCGGCTCCTCGATTTGGCTTCTCGTCGAGGGCGATTTCGGTCGGCGGAACGATAGTTTCCGGGCGGCTGACCTCTGGAACCCGCGACGCAAAGGCCGGGTGCTGGCCGCCGTCCTGATAAACGATCCGCACCGGCTTCACGCCGCTTTGCGCGAGCTGGGCGATCTTAGCTTGGTCCTTGGCGCTCTTCTCGGCCACCGCCTGGGCGATCTCCGGGTCCTGTTTGAGCGACGGACAGGCGGCCTCCGGATCGAGATTGGCCGCGCCGGCGGCGTTGAACACGTAATGCCGGTTGCAGAAGGCGACTTGCGGCTCCTGCAAGGTCACCTCGAAATGATCGGAGCCTTCCTTGAGCTGCTTCCAGAAGTCGATGTTGGGATCGAGACGATGTTTGGCGAGATTTTCCGCCGTCATCTTGAAGGGGAAGGACTGCATCTGGATCGCGCGTTGACCGCCGCCGAGCGACGAGCGGGCGATCGCGTAGATTTCGGCGATCTGCTTGTCGGTCATGGAGAAGCAACCGGCCGACGAGCAGGCGCCATGCACCATGATGTCGCCGCCGGTGTGGCCAAGGGCGCGGTCGAGCGCATTCGGATAGCCGACGTTGAACGACAGATAATAGCTTGAGTTCGGATTCATCTGCGCCGGGCCGATGGCGTAAAAGCCCTCCGGCACTTGGCGGTCGCCCTGGCGACGCTTGGGGCCGAGCTGACCCGACCAGCGGCACATCGGAAACGTCTTCAGATGGGCGTAATGACCGTCCGACCGCATCTTCCAGATTTCGAGCTCCGCTTCCTTTTTGTAGGCGCGGATCAGCATCGGCGCTTCCTTGGTCGTGCCGGCCTGCTCCATCAGCGCGACAGTCTCGGAAGGGATCGGCGCAAGCGAGCGATGCGCCAGACCGCTCTGCTCGCAGGCCGAAAGCGCAAAGGCCGCGAGGACGGCAAGTCCCAGCGCCGGCGCTATGCCTCGAGTCTTCATAATGTCCCCTCTGGCGGCGCAGTCGCCTCGCGATTGTCTCGGAAGCGAGCCGCCGCGCCTGATCACGAAAAACAAATAATGGGACGAGAACATGTCCGAATCAGCGAAGAATCGCGCACGTGCGCGCTTTTAGGGCCAATCTTCTGGAATTTACGTTAACGCTTCTCTTCAAGTTTCCGGCCCATGGCCAAAAACTTGTCGGCGCGGAATTGTCTCAGCTGTTCGCGCGAAAGATTGGCCAGGCCGGCAAGCTCCTTGGCGAGCGCGTCGCCGACGGCGCCAATCGCCGCTTGGGGATCGCGATGGGCGCCGCCCGGCGGCTCCGTCACAATCAGATCGATGATGCCGAACTTTAAGAGATCCTGCGCTGTGATCTTCATGCTCGTCGCCGCCTCTTGCGCCTTGGCGGAATCGCGCCACAGGATCGAGGCCGAAGCTTCGGGCGAGGCGACCGTGTAGACCGAGTGCTCAAGCATCAGCACTCTGTTGGCGGCGGCGATCGCGATCGCGCCGCCGGAACCGCCCTCGCCCACCACCACCGCGACATTGGGCACGCCGAGCAAGAGCGACACGTCGGTAGAGCGGGCGATCGCCTCGGCCTGCCCGCGCTCTTCGGCGTCGATGCCCGGAAACGCGCCAGCCGTGTCGACAAGCGAGACCACCGGCAAACCGAAACGGTCGGCGAGCTCCATCAGGCGGACCGCCTTGCGATAGCCTTCCGGCCGCGCCATGCCGAAATTGTGATGAAGACGGCTCGACGTGTCCGAGCCCTTCTCCTGGCCGATGACGCAGATCGGCTCGCCGCGGAAGCGCCCGAAACCGCCGACGATCGCGAAGTCCTCGCCGAACAGCCTGTCTCCGGCGAGCGGCGTGAACTCGTCGAAAAGCTGCCGCACATAATCGGAAAAATGTGGTCGCTGCGGATGCCGCGCCACCTGGATCTTTTGCCAGGGCGTCAGGCCGGCGTAGAGATCCGCGAGCGCCTTCGCGGCTTTGGCCTGGAGCTTGCTGAGCTCCTCGCCGATCGACACGGCCTCTCCGTTTTCGGCCAGCGCGCGCAGTTCGTCGACCTTGGTTTCGAGTTCTGCGACAGGCTTTTCGAAGTCGAGATAGGAGCGCATTGAGGCGGCGTTTTCCTTTAGGCGAGGGACGCCTCGCGGGCGCGGGCAAACTCGCCGCAACCGGCTTTGAAGTCAAGGAACACAAAGCGCCAGCCGCGCAGTTGCGAAACTTAATTCAACGCGTCAATGTCGCTGCATTGGGGCAGGTTTCATTAGCGGAATGGTCGTTCCATGGCGTCTGCGCAAGAGCCGGTTAGCCGCTACATTCGCGCAGCCGACGGGCTCCGCTTGCATTATTTCGACTATCCCGCGCCGCCGGGCGGCGGCGGGGGTCTGCTCCCGGTCGTGTGCCTGCCCGGGCTTGCGCGCTCGGCCGATGATTTCGACCGCGTCGCCAGGACCCTGCAAGTCGACGGCCGGAGGGTTCTTGCCCTCGACTATCGCGGACGCGGCCGGTCCGACTGGGATCAGGACTGGCGCCGCTATGCCTTCGACGTCGAACAGGACGACATCGCGGCTCAACTTGCCGACGCAGGCGTCGAGCAAACGGTGTTTGTCGGCACGTCACGCGGCGGTCTTCACACGATGCGCATCGCGGCGCGCCGGCCCGGCGTCGTACGCGGCGCCGTGCTCAACGACATCGGACCGAAGATCGAGCATGCCGGCCTGCTCCGCATTAAGCGCTACGTTGGGAGACTGCCGCCGATCGCTTCCATGCGCGAAGCGATCGCGTTGATGCGGATGACCGCCGGCGTCGATTTTTCCGGCGTCTCGCCGCAGGAGTGGGAGGACTATGCGCGCCTCACCTTTGTCGAGAAAGACGGCAAGGTTCAGCTGCGCTACGATCCCGACCTGTCGCATACGCTCGACGCCGTGGCGCCCGATGTGGAGCCGGAAGAATATTGGGACGACTTCGCCGCGCTGTCGAATGTTCCGATTCTCGCCATCCGCGGCGCCAACTCGGATATTCTCTCGCCCGAGGTCTTCGACGAAATGGCCCGGCGCGCGCCGCGCCTTGAGCGGGCCTGGGTCGAAGGCCAGGGCCATGCGCCGCTGCTGCTCGATCAGCCGACGATTGCGCGCATCGCGGACTTCATGCGCCAATGTCCATAAATCGCGCCTCGCCGATCGCTCGGGGCAGGTTCCGAAAACGTTGACAGACTTTTTCGAAGAGAACCTGCTCCAACATGTTCGATTTTGAGCGATTCCTTATCGATCACATGGTGTGATCGGGAAGCGCTCTAAGGCGCATACCCCTGCGCCTGATTAAGTCGGGAGATCGCGACGCCGACATTGATTTCGGCGTTCGCCTCCATGCGCTGCGCCTCGAGTTGAATCTGGCGCACGCGATAAAGATCGAAGGCGCTGATCTCTCCAAGCTTGAACGCTTTGCGCGACAGGTCGAATTGATCGTTGGCGACGACGAGACGCGCGTTGGCGAATGTCGCTGCGCGCCGCGCCGCCGCCAATGATTCACGCGCAGCTTTTATCTCCGCCAGCACGACGCGCTTCGCGCGTTCATATTCGGCTGTGGCCCGATCCATCTCGGCAAGCGCCTCGGCGCGTCTTGGCTCATTTCGACCGGCGGTCGGAATCGCAATGCGTAAGCGCACGCCAACTGTCGTCGCATCGGTGCGCTGGTCGGAAATTTGCTGCGACGGGTCGGTCGAATATTGATCGTTATGTTCCTGGCGACCAAAAATTCCGATTTCGGGATTATCGATCGGCGTCGCGTCGACAAGCTCCGCCTGCGCCCGGGCGCGCGCAAGCGCGGCGCGCGGCGCGCGCAGCGATGGATGCTCCTCGATGTCGATGGCCGGGCGCACTGATTCCAATGCGCCGCTGGGCGGCGCGCCGCCGGTCAAGGCCATGTAAGTGACCTGCGCCACTTTTACCGCGCCCTCCGACTGCGCAAGCTCCGTTTCAGCGGCGAGCGTTTCGTTCTTGGCGAGCAGCGCATCGGTCTGGGCGGCGTCGCCAAGCTCGACGCGGCGCGTCATGTCCGCGCCGATATCGCGCGCAGTGGCGACGCGATTGCGCGCGACGGAAACTTCCCGCGCCGCACGCTGCGCGTTCCACCATGCGTCGCGCAAAACGCCGGCGACTTCCAATCGACGGAGCGCGAGGCGCTCCTCCACCTCGAAGAGTCCGGTGTTCACTGTTCCCGCGAGGGCGTCACGCTGCCCCGGCAGCCATAACGGCATGCCGACCTCAACTTCGGTTTCGTTGTAGTTTCGAAGATTGCCGGCGGCTGCGTTGCGCTGATAGCCTGCGACATAAGGCGAGCCTGGCGTGAGCGAATTGACCGTCGCGTAACGCGCGGAGATGGCGCGAAACTGCGCCTCGAGCGACCGGCTCTGGGCGTCAATCAGGACAGCCATCTCAAGATGCTTCGCCAACACGCCGCCGCTTCGCTGGGATGGCGGCCGCGCGCCGGCTTTCTTGGGCGATGTCACGCGCGCCTTCTTGGGTGACGGCTTAACAGACGCTTTGATCTGCATCTCCGCCGGCTCGTTCTGCTCCTGTGCAAAGACTCCCGTCTCGAAAGGCAAAGCGAACGCAAACAGGGAAAATGCCGTGAAAACCGCGCCTATCCTCATGCGCGAGCGTCCTCGCGCTCATGCATTGGCGCAGGTTGCCGCATCGCGCGCGCGCGGAACTTCTGACGAATGACCAAGCCCAGATTGGCGGTGCGGTCATAAAGAATCGGCAGCAGGATCAAGGTCAGCGCCGTGGCCGAGATCAACCCGCCGATGACGACGATGGCGAGCGGGCGCTGGATTTCGGCGCCGGGCCCATGCGCGAACAAGAACGGTATCAAGCCGAAGGCCGCGATGGTGGCGGTGAGCATAACGGGCCGCATGCGCCGACGCGCGCCCTCTAACACTGCTTCGCGCGTGCTGCGCGTGCCTTCAGCCACAAGCTTGTTGATGTAGGAGATGAGCACGACGCCATTGAGAACCGCGATTCCGATAAGCGCGATAAAGCCGACCGACGAGGGCACGGACATGAATTCTCCCGAAAGCCACAGGCCCAAAATGCCGCCGATCGCCGCGAAAGGCACATTGCAGAACACCAGCGTCGCCTGTAGCACCGAGTTGAAGGTTAGATAAAGCAACAGGAAAATGAGCGCCAGCGCGATCGGCACGACGATCGCGAGTCGGGCCGATGCGCGTTGCTGGTTCTCGAACTGGCCGCCCCATTGATAGCGATATCCCGGCGGCGTCTTTACATTTTTGGCGACGGCTTTCTTGGCTTCGTCGACGAATCCGACAAGATCGCGTCCCGTCACATTGGCGAGGACGGTGGCGAAGCGACGGCCTTCCTCGCGAATGATCTGGATCGGCCCGTTTTCCACGCGCACGTCGGCGAGTTGCGACAGTTCGACGACTTTGCCTTCCGACGACACCATCGGCAGCCGTGCGAAATCGACCGACGAGCGGCGCGAGGTCTCCGAGCCGCGGATGACGAGCGGCGTGCGGATTGGCCCTTCCAGCACGATGCCGACCGGCTGACCGTCGACCCACACGCGCAGCGCGTCTTGAATCTCGCCGGCGTTGAGGCCAAAGCGCCCGGCAGCCAGCCGATCGACGCGCGCCGTCAGATAGCGCATGCCGTCGTTCTGCAGACCGAAAACGTCGCGCGACCCCTTGATCTTGCGCAATGTCGCGGTAACCTCGCGGGTGAGGCGGTTGAGCTCATCGAGATCGTCGCCAAATATCTTGACGACCACGTCGCCGCGGGCGCCGATAATCATTTCCTGCACGCGCATGTCGATGGGCTGCGAAAAGGCGTAGGAAATGCCAGGCATGCTATCGAGCACGGCGCGGATCTCGCCCATCAGCCAATCTATATCCTTCCCGCGCCATTCGCTTTGCGGCGCAAGCGTCAGGAAATTATCGGTGTCGTTGAGGCCGACGGGATCGATGCCGAGCTCGTCGGCGCCAGCCCGGGCCATCATTCCCTTGACTTCCGGCACGCGCTCCATGATTGCGCGCTGAATGCGCATGTCGGTCTCCGCGGCCATATTGACGCTGATCGTCGGATGTTTGCGGATGGTGATGACGGGCGTGCCCTCGTTCATCACCGGCATGAAGGTCTGGCCGATGCGCGCATAAGCAGTGAAGGCGACGACGAGGCCAATGATGGCGCCGCCGCCGACAATTAGCGGCTTGTCGAGGGCGCGCTTGAGCAGCGGTTCGTAGACGGCGGCGAGCTTGCGCACAAGCCAGGGCTCGTCGGCATGGCCCGGCTTCAGCAACGTCGCGCTCAGCGCCGGCACGACGGTGAGCGACAGCACGAGCGCCGATCCGAGCGCGAAGGCGATGGTCAGCGCCACCGGCGCGAACAGACGCCCTTCCAGCCCTTCGAGAGAGAGCAGCGGCAGAAACACGGTGACGATGATGACGACGCCGGACGTGAGCGGGACGGCGACCTCGCGCGTCCCTTCGAGCGTCATGAAAATGCGATCGGAAAGACTGACATCATGCGCGTGCGCCATGCGATGTTCGACGTTCTCCACGACGACGACCGCGCAGTCGACCAAAAGTCCAATGGCGATCGCAAGACCGCCGAGCGACATGATATTCGCCGAGAGGCCCCACCAGCGCATGATGCCGAACGTCGCGAGCGCTGCGAGCGGCAAAATGACCGACACGACAATCGCGGCGCGAAGATCGCCAAGGAACAAGACGAGCAGGATGACGACAAGGACGATGGCCTCGATCAGCACTTTCTGTACGGTCCAGACCGCCTTGCCGATCAATTCGCTGCGATCATAGAAGATTTCAATCTTGGCGCCTTTCGGCAGCGTCGGCTCGATTTCGGCCAGGCGCTCCTTGACGCCATTGACGACCATGCTCGCGTCGGCGCCGCGCAGACCCAGAACGAGCCCCCACACCGCCTCGCTCTCGCCGTTGCGCGTGACGACCCCGTTGCGCGGCAAAGCGCCATTGCGCACTTCGGCGACGTCGCCGACGCGGACGATGCCGGTGTCCCGCGCGGCGATGACGACGGACCGTATCTCTTCCAGCGATCGCAAGCGGCCTTCGGCGCGCACCAGCAACGCTTCCTCGCCGTCGCGCACGCGACCCGCGCCGTCGTTTTTATTGTTGTTGGAAAGCGCCGACTGGAGCATCTCCACGGTGACGCCGCGAGAGGCCATGGCGGCGGGAAACGGTGCAACTTCGAAGGTGCGCACGAAGCCGCCGAGCACGTTGAGGTCGGCGACGCCTGGCAGACCACGGATCGCCGGGCGTATCGTCCAGTCGAGCAACGTGCGTTGCTCCGTCGGCGTGAGGTCGCCGCCGACAATGGTGAACATCAGCATCTCGCCGAGCGGCGTAACGATGGGCGCGAGGCCGCCGGAGACGCCTTCCGGCAATTGGCTCTGCGCCTGCGCCAGACGCTCGTTCACCTGCGCGCGCGCCCAGTAGATGTCGGTCCCTTCCGAAAATTCGAAGGTGATCAGCGTCACCGAATAACGCGTCATCGAGCGCATGCGAACGAGGTTGGGGATGCCCTTCGCCGCGAGCTCGATCGGCACGGTGACGCGCGCCTCCAACTCCTCTGGCGTGAGGCCCGGCGCGCGCATGGCGACCAGCACCTGCACCGGCGCGACGTCCGGAAAGGCGTCGATCGGCAGTTTGAAATAGCTGACCGCCCCCCACCCGGCGATGCCGAGCGCGCCAAGAAAGACGAGCAGCCGCTGCTGGAGCGCGACACGGATCAGTCTTTCAAGCATTGCGTATCGTCACCTTTCGGCCTCGGCGAGTTCCGCCAGCAAGGTTAGCAGGCCGCGGGTCGCAACGCGCTCGCCTGCCTTGAGCGCGCCCTGGACGGACGCGGACTGCGGCGTCTCGGAAAGTAGCGTCACCGGGGTCGCGACAAAGCCTTCCGGCGAGCGCACGAACACCCAATTGTGATTTTTGAAGTTCACGAGAGCGTCGGCGGAAACGCGCCACTGGGAAGCGTCGCCGCCTTTAAGGCGCAGGATCGCCTGGACCGCTTGGCCAGGGCGCAGCGGACTCGATCCAGTCCGAAACTCGGCGACGGCCGTGACCGACTGCGTCGCCGCATCCACGGTGCGGCCGATGCGAATAAGTCTACCGTCGATGCCCGCTAACGGCAAATGCACACGGTCGACGTTGTCGAGGGCCGCGGCGCGGCCAAGGGGCACTTGCAGATTGACCCAAATGGGGTCGAGCCGCGCAATGGTGATGAGCGGCGCCGACGCCTGCACGCGCTCTCCGGTCGTTCCGTGCCGCTGCAGCACGGTCCCGGCGACCGGCGCGCGCACGACAAGCGAGCTTGCGAGCTTGCGCTCGCGCTGAGCGCCGAGCGCGCCTGAGTCGCCTCGGCGCGCGTGACGATCAATCGCCGCTCGGCGATGATATGCTCCTTGAACAGCTGCTCGTCGCGCCGCAGCTTCTCGGCCGCGAGATTCGCCTCCGAGACAGCGTGCAGGAAGGCGCGCTGGGCCTCGATGAGTTCCGACGACTTCAGTGTCGCGATCGGCGCGCCTAGTTTGACATCCTCGTCGATTGCGACGAGCAGAGTCTCGACCAGACCGGCGGCGGGGGTCGCCACGATGAGGAGCTGCTGCGGCGGCACGGCGACGACGCCGGGCACGACGAGTTCGCCCATGCCCGACTCCTTCTCGACGGGCTGAGTCTCAACGCCGGCGACGCGCATCTGATCTTCGCTGATTTTGACGAGGATCGGCTCCAGGTTCTGTGTCTCGGCGGGGGCGCCTTGCGCTGTTGGAGCGCTGAATGTCAGAAGGCCGCCAAGAGTGAAAAGGCCAAGGAAAGGAGCAAGCGTCCGCCGCATGTGAGTGATCATGAACCTTCGCTTTACAGGCCGTCCGCCTGCCTTCCGCTGTCGAGGGCAGCGGGACGCGTTTCAAAGGCGAAGCGGCGCACGCTGAAGTGACGCGCGCAACAGCGGCCGCCGCATTCCTACGGCGCCGCGATGGCGCTCATCTTGCCCGGATGCGGCGACAGGCTCAAGGCAATTCGGCCGCTCGCCGGAGACTTTCCAAAAAAAACCGGCCGTGCGCGTCCGTATTCGTCGGCTCTGGACGTCGCAAACGATGGCTACCGTTCTATAATCACCGCAGAAACGTGGCCCTAGCCCTGAGGAGCGAAATGCGTCATCCGTCGACCGCCGCCATCCGGCTCGCCGATTACCGTCCTGCCGATTTCGCGATCGATTCTGTCGAACTCGATTTCAGCCTGAATCCGACCAAGACCCGCGTCTCCGCGCGACTGGCACTCCGCCGCAATCCAGCCGGTGATTCTTCTGCGCCACTCGTGCTCGACGGCGACGAGTTGATGCTGCTGGGCGTGACGCTCGACGGCCGGACGCTCGGGCCCGGCGAATATGAAGCGACGCCGGATCGCCTTACTCTCGCCA
The DNA here is from genome assembly GCA_009773555.1 of Methylocystaceae bacterium. Taxonomy (GTDB): domain Bacteria; phylum Pseudomonadota; class Alphaproteobacteria; order Rhizobiales; family Beijerinckiaceae; genus Methylocystis. The sequence goes on along the minus strand of WSXZ01000004.1, from coordinate 84,413 downwards.
ACGTCCCTGACGCGCCTTTCACGCTGGAAATCGACACAGAGCTCAATCCGAGCGGCAATACGCAGCTTTCCGGGCTCTATCGCTCCGGCTCGGCCTATTGCACGCAGTGCGAGGCGGAAGGTTTTCGCCGCATCACCTATTTCCTAGACCGGCCGGACGTCCTCAGCGTCTATACGACGCGCATCGAAGCCGAGAAAAGCGAAGCGCCGATCCTGCTGTCGAACGGCAATCCGATCGAGCACGGCGATGTTGCAGGAACCAATCGCCACTATGCCCTCTGGCGCGATCCGTTCCCAAAGCCCTCTTATCTGTTCGCGCTCGTGGGCGGCGATTTGGGCGTCGTGCGCGACGAATTCACGACAATGTCGGGCCGCGTCGTCGAACTGGCCATCTACGTCGAACATGGCAAGGAATCGCGCGCGGCCTATGCGATGGACGCGCTGAAGCGCTCGATGCGCTGGGACGAAGAGAAATTCGGCCGCGAATATGATCTCGATGTGTTCAACATCGTCGCCGTTTCCGACTTCAACATGGGCGCGATGGAGAACAAGGGCCTCAACATCTTCAACGACAAATATGTGCTCGCCTCGCCCGACACCGCGACCGACGGCGATTACGCCGGCATCGAAGGAGTCATCGCGCACGAATATTTCCACAATTGGACGGGCAATCGCATCACCTGCCGCGACTGGTTCCAGCTTTGCCTCAAGGAAGGGCTGACGGTTTTCCGCGACCAGGAATTTTCGGCTGACATGCGCTCGCGCGCAGTTGAGCGCATCGGCGACGTGCGCGGCCTGCGCCTCGCGCAATTTCCAGAAGACGCAGGTCCGCTCGCGCATCCCGTGCGTCCGGACGTCTATCAAGAAATCAACAATTTCTACACGTCGACCGTTTATGAGAAAGGCGCTGAAATCATCCGCATGCTGCGGACGCTGATCGGCGAGGACGACTTCCGCCGCGGCATGGATCTGTATTTCGAACGCTTCGACGGGACGGCCGCGACGATCGAAGATTTCCTCTCCTGCTTCGCCGCATCATCCGGCCGAGACCTGACGCATTTCGCGCTTTGGTACAGTCAGGCGGGTACGCCCGTCGTGACGACGTCAGGCGAATACGATCCCGCCGCCCAGACGTTTGCCTTGAAGCTCAGTCAGCAAACACCTCCAACGCCAGGTCAAAGCGACAAGAAGCCGGTCGTGATCCCGCTGGCGCTCGCGCTCTTTGGCGAGAATGGGCAAAAGCTCGATCTCGTGAGCGAAGACGCCGCGCCGACTGAACTTGCCCGTGGTTTGATCGAACTCGACCGCGCCGAGCGAGTCATCCTGTTCCGCGAGATTCCGTCACGGCCAGTGGTTTCGCTGCTGCGCGGCTTTTCCGCGCCTGTGCGCCTCGAGCCGGCGCCGGCGCGCGAGGATCTTGAGCGTCTGCTCGCCTGCGACGACGATCCGTTCAATCGCTGGCAGGCGTCGCAAGACCTCGCCTTGCGAGCGATCTTCGGTCGACTCGAAACTGGCGCATTGGACGCCCGGGGGCTGAGCGAAGCGCTGCGACTGCTGCTGGCCAAGGCCGAGGACGATCCGGCTTTGGTCGCACAGGCGCTGTCGCTGCCGTCGGACATCGACCTTGCACGCGAAAAAGGGCGCGACGTCGACCCGGATCAGCTCTTTGAGGCGCGCATGGCGTTGCGCGCGGAGATCGGCAATTCGCTCGGCCCTGAGCTCGACGCGATCCACGCGCGCTTTTCCGCCGCTGGCGCCTTTACGCCCGACGCCGCGAGCGCGGGACGCCGCGCTTTGCGCAACGTGACGCTTGATCTCCTGGCCGCGGGCGATGCTGACAAGGGGCGATCTCTGGCCACGGCGCAGTTCGAAACCGCCGGGAATATGACGGACAAGCTCGCCGCGCTCGCGACATTGGCGCTTCTCGGCGGCCATCCGCGCGAGGAAGCCTTTGCCAAGTTCTACGCACAATACGCCGGAGACGCGCTCGTCATCGACAAATGGTTCTCGCTGCAGGCGATGATTCCGGAAGCGGCGACCACTCAGCGCGTATTGGGTCTGATGACACATCGGGAATTCTCGATGAGCAATCCCAACCGCGTGCGCGCTTTAATCGGCGCCTTCGCGAACGGCAATCTCACGCGCTTTCATGCGCTCGACGGGTCAGGATATGATTTGCTGACGGCCGTCGTTCTCGAAGTCGATCCGAAGAATCCGCAGGTTTCCGCACGGCTTCTCTCGGCGCTGCGGTCCTGGCGCACGATGGAGTCGCGGCGCCGTGACCTCATTGAAGCCCGGCTCAAGCATATCGTCGCGCAGGAAAATCTTTCGGCGGACCTGCGCGACATCGCCACGCGGGCGCTTGGCTGAGGCGCTTGGCTGAGGCGCCCAAAAAAGAGTCGTTAACGTCGCGTTAAGTTCTGGACAATCGCGCGTCGAGAGATTCGAATGAAGGTGATTCGCTCGTAAGCCGCGTTCGCATCACAATCATTTTGGAGGCTATCGATGGCGCGCGCTCCCGCTGCCCGCGTGAAGACTCACGCCCATACCGTGTGGGGAGCGTACCGGTTCGATGAGGACGGCGCAAAGGGCCTGAAGGACTTCTCCTGGCTGCGCCCTCTGGCGTTCGGCGCCTGCGCGGTTTGCCTCGTCTCTCTCGCCGCCTTTGTCGTGTCGCTGACCAGCGCGATGCAGGATCGACTGGTCGAGCAGGCGGTCGACGATCTCGATCTTTTCGTTCGCGCCGTGTCGCAGGACCTGCGCGAAAAAATCAAGACCGACGCCCAAAAGCCGTTTGGCGCGCCGCTCAATCAGCTCGTGCCGCAAGGCGCGCTGGCGCGAGGCCGACGCATTCTGGTGACGGATGAGCGCGGCCGCGTCGCCGCCGCGTTTCCGCCGATTCCCTCGACAGACCTCACGCTGTCGCAAGCCATCGGCGCCGACGACGCGCTCGTCGACTTCGCCGACAACGCCGGCGTCTTGCGCGTCATTTTGCCGGATGGCGTACCCGCCCTCGTGAGCGTCAGAAAGCTGCCGACGCCATTCGGCCAGGTGGCGATGATTTATCCCGTGGACAATGTGCTCGGCGAGTGGCGCGTGATCGCGTCCCGCTATGCGCTGCTGTTCGCCTGCACCACGCTGCTGCTGCTCGTCATCGTCCTCGCCTATTTCCGCCAGAGCCGGCGCCGTCAGGACGTCGAACGCGCCAATACGTTGATCCGCAGGCGCCTCGAGGCGGCGCTTTCGCGCGGCCGGTGCGGCCTTTGGGAATGGGACATTGCGCGCGGCCGGATCTCCTGGTCGGACTCCATGTATGAAATGTTGGGGCTGCCGGCCGAACGCCGCTCCCTCTCCTATACCGAATTGAGCGCGCTGCTGCATCCCGACGACGGCGACTTCCAGACGATGGCCGACATGGTCGCGAGCGCACGGACGAACAGCGTCGATCACGAGTTCCGGCTGAAGAACGCCGCCGGCGAATGGATCTGGCTGCGCGCGCGGGCGCAGATCGTCGAAGATGGTCGGGAAGCCGGCAAGCATTTGATTGGAATCGCCATTGACGTTTCGGAGCAACGCGCGCTCGCCGAACAAACGGAGATGGCCAATTTACGCCTGCGCGACGCAATCGACGCCATCTCCGAAGCCTTCGTGCTGTGGGACGCCAAGAACCGCCTCGTGACGTGCAATTCTAAATTTCTCTCGCTGCATGGGCTTTCGCTGGAAGCCGCATCCGCCGGAGCCAACTATCGGCAGATCATGAGCTGCGCCACCGCGCCGCTGATCCGCACCCAGGTCGCTTCGCCAGACGGACCTTCGCCAGACGCCCGCACCTATGAGGCGCAGCTCATCGACGGCCGCTGGCTTCAGATCAACGAGCGCCGCACCAAGGACGGCGGCTATGTCTCCGTGGGCGCCGATATTACGGCGCTCAAGCGCAACGAGGAGAAGCTGCGTGAATCGGAGCGCCGACTCACTGCGAGCGTCGCCGATTTGACCCGCTCGCGACAGACGCTGGAAATGCAGGCGCAGCAGCTCGCGACTCTCGCCGAGCAGTATCATCACCAAAAGGCCGAGGCGGAGGCCGCCTATGTGGCGAAATCGGAATTCCTCGCCAATATGAGCCACGAGCTGCGCACGCCGCTCAACGCCATCATCGGCTTTTCGGAAATGATGGAGGCGGAGCCGTTCGGCGCGCTCGGTTCGCCAAAATATCTCGAATATTGCTGCGGCATCCGCCAGGGCGGCAATTACCTCAACGAAGTGCTGTCCGACATTCTCGACATGTCGCGTCTCGAAGCGGGCCTCGTGCGTCTTGCCGAACGGGAGATCAACGTCGCGGAGGCGCTGCGCAAGGCCGTTGGCGCCTGGCGCGCGCGCGCCGACGTGAAGAACATCGAGCTGGTCGCCGACGCCCGCGAGAACCTGCGGTGCGTCGGAGACGAAGCGGCGATCGTCAAGACGCTCAGCATCTTTCTGTCCAACGCCGTCAAATTCAGCGAATTCGGACGCGTGGTGCGGGTGCGCGCGCGCGCACACGGCGGCGCGATCGACGTCTACGTTGAGGATTCGGGGCGCGGCATCGACCCGCGCGCCATCCCCAAGCTCGGCAAGCCGTTCGAACAATGCGCCGATCTGATGGAAAACGGCATGCGGGGATCCGGGCTCGGCCTCGCCATCGCCCGCGCCCTCATCGAGCTGCATGGCGGCGCGCTGCGCGTCCGCTCCCGTCTTGGAGAAGGAACTGTCGTCATGATGCGGCTGCCGGCGGCCTCGGCGACGGTGACTCCTTTGAAGGCGCGCGCGGTCGAAGCCGGCGCATCCGCGAAGATTGCGCCTTATGCGCGCTCCATCCGCGCCGTCGGGCCGACGGTTGTCCGCATCGCGGGCAGCGACAGCGCCACGCGCAATCCAGGCGCATTGTCTTCGATCCGCAACGCGCCGTGATGCATCCGCGCAACCGCCGCCGCCAGCGACAAGCCGAGACCTGAGCCCGGCCGCGAACGGGAATTCTCAAGCCGCACGAAACGTCCCACCACGCGCTCGCGATCCGATGGCGCGATGCCGGGTCCGCGATCCGCGACGATGATCTCCACACGATCGGCGACGCGCCGCGCCTCGATGGCGATGCGCGGCGCGTCGCCTGTCCCGCCATATTTCAGCGCGTTGTCCACGAGATTCACCAGCGCCTGCCCGAGCAGTTCGCGACTGCCGGTGACTGCAAGTCCGTCCTGCGTCGCGACATCGAGATGGACGCCCTGCTCTTCGGCGACGGGCTCATACATCTCTGCGATGTCGCGCACGACGGAGTCGGCGTCGAAGACGGCCATGTTGTCGCTCGAATAGCCAGCTTCTGCTCGCGCGATCATTAATAGCGCATTGAACACGCGGATCAGGTTGTCGGACTCTTCGATCACGGCGGCGAGCGCCGCACGATGCTCGCTGTCGTTTGAGCCCGCCCGCAAGGCCGCCTCGGCGCGGTTGCGCAATCGGGTCAACGGCGTCTTGAGGTCATGCGCGATATTATCGGAAACTTCGCGCAAGCCGGCCATCAGCTCGCTGATGCGTTCGAGCATGGCGTTGAAGTTTTCCGCCAACCGGTCAAGTTCGTCGCCGGCGCCCGAGATGGCGAGTCGCTCGTGCATATCGCCCGCCATGATGCGGCGCGCAGAGCCCGACATCACGTCAACGCGCTCCAGCATGCGATACGAAACGAACAAGCCGCCAAGCGCCCCGACGAGCGCGAGCCAGAATAGCGACACGCCGAGCGCGCGGCGCAATATGTCGCGAAGCACTTCATGGTCTTCGATGTCATGGCCGATGAGCAGGCGAAAGCCGCCGGGAAGCAGAAACAGCCGCAGCAAGGCCGGATGCTTGGCGCCCGGCTCGCCGCGCCGCTCATAGGTCGTCTCGACGAGTTCCGTGCCGCCGGAGGGCGTGAAATTCGGCGGCTCGATATTGCCGACGATGACGTCCCCGGCATGACTCGAGAGCAGATAGAGCGAACCGCCCGGCGCGCGCACGCGGCGCTCCACCGCATTGACGAGCTGGCGCAGGCCGCCCTGCGCATATTGTTCGGAGAGCGCCCGGATTTCCGCGTCGACGGTCTGCTCGATCTGCTCATCGAGCACTTCCTTGACGCGTGCGCCGACGCGCGCGAGCACGAGGCCCGCGCCAATCGAGAACAGCACGAGATAGGCGATCGAAAGTTTGAACGCCGTCGTGCGGAAAAGCTTACCGAGCGCCGTCACGGATCATATACCCAGCCCCGCGGATGGTGTGCAGAAGCGGGTTCTCGCGACCTTTGTCGATCTTCGAGCGCAGACGGGAAATATGCACGTCGATGACATTGGTCTGCGGATCGAAATGATAATCCCAGACATTCTCGAGCAGCATCGTGCGGGTCACCACCTGGCCGGCATGTTTCATCAGATATTCCAGCAGCCGGAATTCGCGCGGCTGAAGCACCACTTCCTGGCCGCCGACCGTCACCTTGTGCGACAAGCGATCGAGCTCCAGATCGCCGACGCGATATTGGGTTTCTTCGCCCTTGGGCCCGACCCGGCGGCGCGCCAGCGCCTCGATCCGCGCCAGCAGCTCCGAAAAGGCGTAGGGCTTCGGCAGATAGTCGTCGCCGCCGGCGCGCAGACCCTTCACGCGGTCGTCGACCTGGCCGAGCGCGGAAAGAATGAGCGCCGGCGTTTGAACGCCTTGCTCGCGCAAGCCCGAGATCAGCGACAGCCCGTCCATCTTGGGCAGCATCCTGTCGACGATCAGCACGTCGTAATCGCCTTCGCTGGCGCGTCCATAGCCAGAAAGCCCGTCGGCGGCGTGTTCGGCGACATGGCCTTGCTCGCGGAACGCCTTGACGAGGTATTCGCTCGCTTCGCTGTCGTCTTCAATGATCAGAATGCGCATGTTTCACTATAGCTGAGATTGCAAAAAAACGGCAGGCCGGCGCATTGTGCGCCAGCCTGCCCCGCGTTCGGAAGCCAGGAGGGGACTGGCTCTGCCCGACGCTCTTCGTTGCGGAGGCCGGCTGCGGGCGGGTGCAGTGTGACGGCCTCGACGCAAGAAGTCCTTAAGCGGCCTTAGCCGGCTCCGCCTCTCACCGGAACGGCGATGAACTTCGCGCCGTCCGCAGATTTCACGCGCAGCAGCACCGAGCGCCGTCCCTCTTTGCGAGCCGCCTCAATTGCGGAGGCGAGTTCGCCGCGGGAGCTCACCGGCTGCCCGGCGGCCTCGATAATCACGTCGCCCCTGCGCAATCCCTTTTGGGCAGCGGCGCCGGAGGGATCGAGATCCGTCACGAACAGCCCTTCCCGGCCCGCGCCGCGCACCTCGGCGGCCGGGGCGACCTCGAGTCCAAGGCCGGACAGTTCGGGCCCCCGCTCCGAGAAGCCTTCATCGTCGGCGCGCGCTTCCCGTTCGTCTGGAAGGACGCCGAGTTTCAGCTTCACCGTCTTTTCGGCGCCCAAGCGCAGATAGGTGATGTCGGCCGTCTTGCCAGGGCCCAGGGTCGCAATGCGGCGCGCGAGATCACGCGACGTGTCGATCTTGTCGCCGTTGACGGCGACGATGATGTCCCCGGACTTCAGACCCGCCTCTTCCGCCGGAGCGCCCCGCTGCGGCTGCGCGATCAGCGCGCCTTTCGCGGACTTCAGCCCCATGCTGTCGGCGATTTCCGGCGTCACGTTTTGAATCTTGACCCCGATCCAACCACGCGACACGGAGCCCTTTTCCTTAAGCGCCGCGACGACGTCCTTGGCCACCTCGGCCGGAATGGCGAAGCCGATGCCGATCGAACCTCCAGAAGGCGAGTAGATCGCCGTATTGACGCCAATCACATTGCCGCGCGAATCAAAGGCCGGACCGCCGGAGTTGCCGCGATTGACCGGCGCGTCAATCTGCAGGAAGTCGTCGTAAGGGCCGGCGCCAATATCGCGGCCGCGCGCCGAGACGATGCCGGCGGTGACCGAACCTCCGAGACCGAACGGATTTCCGACGGCGATCACCCAGTCGCCGACACGCGGCGCCGCAGAGCCCCAGTCAACATAGGGCAGCTTCGCGCCGTCGCTGATCTTGAGCAGCGCCAGGTCGGTGCGCTTATCCGTGCCGACAACCTTGGCGGGCAGCGTTCTCCCGTCGTCGAGCGCAACGTCGACTTCGCTGGCGTGTTCCACAACGTGGTTATTGGTGACGACATAGCCGTCCGGGCTGATGATGAAACCAGAGCCCTGCGACATCGTCATGTGTTTTTGCGGACGGCCCCCCTGACCTTCTCCGAAGCGCTTGAAAAAGCGATACATGGGGTCGTCAGGCGACACGTCCGGCATCTCGAAGATGCCGCCGCCCTGCTGATCATCGACGGCCTTGACCTTGATGGCGACGACAGCGGGCTTAACGCGCTCGACGACGTCCGCGAAGGAGGCCGGTCCGGCGGCGGTGACTGATCCTGAAAGCGGCGCTTCGGCGTAAGCCGGCGTCAGCGCCGCCGGACCGATCGCTGCGCTCAGCGCGAACGCCGCCGCAGCGCCCATCAGCGCCAGACGGGACGCGCGGCGCGGCGCTTCAACGGCGCGGGCGCGAGGATTGTTTGCGATAGGCATTTTTCGAAAATCTCCATCTTGAACGACGCCACGTGGAGGAGAAGCGCAACGTCGCCGCAAGATGGAAGATGGAGATCGCCGCTTTGCCGGCCAATGGCGGCGGGATGAAACTTTCGTAAGGCGCTAGGCCCAAGGAAACGGTCGCAGGGCGACTGCCGCGTGAGAATGCGCAGCGTGAGAGCACTGGTGACGCGCCTCGGCCGTGATGGCGGGCGGCGTTCACAGCCAGCCAGCGCGACGGAGCCGGAAATAAAGATAGCCGCAGATACTCACCGTCACGCCGAGGACGACGTAATAGCCATATTTCCAGTCGAGTTCGGGCATGTGACGGAAATTCATGCCGTAGACGCCGGCGATGGCCGTGGGCACCGCCAGAATCGCGGCCCAGGCGGCGAGCCGGCGCGAAATGTCGGTTTGCTGGATCTGCGCGTTCATCAGGCTCGACTCGAAAGCGAAGGCGAGCGTCTCACGCATCGTGTCAATGCGTTCCTGGACGCGGCGCAGATGGTCGCGAACGTCGCGAAAATGCGGCCGCATCTCCCGATCGATGGCGACGACGTCGCTGCGCTCCAAGCGACGGCAGACATCCGAAAGCGGCGTCGCGGCGTTGCGCAGATGCAGGAGGTCGCGCCGCAAACTATAGAGCTGCTCAATTTCCGGCTTGCCCATCGTCGTCGCGAGAACATGATCCTCGATGTCCTCGACCTGATCGTTGATCGCGTCGAGCACCGGAAAGTAATTGTCGACGATGAAATCGAGAATGGCGTAGACAATGAAGTCTTCGCCCTCCGAGAGGCGTTCCGCGCGCGCCTCGCAGCGCTCTCGCACATGCGCATACGAGCTCGATGCGCCATGGCGCACGCTCACGACATAGCCGGCGCCGATAAAAATATGCGTCTCGCCGAAGGCGATGCGGCCCTCAACCATCTGCGCGGTGCGGGCGACGATGAAAACGCTGTTTTCATATTCTTCGAGCTTGGGAAACTGATGCGCCTTGAACGCGTCCTCGATCGCGAGATGATGCAACGCGAACTGTTCGCCGACGCGCTCCAGCAGCTGTTGTGACGGCTCGTAGAGTCCGATCCAGACGACATAGCCTTCGCGCTTGGTCCACTCTCCGGCCTCGCCGATCTCGATATCGGCGATCTTATGTCCAGCGTGATAGACCGCCGCTGCGACAACCCCCGCTTCCGTGGGCTTTGTCGCGGTCGCTCGCTCGTCCATGCGCCCTGCCCCGGTCAGGACGGCTTTGATCCGCCGCGCGCCACGCCGACTTTTGCGGGGCGCAACACGCGTTCGCCGATCATGTAGCCTTGCTCAACGACCTGAGCCACCGTGCCCGAGGGTTGCGTCTCGTCGGGAATTTCGAAGAGCGCTTCATGCTGATTGGGATCGAACCGCGCGCCTTTGGCGTCGATCTTCCTGACGCCGAAGCGCGCGAGCCGCGCAAGAAAATCGCGCTCCATCACGTCGACGCCTTCCAGGAGCGACGCGACCGCCGGCTCGGCGCGCGCCGCCTCCGGCACGCTCTCGATCGCCCGGCGCAGATTGTCGGCGAAGGACAGCATCTCCCGCGCGAAATTCGCCACGCCATAAGTTTTCGCGTCGGCGATCTCGCGCTCGGCGCGACGGCGCACATTCTCGACTTCGGCGAGCGCGCGAAGAAGCTTGTCCTTTAACCCTGCGTTTTCTGCATAGAGATTTTCGAGCTCGGTGAACGGCTCCGGCTGCGCAATGTCGGATTCGGCCGACGGCTGCGACAAGGATGAAGGCTCAGCGCCTTTCCGATTCTCCGTCGACTCAGCCTTTTTGTCTGCGTTCGTTGGATCGCTCATGCTGTCACCATCATTCTTTCGTAAAGGCTTCGATATCTGCGCGCGAAACGTCAAAATCAAGTCGCGGCGGCGGCGGGCGCTTTGGCCCCGTGCGCGCCGGGACCGCGAAACACGTCCAGGAGCTGGCGCTTGATTGTCGCCTGCCGCTGGGGTGAGGCGATCTTCGCTCCCGTCAAATCCGTAACATAGAAGGCGTCGACGGCGCGCTCGCCGAAGGTGACGATATGCGCCGAGGCGATATTGAGATTGAGCCGCGAAATCGAATTGGTGAGCTCGAACAGCAGCCCCTCGCGGTCGAGTCCCGAGACCTCGATGACCGTATAGACGTTCGACAGGCTGTTATCGACGACGACCTCAGGCGCGACAGAGAAGGCGTCGGTCGGCAGATGCGCTTTGGCGCGCGCCCGCAGCTCTTCGGACACGACGACCTCGCCGCGCAGCGCCCTGGCGATGAGGCCGGCGATTCGCCCGGCGCGGCGCATTTCGTCTTCGTCAAAATCAAAGGCGCGCGAGAAGAAGATCGTGTCGAGCGCGAGACCATCCGCAGTGGTGAAAATATGCGCGTCGACGATATTGGCGCCGCCAGCCGCGCAGCCGCCGGCGATGATCGACAGTAGACGCGGGTTGTCGGGCGCGACGACGGTCAGCTCCACGGCGCCGCGCGTCCTATCGAGTTCGACCGCGGTCGCAAGCGGCGCGGATGCGTCGTTCATCTCGCGAAGCAGCTCCGCGTGACGCAGCTTGCGGGCGACGTCAACCTTGAGCCAATAGGCCGGATAGTGACGCTTGGCGTAGGCGTCGAACTCCTCGTCGCTCCACTCTGAAAGCGCCGCGCGCAGCTCGGCTTTCGCGGCCGCGACGCGACTCTTGCGATCGACCGCCGAATGACCGCCGCCGAGCACAACCTCCGTCTCCCAGTAGAGCACGCGCAGCAGCTGCGCCTTCCAGGCGTCGAGCACGCCGGGCCCGACCGCGTTGATGTCGCAGACGGTAAGAACGAACAGCATCTTCAGCCGCTCCATCGTTTGAACGATGGCGGCGAAATTTTCGATGGTGACGCGGTCGGAGAGATCCCGGCTCTGCGCGAAGCTCGACATGGTGAGATGATGCTCGACGAGCCAGGCGACGGATTCGGTCTCGCCAGGGGTGAAGCCCAGACGCGGACACAGGCTGCGCGCCACCTCCATGCCGGCGAGCGAGTGATCCTCCTTTCGGCCTTTGGCGATGTCGTGCAGGAGCAGGCCCAGATAAAGCACCTTGCGGTTGACGATCGTCGGCAGGATTTCGTCAACCAGCTGCTGATGCTCCGGCATGCGTCCGGCTTCGAGATCGGACAGTCCGCCGACCACGCGCAGCAGATGCTCGTCGACCGTATAATGATGATACATATTGAATTGCATCATCGCGACGATCTTGCCGAAATCCGGAATGAAACGCCCAAGCACGCCGGTCTCATTCATCCGGCGCAGCGTAATTTCGGTCATGTTGCGCGAGAGCAGGATTTCGAGAAACAGCCGATTGGCTTCCTTATTCGCGCGCAGATCGGCGTCGATGAGACGCAGCGACAGAGTCACCGCGCGCAAAGCGTCGGGATGCAGCGGCAGGCCGTGATGATCGGCCATCCAGAACAGCCGGATGATGTTAACGGGATCGCGCTTGAACACATCGGCGTCGATGATGCTGATGCGGTCGTGATCGACGATGAAGTCGCCTTGCGGGGCGCGACTGCGCCGGCGCCGAAACGGCTGCAGAAAGCGCTCGAAGATGGCGCGCGGCTTCGCCTGTTTTTCTTCAAGCGCTGCGCAGACGATCGCGGTGAGATCGCCGACTTCCTTGGCGACAAGAAAATAGTGCTTCATGAAGCGCTCGACCGGCGACAGTCCGCTGCGGTCGTGATAGCCCAGGCGCCTGGCGATCGTCGTTTGCACGTCGAAGGCGAGCCGCTCCTCGGCGCGCCCCGTCGCGAAATGCAGATGACAGCGCACGCGCCACAAAAACTCCTCGCAGCGCTCGAACAGGCTCAGCTCCGCCGCGGTGAAGAGGCCGGCGGCGACGAGCTCCTTCGCCTCGCGGACGCGATAGACATATTTGGCGATCCAGAACAGCGTATTGAGATCGCGCAAGCCGCCTTTGCCTTCCTTCACATTGGGCTCGACGAGATAGCGCGACGCGCCGGCGCGCATCACGCGCGCGTCGCGTTCGGCGAGCTTGGCGGAGACGAATTCGCGCGTGTCCGAACGGACGATCTCGCGATCGAAGCTCTCGCGGAACTCGCTGAACAGCTCGGCGTTGCCGAGAATGAAACGCGCTTCGAGAAGCGTCGTTCGAATGGTCATGTCGGCGCGGGCCTGACGCATGCATTCGGCGACGGAGCGCGTCGCATGGCCGACCTTCTGACGCAGATCCCAAAGAATATAAAGGATCGCCTCGATGACGCTTTCGCCCCAGGGAGTCTGTTTGTAAGGGACGAGAAACAGAAGATCGATGTCGGAGCCCGGCGCCAGCGTCCCGCGCCCATAGCCGCCAACCGCGATAATGGCGAGACGCTCAGCAAACGTCGGATTGTCGACGACGTAAACGTAGCGCACGACATAGTCGTAGATGGCGCCGATCAACTCGTCTTCGAGCCCTGAAATCAATCTCGCGCACGCCAGTCCCGAGCCGCGCGCCTCAAGCCGGGCGTGCGCGATCTCGCGTCCTTCCGCCAAGACCGAGCGAAACAATTCGACGATCGCCGTGCGCCGCGCATGGCCACGCTCACCCTTGCAGATCGCGGCGACCGATGGCGCGAGGGCCTCGCGTAGTCCACGAAACTGCTTATCAGGATCGAGCCCGGCGAAAACGCTGAGCGGCGCTGCTTCGTTCATAGAGTCAATTCCGGCGATCGGCCCGATGCGCGCAGGGCGCGCAGACGCGCCTCGATGGCGTCGAAGAGCGGCGGCGCAAGATCCGGCCCGCCGATGCGTTTTAGCGCGCGGAGCCCTGTCGGCGAGGTCACGTTGATCTCGGTGAGCCAGCCATCGATCACGTCGATGCCGACGAAGAGCAGCCCGCGCCGTTTCAGCTCCGGCCCGAGCCTCGCGCAAATATCTCTTTCACGCGCATTGAGTTCGGACGCGGCCGGCGCCCCGCCGCGCACCAGGTTCGAGCGGATGTCGTCATCGGCCGGAATGCGGTTGATCGCGCCGAGCGCCTCGCCGTCAATGAGAAGAATGCGCTTGTCGCCCTTGACGATCTCCGGCAGGAATCGCTGCACGACCCACGGCTCGCGGAACGTCGTCGCGAACATGTCGAACAGCGAACCGAAATTCGGATCGCGCGGCGCGACCTTGAACACCGCGGCGCCGCCATGGCCATAGAGCGGCTTCATGACGATCTCGCCATGCTTGGCGCGAAAGCGCTCCATCGCCGCGCGGTCGCGCGTGATCAGCGTCGGCGGCATCAGATCGGCGAACTCCATCACGAAGATTTTTTCCGGCGCGTTGCGCACATGCGCGGGGTCGTTGACGACGAGAGTCCTCGGCGCGAGCCGCTCCAGAAAATGCGTGGAGGTAATATAGGCGAGATCGAAGGGCGGGTCCTGACGCAGCAGCACCACGTCCATGGCGCCGAGTTCAAGGTCGGTGGCCTCGCCAAGCGTGTAATAGCGCGAAGGATCGTCGAAAACGTCGATATGGCGCCCGCGCGCCGTCAGCCTGTCGCCTTCGAGCGACAATTGATCCGGCGTGTAGAACCACAGGCGATGGCCCCTGCGCTTCGCCTCCAGCATCAGCGCGAAGGTCGAATCACCAGCAAAATTAATGCGTTCCAAAGGGTCCATCTGGACCGCAATCTCGAGCATCGATCCCCCTGCTCCGGCCGCCGCCGCCCTGCGCCGGCCCTTGGGAGCGGCGCCGCCGCCCGGCGACACATAGCAGGAGAACCGTGGCCCTGCGCAACCCTCAATCGCCCCGGCGCCAGGGCGATCGGGTGAAGGGGCTTCCTCATCCTGAGGAGCGTGCGCAGCACGCGTCTCGAAGCGCGAGGAAGCCCGTTTTCGCGTATTTTCTCACCCTCGTCCTTCGAGACGCCGCCTTTGATCTCGGGCCTGCCCGAGATCAAATCCGCAAGTCGGGTAAAACCGACTTGCGGCGGCTCCTCTGGATGAGGGCGAGGAAAATAATCCTTCACCCGATTCCCCTGGCCCCGGCCTTCAGCGGCCGCGACGGCGCAGTCAGATGACGTAATCAAAAGAATCATAGGCGAGGCCGCGAAGGATCTGGTCCATGTCGCGCGCCGGCTCCATACGCGATTGGGTCCCGACCACCTTCGCCGGAACGCCGGCGACGATCGAATTGGGCGGAACCGACTGCAGCACCACCGATCCCGCGGCGATCCGCGAACAGGCGCCGATCTCGATATTGCCGAGAATTTTGGCGCCCGCGCCGATCATCACGCCGCGCCTGACCTTCGGATGACGGTCGCCCGCGACCTTGCCCGTGCCGCCCAGCGTCACGCCGTGCAGGATCGAAACGTCATCGTCGACGACCGCCGTCTCGCCGACGACGAAACCGGTTCCGTGATCGAGGAACAGGCCTTTGCCGAAGCGCGCGGCAGGATGAATGTCCGCCGCGAGCGCGTCGGAGGCGCGGCTTTGGATATAGAAAGCGAAGTCGTGGCGCCGCGCGCGCCACAGCGCATGCGCCAGCCGCGCCGACTGGATGGCGTGAAAACCCTTGAAATAGAGCAGCGGTTCGATCATCCGCCCGCAGGCTGGATCGCGCTCGACATAGGCGGTCAAATCGGCGCGGAAGGCCGTAGGGATTGCCGCGTCGTCGCGCACCGCCTGCAGGAAGGCGTCGGCGATCGTCGCGGCGTCCACGGCTGACGCGCCGAGTCTCGCAGCGATGCGATGGACCACCGCCTCTTCGAGCGAGGCGCGATTGAGGATCGCGCCGAGCATCAGCGGCGTCAGCGACGGGTCGAGACGCAGCGCCTCCTCGGCTTCGCGGCGCATATGCGCCCACATCGCCTCCCGCGCGATCAGCTCTTCTGTCGGCGCGTCGGCGCTCATCGTTTAGAACTTCACCTCCGGCGGCGATTGCGCGGCGCCGGCCGCGGAGAATTCCGCCATCGGCTTCGTGCCGGCGAAGAACGTCTTCGCCCAGAGGAGCGTCGGGAAGGTGCGCAGCGACGTGTTGAATTCGCGCACCGCGTCGATGTAGTCGCGGCGCGCGACAGTGATGCGGTTCTCAGTGCCTTCGAGCTGCGACTGCAGGGCGAGGAAGTTCTGATTGGACTTCAGATCAGGATAGGCTTCGCTCACGGCGATCAGCCGGCCGAGCGCGCCGGTCAGCTGATTTTGCGCCTCCTGGAACTGTTTCATTTTTTCAGGATCGGTCAGCGAACCCGCGTCGATCTTGACCGACGTCGCCTTGGCGCGGGCCTCGACGACGGAGGTGAGCACGTCCTTCTCCTGCCTGGCGTAGCCCTTCACGGTCTCCACGAGATTTGGAATGAGATCGGCGCGGCGCTGATATTGCGACTGCACGTCCGACCATTTCGCCTTGGCGTTTTCTTCGAGCGTCGGAATCGTATTGTAGCCGCAGCCTGCAAGACTAAAGCTCAGAAAAATCGCGGCGGCGACGGCGCGCCAACGGGAAAAGTCGCTCATATAAATCTCCGTGAGAGCGGCGCGGCGCGCCAGCGATCATCGCGCGGAATGTAAGGCGTGGCCCTCGCCAAGGAAAGGGCGCGGCGCAGCGCCGGAATGAGGTAGAATGCGCCTTCGCCGGAGGATGCGGAGCAAATGCAGATCGACGAGATCATTGGCAATTTCGAGCTGCTCGATGAGTGGGAGGATCGCTACCGCTATCTCATCGAGCTTGGGCGCACGCTCGAGCCGCTGCCGAAAGAGGCCTATACGGACGCGAACAAGGTGCGCGGCTGCGCCAGCCAGGTGTGGCTCGAAACGACGCCGACGCGTGACTCTGAGGGGCATACAGCGCTCGCGTTTCGCGGCGACAGCGACGCGCATATTGTGCGCGGCCTCGTCGCGCTCGTGCTCGCGCTTTACTCGGGACGACAGGCGCAGGAGATCGTCGAAACCGACGCGGCGCCGCTCTTTAAGGAGCTCGGCCTCGCCGAACATCTGACGCCGCAGCGCGCCAACGGCCTGCGGTCGATGGTCGAGCGCATCAAGAAAGAAGCCAAAGAGGCGATGGCGGCGTAGCCCCCTCCCTGTCCCTCCCCCGCTTCGCGGGAGAGGGGACGCTAACGAGCAGCGCAGCGCAATGGCGTCAGTATCGATACGCCAGCGCGGCGTCGATGAAGCGCCCGAGTCTCACTCCCTCTCCCGCGAAGCGGGGGAGGGTTGGGGAGGGGGCCCCCGGTCCAGCACGCCGCGTCACGCCCGCCTTAAGCCGGGCGCCACGGTTGCGCCCCCGTTTAGCGTGGATGGCCGGGACAAGCCCGGCCACGACGGACTGGCCAACGCGTCTCGCGCCGCCGACGCCTCTCGCGCGACGGCTCCGCTCATGTTACGCGTGGCGAATATTAGAGAATTCGCTGGGGCATTTTATGGGACGTCAGTCGGCGATCGACGCCAAAGATAAGTGTTTCCGTCGGATTTTTTTTGACGGCGTCGAGGCGATGGCAGTTCCTGCCGCGCTCCTGGCGATCTTCGCCTGTCTCTACCCGATCGAATCCGATGCTGCGCCACGCGCTTCACATATGCGTAATGCGCAATCGGCGGAGCATTTCGCGAAGCGTGGATCTTTGTCGCCGTCCGATAACAAGCGGCTCGAGTTGGCGCGCGAAGCGGAGGCGTTTTACAAGCGAGGAATTGCATCTGGAGATAAAGCCGCGTTTGACGCCGCTATTGATCGCTGGAAAAAACTTTTGGACCTGCTCCCGCGCAGAACGTTTCCGCTCCAATGGGCGGGTATTCAGAACAATCTCGGCAATACGCTTTGGGGGCGCGGGGAGCGGGAGAGCGGGACGGCATCGCTGCAACAGGCGGTCGCCGCCTACCGAGAGGCGCTCAAGGAAAGTACGCGCTCGCGTGAGCCGCTCCAATGGGCGATGATCCAGAACAATCTCGGCAGCGTGCTTCTTGCGCTGAGCGCGCGCGAGAGCGGGACGGCGACGCTGCAACAGGCCGTCGCCGCTTACCGCGAGGCGCTCAAGGAATACACGCACGCGCGGAATCCGCTCAAATGGACGACGATCCAGAACGATCTCGGCTTTGCGCTTTCGCGGCTTGGGGAACGCGAGAGCGGGACGGCGACGCTGCAACAGGCCGTCGCCGCTTACCGTGAGGCTCTCAAGGAATACACGCGCGCGCGAAATCCGCTCCAATGGGCGATGGCCCAGAACAATCTCGGCTTTGCGCTTATGCGGCTCGGCGAGCGCGAGAGCGGGACGGCGACCTTGCAACAGGCCGTGGCGGCTTTGCGAGAGGCGCTCCAGGAAAGGACGCGCGAGCGCGTTCCGCTCGACTGGGCGATGACCCAGAACAATTTGGGCAATGCGCTCGCAAGGCTGGGTGAACGTGAGAGTGGGACAGCGATGCTGCAGGAGGCGGTCGCTGCTTACCATCAGGCGCTCCTGGAAAGGACGCGTCGGCGGGTTCCGCTCGATTGGGCCGCGACGCAAAACGATCTCGGAAGCGCGATTGCACGGCTCGGTGAGCGCGAGAATGGGACGGCGACCCTGCAACTGGCCGCGGCGGCCTTTCGCGAAGCGCTCCAGGAAAGGACGCGCGAGCGGATTCCGCTGCAATGGGCGACGACGCAGAGCAATCTCGGCCTTGTGCTTACGAGACTAGGCGAACGCGAGAGCAATCCGGCGACGCTGAGACAGGCAGCGGCGGCTTTCCAAGAGGCGCTCCTCGAAAGGACGCGTGAGCGGGTTCCGTTCGATTGGGCGATGACTCAGAACAATCTCGGCCTTGTGCTTTTTAGACTAGGCGAACGCGAAAGCGATCCAGCGACGCTGAGACGGGCCGCGGAAGCCTTCCGTGAGGCGCTCAAGGAATGGACGCGCGACCGGGTTCCACTCCAATGGGCTGGGAATCAGAACAATCTCGGCCTTGCGCTTATACGGCTCGGGGGGCGAGAGACCGGAACGGCGACGCTGCAAGAAGCGGTGGCGGCTTTCCGCGAGGCCCTCAAGGAAAGCACGCGCGAGCGGGTTCCCCTCGATTGGGCGACGACGCAGAACAATCTGGGGAGTGCGCTAGCGACGCTCGGCGAGCGCGAGAGCGGTTGGGCGACGCTGCAAGAAGCGGTGGCGGCTTTCCGCGAGGCGCTCAAGGAAAGAACGCGCGAGCGCGTTCCGCTCGATTGGGCGACGACACAGAGCAATCTGGGAAGTGCCCTGGGGCGGCTGGGGGAGCGCCAGAGGGGAACGACGGCTCTGCAAGAGGCCATAGCGGCCTTCCGCGAGGCGCTCAAGGAAAGGACACGCGAGCGCGTTCCGCTCGATTGGGCGATGACACAGAACAATCTCGGCGGTGCGCTGGCGCGGCTCGGGGAACGCGAGAGCGGGACAGCGACTCTGGAACAGGCCGTCGCGGCCTTCCGGGAGGCGCTCATGGAAAGGACGCGCGAGCGCGTTCCGCTCGATTGGGCGATGACGCAGAACAATCTGGGACTTGCGCTGGCGGCGCTCGGTGAACGCGAGAGCGGGACAAAGACGTTGCAACATGCTGTTGTGGCCTATCGAGCGGCGCTTGAGGAATGGACGCCTGAAGCTGCTTCCTACCAGCATGGCCTAGCGCAGCGAAATCTCGATCGTACGCAGGCATTGATTGCGCGACGAAGAAGATAGCACGGTCGAAATCAAGAATCTCCGCTCTGGCGCGATCCGTGCTCGACGATGGAGCGCATCAGAGGAAAGCGCGCGAGGCGATGGCGGCGTAGGCCCCCACCCCAACCCTCCCCCGCTTCGCGGGAGAGGGAGTGAGACGCTGCGCGTCGTCGATGCTGGGGTATTGCGATCAATGCTGCGCGGCGCTGCCCACCCTCCCCTAGAGGGGGAGGGTCGGACTGCGAAGCAGTTCGGGGTGGGGTGAACCCCCATCCAACGCTCTTGCCGCATCGTCTTTCTTCAGCGCTTCGCATTTGTCACCCCACCCCGAAGCGCTGCGCGCTTCGACCCTCCCCCTCAAGGGGAGGGTGAAATCACACCCTCGGCCGGTAATCCTCGGCGCCCCAATGCAGCAGCGACTCGGCGCGGTCGCGGCCGCGCGCCTCGACCGCGAGCCCGTAATGGCGCGCCAATCGATCAAGCGCGATTTTGAGCACGACTTTCGCCGAGCGGGGCGGCCAGCCGCGCTCGCTTTCGACGATCTCCATGCCCTTGAGATAGCCGCAGACGTCGG
Source organism: Methylocystaceae bacterium (assembly GCA_009773555.1). Taxonomy (GTDB): domain Bacteria; phylum Pseudomonadota; class Alphaproteobacteria; order Rhizobiales; family Beijerinckiaceae; genus Methylocystis. The sequence continues at coordinate 64,609 of WSXZ01000004.1, read as the reverse complement.
TCAAGAGGCCCGCCAGTTCCGGTCCCGTCGCGTCGACAGCGCGCGCAAGCCGCCGGCGCGCGTCGATCGCCACCTCGGAGACGGCGCCGGCGTCGGCGCCTTGGCGCGCCGCGTTGATCGACGCCTCCCAATTCGCGGTCACGCGCTGCAGGAGCTGCGCCTGCTCGATGTCGCGGCGGAAACGCTCGCCGGCTTCGAGCTGCGCGGCGTCGAGAAAGGTTCGCCCTTCGCGGTCCTTCCGCCGCGCCAGCCAGGCGAGCGGACTTTCCGCGTCATTGACGAGCGTCGGACGCGCGCCCTTTTCAAACTGCCGCAGCGCATAGGATGCGTGCTGGGCGCGAAACGGCTCCGCCTGATCGACGTCGGGCGCGGACAATCGGCGCAGATAAGCGCGGCCGGCGTCGGTGAGCGACAGCCGACGCTCGCCGCCGTCCTGCTCCCATCGCGCGAGCCCTTCGGCGAGCGCGGCGTCGGATGCGGCCGCCGCAAATCGCGCGCGCGCCACGGTGACGCCTTTACGCGCGGCGAGCACGACGAGCGTCGAGGCTTCGAGCGGGCTGAGCGCGCCGCGCGCCCCCGGCTCGGCAAGCGCCTTCAGCAGCCGGCGCATGACGCGGCCGGTTTCGTCCCTGTTTGGAGTTCGCGCGCTTTTCTTCATCGCGCGCTCCCTTGGGAAAGGAGGGCGCAGATCATGTCGCGCTGCGCGGCCAACGCGGTTTCGAGTCGGCGGGCGCCGGCGTCGAACAACGGATCGTCGCGCAGATCTTCGATCGTCGCGCAGGCGTGACGAATGGTGGCGCGGTCGCGCGCGAAAGCTTTGGCGCAGGCCGAAACGCTGGCGCCGAGCGCGACATGGTGGAGATAGACGGCGAGCTGACGCGCCCGCGCGACCGAGGCGCGGGAGCGGCGGGGGGAAAAGAGATCGGCGAAGGGCGCGCCCTGTGCGGCGGCGGCCGCGGCGGCGCTAAGCCCCGGAATAAGCGTCGGATCGAGAAACATCGAACTCTCCAGCTAGGTGACGCGCAAGCTTAAGCTGGAAAATATTCCTATTCAAGGATAAAAAACTTATCCTCATCCGTTTGAGGGAAAGCATTCGCATTTATATACTTGACAAAAGTAGGAGCGAAGTCCTAGATTCGTGACCGTTGCGAAAGCGGCTGGCTCCCCGAAAGCGTCAGGTGTGTGAGTGCGTCGCCTGAAAAGCGAGGCGCATCGTGAGTGAGAATGCTTCACTTAATATAAGGCTCTATGAACCTGTCGAGGGCATCGAGTGTTTTCGTCGTGACCTGAGAGAGATTAAGAAGAGTTGGGATAACAGGCTGGTCCTCGAAAACAGCGCCTTTGGGGAACTTTATCTCAACGGACGTGCTGAACTTGTTTTCTATGGTGATTGGCATGTGGGCTCTGATAAGCTTATGTGGGCTGTCCGCGTTGCACGCGACAGAGCAGTCCTTGATGGTGTTCGACCCAATTTTGGCGTTGATATTATTGATTGTTGTGAAGGAAACGACAGGCAAGAAATCGTTGTGTTTGTTACCATTGCAGAGGCTGGTCACCGCCCAGAGATCAAAGTTGTCTCGTTTGCGAGGCTTTACCTCTTTGAGGATGAAGTTTGCAAGGTCGGGGAAGGTCTTCTTTATCGCAAGATATTGGGGATTGGTTTCAAGGTCTTTCCCTTCTCCCTCAAAAGGGAAGTTGGGCTTCTTCCCGTCCTCCCCCCGCGCGGAGAAGACAGCAGTCGTCCAATAGTCCAACGACTCTCGCATGTTGTTGACGGCATCCCCGATAATTCCGCCAAAATGCTGAGAGATTGGCTCTTTGGGCCTGTAGGTGAGATCAAAGCAATCCGGGTTAGCCATCAAAACATGGGTTCTGCCCCTTTCGACCCGAATCTCATAAAGGTCTCTGGAGAGTGGGGCAGATTGTTGGATAAGCGTATCAATGTGGCTGTTGGCCCGTTTGATCTTTAAGCGGGCTGATTTAGATACCTTGGACATGGCAAGAGACCCGATAGACGAAACAAAACGCCTAATGCGCGCTCTTCTGCGCCAGCCGCCTAAGCTTCACGATGAAATGAAGCTTAGCAAAGCTAGCGCAAAAGAGCCTAGGAGTCCCGATCCAGCTTCGAGGAAGCCTCGCGGGCGCGCCGCCAAGCCAAAAAGCGCTTAGCGAACTGCTTCTTGCTGGTGATTTTAGTGAGCCGGTCGATACGTCAGGCGCTTGCCTTCGATACCCTTCATGGCAAGAGCCGTCCGTTCCCCGTCGTTTACGCCGAGCGCGGTGCGGTTGTTATGGCGAAACTCAAATTCGTTCAAATAACGCTGTAGGTGCTGTTCGCTGCAAAAGCGGTAGGTGCCCTTCATTGAACGCTTGAAGTTGCCGAAAAAGTTCTCGACGGCGTTCGTCGTCTGGCCGTCCTTGCCGACGTAGTAGCCGCTTTGGTTCATGCCGTGCTCTACGGTCTTATGCGCGGCAAACTCTCTGCCGATCTTGATGTAAAGGCGGCTTTCGTCCGTATGCAGTTCCGACGTGCGATGGGCGTTTGTAACCAGTATCTCGCGCACGGTTTTGACCGTGGCGCTCTTGACGTGAAACACGCGGGCGCGGCCCTTGGGTTCGACAAGGGCGACGACGCCAGCCTTGTGGCTATGGCCCTTCTTGTAGCCCTTGGCGCGTTTTGAAGAGTTGCCGTAGTAGGTTTCATCGGCTTGCACGCTCTGGCCTGCCCCGCCCATGGGCGGGGGCGCAAGGTCTTTCATAGCCTCGCGCAAGCGATGCATCATGAACCATGCGGTTTTGTAGGTGACTCCAAGCGAGCGGTGAATTTCGTGAGCCGAAACGCCGTTCTTGCCAGAATTGAACATATGCGCAGCCATCCACCACTTTGTGAGGGGGACTTTGCTGCGCTCGAACACGGTGCCTACCGTGACGGTGAACTGCTTCTTGCACTCTAGGCAATAACGAAGGCCGGGCCGATGCGACTGCTTCTTGCCAGCGATCAAAGCAATACGGTCAGGATCGGCGTTGCCACAGTGAGGGCAGATCGCGCCGTTGGGCCAGCGAACGCCTTCAAGCGCCTCGCGGGCTTTGTCTTCGTCCTGAAAGATGGGGTTTTGGAACACGGCGGTCATATGGGCGACTCCCTATGACTGCGATCCTATCCCATCACGAACTTTTGTCAAGTATATAAATGCGAAAGCATTCTGTGCGTCACGGAGGATCATCCATGACGCACAGGCCCGTTCACGCCCCGCAAGACGACCCCCCCGCCCGCTTCGCCGCAGAAGCTGGCGCGGCGCTCGACGCCGCCCTCGTCGCGGGTCTCGACGCCTATGATCGCACGCGCGCATTGGCGCGTTTCCATCGCCTGTCGCCTGACACGATCGCCAGCGAATCGCCCGATGCGGCGCGCGCCGCGCTCAAGGAAATCGAGCGCGCGATGCGCGGCGAACGCGCCCGGCGCGGCCATTGGAGCTATGATCTCAACCGGCATATCAGCCTGCTCGTCGCCCATCGCGCCGAGACCGCGCGGCTTCATCGCCTGTTGAACCGCGCGTGAGCGCCGCCGCGCTTCCGCCCACCTGCGCGATGCTTTAAGCTCCGCGTTTTCCGTCAGAGACGCAAAGGCCGGCGATGTATCTGGAGAAAATTCTGGCGCTGCTGGCTGCGGCGCTCGTCGCGGTCGGAGCCGGCATCGGCCTGACCTGGCTGGCCCTCAATCCCGCGCCGCGCATGGCCGATGCGGGATCGGGGATCGCGGCGCCCGCCAATGGGCAAGTCGACAAGGGAAGCGCGCGGCAGCAGATCGAGACGCTGATCGCCTCGACGCCGGATTATGCGCGCTACTTCGCAAGACTTCGCGAGACCTTCACGGCCGATTACGAAGCGGCGATCAATGATTTCGCGGCCCGCCTCGCGCAGACGAAAGAAGAGCAGAGCGTCGACTATTATCTTTCCGAGGCGGTGCGCCGCATCCGCACCTCGCGCGGCGCCTTGGCGGCGAAGGCCGAGCCTGAGCCGATCGCCCGCGTCTTCGAAAAGCAGCTGGAAGTGCTGCAGGCGGTGGCGCGAGAGGACAAGCGCATGTGCGTCGCCTTCCTCTACGGCGCGACCAATCTCGACTTTCAGCGATTCGCCGCCTCCCGCCGCCAGATCGTCTCGGACATGGCGCTTGCGGGACTAGAGGCCATCGTCAGCGGACAAGCCAAGAAGATCGATCGGACCGCGCCGACGGAGGCGGATTTCCGCCTGTTGGAGAATGCGCTCGCCGCGCGGGGTCTGGGCAAGGTCGAGATCGACGCGCTGCTCGATGGCAAGATGCCCACGCCGCCGCTCGAAGACGCCCGCATGTGCGGCGCCGGGCAAGCCTATTTTGAAGTGCTGAAAACCCTGCCCGAACCCGCCCGCACGAAGGTCTACGGGCTGGCGCTCGAGCTGATGGCGCGCTCCTAAAAACTAAAATCACCGACCCGCATGCGCGGGCGGCGGCTGCGCCGCCGCAGCCGTCGGCGTCGCATCGCCTGCCGGCTTCGCGGACCCCTCCAGCAGCTGGCGCAGTTGCGCCACGGCGATCCGGATCAGCGCGTCGCGCGGCCGCGCCGGCCCTATCTCGACCGCCGCCATATTCGCCATCACCTTGGCCAGATTTTCGGTCGGCGCGCCGGCGGCGGTGAATAGCGCCAGATCCTCGTTGGCGCCGCCGACGACGCCCTGGGCTATGGTGGCTGCGTAAGTGGCGATCCGCGCAAGCTCCCCGGCGCAATTCGAAACGCCAGCCGGCGGCGACCGCGGCGCGGGCGACGGCGACAGGTCGGCGACAATCGTCCGGGGCGACGGTTCGATCAGCTCGGCGAGCTTTTCCCGCCGCGCGGGAAGCTCGGAGACGCCGGCCATGATCGAGGGCGCCGGCATCAGGTCGACGGGTTTTGCGAGCGGTCGCCGCGCCGTCTTCAGATTGACCCCGCCGCGCCCATGCGCCGCCAGCCAGCGCGCGCGAAGCGTGTTCTGAATGCCGCGCGGCGCGATCCCCATGGGGGCGACGCGCTGCGGCGGCATGCGCGCCAGGGCGCGCGGTTTCGCCGAACTGGAATCGGGACTTACGGCGGGCGGCGGACGCCGTGGAGCGGCGGGCGCGAACACGAGCGAACATTGCGCCGGCGCCCAGCGCTCGACGATGGCGCGCGCCGTGCGCCGCCCATAGTTGACGTAGTATCGGCGCAGCAGCAGCGCCGCGACGGCGGCGCCCTCCTCCGCCGAAGCGAAGGCGACATGGCCGTCGGCGTCGGCGGCGATCTCGCCGTTCCACCCCGCGCTCTTGATGCACCAGTAATTGTTGAGCTTGACGCAGCGGGCCGGTTCGCCCGCTTCGGCGCCGAACGCCCGGCGGATCGCGGCGACAGGCGCCATCTCCAGCGCCAGCGCGCTTTCGAAGCGCCAATTGTCCACGGCGCGCGCTTGAGGCTGATAGGCGGGGCTTGGCGTCGCCGCGAATATCGACGAGGGCGCGACCATCGCCGCCGGCGCCTTGTGGGGCGCAGCTACGGCCAGCATCGTCAGGAGCGCTTCGATCAGCATGGCCGCCTTGGGGTTTGCGAACTGCGCTAGATCACGCTGCATTTGGGCGGAATCGCCCAAATGCAGATAACGTGATCGATCCCAAAAGTTTAGAGCGCGCTCAACGCGAAAAACCGGTTCCCACTTTTTCGCAGCGCGCTCTAGTCGGGGTCTTCCGTCGCCTCGCCATGTAGAATGCCCGGCGTGACGAAGCGCGCAAGTCGCGCCCCGCCCCTGCCGACGTCCGCCCAATGATCGGTCTCGAAGTCGAGCATCGCCAGCGCCGCCGTTGGGAATTTTGAGCGCATCAGCGCCAAGTCTTCCGCCTCGCCCGAACCGGCGAGCCAGGAGGCGAGTTCGGCGAAGCCCGGATTGTGACCGACGGCGAGCAGCGTCGCGACCCTGTCAGGCGTCTGCCGCAAAATCTCGACCAGATGGTCGACGGTCGCAAGATAAATCGTATTCTCGATCAGATGCGTGACATGGCCTGGGAACGCTTCCAGCACCTGGTCGAGGGTCTGCTTGGCGCGACGCGCATCGGAGGCGACGGCGAGGCCCGGCGCGATGTCGGCGTCTCGCAGATACTCGCCCATGCGCCGCGCATCCTCCATCCCTCGACGGGTGAGCGGACGTTGGCGGTCGCCGCCGGCCGAATGCCGGTCGGCCTTGCCATGGCGCAGGAGCAGGAGTCGACGCATGCGGCCTCTCTATCACGGCGCCGCCGCGCCGCCACGCGCCGCCCCCCGCGAAACGCCGGCTGCGACGAAACTACGCGCCTCTTTACCCCGAAAGGCGCGGCGTGCAAGCTCTCCCCTTCTTCTTCCCAAGGTTTCCCTGATGTGCAGATCCCTCGCCATCCGTGTCGTGATGTCGCTTTCGCTCGTTGGCTTCGCCGCGCCTTCGCCGGGAGCCGGCGAAAAGCCGCTGACGCTCGACAATCTCGTCATCACGCTTGGCGCGACGACCTATCGTATCCCGCACATCGAAATCGAAGGCGCGAGTCTGCCGCTGACGGAATTGGCCACGCTGTTTTTGAGCGGCGACGGAAATGTCGCGGCGCGTCTCGCGCGCATTTCGGCGCGGCGAATCGCCGTGCCTTCCATGTCGAGCGAAAGCCGCAATGAGTCGAACATTGAACGCGCCGCGTATCGCAAGCTGCTTTTCGAGAATGTCGTTTCCGGACGCGCGGCGACCATGCGCGGCGACGGCGGCGAGGAAACGATCGAATCCGCGAAGGGCGGCGTTCAGCGCGTCTCCTGGGGCGCCTCTGTCGCCAAGGGCGTCGATCTCGCCGAACTCGCGCGTCTGGCGCTCTCCGCGCGCAGCGAGGCCAACGCGCCTCTGAAGCCATTGATCGATGAGGAAATCGTCGAATCGTCGCGCCTCGAAGATGCAAGCGCCAATCTCATTCTGACGACGGGCCGCCTGAAGATCGAGGGCGTGCGCGGCCGCGCGCTGCGGACCCCCGCCGGCAAACTCATTGAGCGATTCGAGAAGCTCGATCCGGCGAAGCCCGAAGAGAATCCCGCGCTGATGCGCGATGTGCTCGATGCGCTTCAATCCTTCGAGGCGGTGGCGATCGAGGTTGATGACGTCGTCGCCATCGGCAAGGGCGAACCCGCAGGGAAGCCGTTCACGGCGAAGATCGCGCGCGCCGGATTGCGCAAAGTCGCGGGCGCCGGCGCCGGCGAAGTGTTTTTCGACGATTTCTCGCTCGCCGCGTCTGACGGCGGCCATCTGTCGGTCAAGCGATTTGCGCTGAATGAAGTGCAACTGGCTCCGGTTTTAGAGGGCGCCGCCTATCCCAAGCTGGCGCGCATAGAGGCGCGCGGCGTCGCCGCCGATATTCCCGACTCCAAGACCAGCGAACCGTCGCGCATGAAATTCAGCGTCGAGAACGCCAGCGCGACATTCGACAATTTTCTTGCATCGACGCCGACGAAATTCTCTGGCCGCGTCGACAATTTCATTGTCGATCTTGCGGCGCGCGGCGAAACCCAGACGACGGCGCATTTCCTGGCGCTCGGCTATCGCGAACTCGCGCTCTCCGGCGTCGCGGCTGGAGAGTGGCGCGAGAAAACATCCGAAGCGGCGCTGGAGCCGGTCGCGATCGACGCGGAGAACATGGGCGTCGCGCATTTTTCGGCGCTCCTCGGCAATGTGTCGAACGCGGCGTTCTCACCCTCGCCCCTCATTTCGCGCGCCGCCATGCTCACAACATCGGTCAAATCGATCGATCTGACGCTCGAAGGCGACGGCCTCGTCGATCGCGTGCTCGCGCTCGAAGCCAAGGAGCAGAAAACATCCGTCGACAAAGCGCGCGCGGACTACGCCAAGGCCGCCGCGACCGCGATTACGGCGCTCGGCGGCGGCGGCGCGAACGCCAATCGAATCGCCGACGCGGTTTCGGCCTATATCGAGAAGCCGAAGCGCCTGCATCTGCGTTTCGCCGCGCCAAAGGGCGTCAACGCGATCGACGTGCTGGCGCGAAAGCCGAGCGAGATCTTGGAAAGCCTCGAGGTCGAGGCGAGCGCCGACAGGTGATACGCCAGCCGGGGGCTGCTGCTAACCGGCGGTCTGCAGACGTTTACTGCACGGTCGCTGTCGCCTGTCCGTTAATCGGTTCGATTTTCAATCGTAGTAGCCTGGAACAGATGGCGCCTAGCGCATCTCTATCTTTATCAGAAAGTTCTAAAGGATATTTTCTCTCTGACGTCGTCGTAGACCATACGTCGAAAACTTTCACGAGCGGCGTGGCGTCCCAGCTCGCGACAATGCGCCAGCGCGCCACATTGTCCTCGTAATCGTCATCATCGCCCGGAACTGAGATCTGCTTTTCGGGCAGCGCCCGCCGAATATATTCGTTGATATTGGCCTCCGGCGGCACAATGCAGATCGTGTCCGCCGAAAACAGCTGGTTCAGATTCAAGAGCTGATTTTGACGAGGCGCGGAAAGTATGAGCTCAGTGACGTCTTCGCCGTCGTCACGCGGCGGCAAAACTTCCCTGAGTCCGGTGAGAAGAAATAATACGACAACCGGCAGCGCCGCCAGAATCGCCGCCATGTTCATCACAAATTTGTACACTCGCCTTTCAGTTTTGCTGAACATTTCACATCCGCCGCGCTTTTAAAACGGCCAAACAAATATATGTCAGTATCAATTCTGTAAGAATCTGCACGGAGAACACAAATGCAACTGCGACGATAATGAGCATCACAATCGGATAGCGCTCCAGTAATTTTTTTATAAGCAAGGCGCTTTTATATGCTCCGGGATAGGAGACCAGCCAAAAACCCCCTATAGGTAAAATAATAAAAAGGGCATAACCTAGCGGACCCTTGCCGGAACGCTCCATCGCCTTGACATGCTCGAGGCTTGACGGGCGTCCAAGCAACCCCAATCCTATAGAAAGCGCAATCCTGAGGCCCGCGATAATGCACGCCGCCAGCGCCAGAATGTCCAATTGATGAAATACAGAATCATTGTCGCAAAATGCGCCATATTCATTACAAAAAACTTCATATTGTTGCGCAGAAAATCCAAATATATACTGTTTATTGACTTCGATTTGATTACCATCTGAAACATAATTAGATAAAACCTTAATGATTGTGGAAATTAGCATTAGAAATGGCGTAAGAAATAAAGTAATAATGGCCGCGCCCCCTAAAACTGTAGGCGCATCTAGTTAATACTTCGTTCTATCTGATGAATAGAAGATAGTTGTTACGCTAATGATGAGAGTTACAATAAATATAAGTCCGAATATTTTTTCATGCAGCGTTTCGAACATTCTAAACCTCAGCCTATCCGCTTATCACTGTCGCCATCAGGGAGGCGCCGGTCACAGCTTCAATAATGTCTTTGTCAGTTAGCTTTTCGCGCTGCTCCGCCATTGTCTGGACCGATCCTTCTAGTTCAACCAACGACGCGCCGCCGGAACGCACCGCAGCGCGACGGTTGAGGATATTGTAATCCGAACTGCACTCGTAGGAGTCGGGATCGTGACCTCTGTAGTTTTCCCCCGCTCCGGCTAGCGCCGCGCTGCCGACCAGCATCGGGGAAAACAGAAGCGCGCCGAGGCGCTGCCGAGCCCCGGCGGCAGACGATGATTTGCACAAACGCTTGTTGAAAAGCCTCAAGCAAACCTTCCCGCGATTCCGCCGCTAAACGGGGCAGGCATGGCATATAGTCTCCGAAACTGTAACCGCTCTGCCTACGCCGTCAAGCCGACCCGCATAAGCAACCAAGGCTCCGAATCCAGGTTAATAAGGCGTCATCTCACCGCGTCATGGCCACGCTTGTCGCGGCCATCCACGCGCCGTCTCCGCGCGATGCGTTTCGCGATGTCCCGGCGTGGATGCCCGGCGCAAGGCCGGGCATGACGGCTGAAAGCGAGCTGAATTAACCCGAGTTCGAAGCCCTGGCATAAGCAGAGCGCGCGTTTACGCTGGCGACGGCCCCATCGCGACGGCGCGCGCCACGGCTGCGAGTAACGTCAGCGCCCGGAAAAGTTCGGCTCGCGCTTCTCGAGGAACGCGGCGCGCCCTTCCATGTAATCCGCGCTGTCGAAACAGGCGCTCGTCAGCGCTTCGCACTGCGCATGCGACGACGCGCCGGGCAGGCGCGCGGCGGCGCGGATCGCCGCCTTGGCGGCGCGCAGTGTCAGAGGCGCGCCAGCGGCGATGGTTTCGGCGAGCGCATGCACGGCGCCTTCAAAACTCTCGGTGGCGAAGAGGCGGCTGACGAAGCCGCGCTCCTTGGCTTCATCAGCAGTCAGGCGGCGCGCCGTGTAAAAGAGATCGAACGCGAGTTGCGGGCCGACCGCGGCGACGACATAGGCCATCGCCGAGGGCGGATAGCCGACGCCGAGCTTCGCCGCCGGAATCGCGAACGTCGCTTGCCCGTCGGCGATGCGCAGATCGCAAGCCGCGGCGATTCCGAATCCGCCGCCCATGCAGAAGCCCGACACGGCCGCGATCGTCGGCTTGGAGAGATTCGAAATCGAGTCGAAGGCCTCGACATTGGCGTTCTCATAGATGCGCCCGCCTTCGCTTGTCGCGCGCAGGTTGGAGAATTCGCTGATGTCGGCGCCAGAACAAAACGGCAGACCCGGCGCCCCGCTGATGACGAGGATGCGCGCGTCCTCCGCGGCGTCGACGGCGCGCAGCAGCGACGGCAGCGCGCGCCACATCTCGAAGTCGAACGCGTTCCGCTTGGCGGGATTTTCGATGTAGAGGCGCGCAACGCCGAATTCGATTGTGACGCGCAGCTTCGGGGTCGCAGATATGATCGCCATTGTTCCTCGTAAAGAAAAGTTTTCAACGTCGCCGGATCGCTCAATAGCAGCCATTCGCCGTCCATGTCGGCTTGTTTGGCCCCCCCGACAAGGTCGTCCTCATGAACGGCGTCAACCAGCACGTCGGCGCATCGGCCTATGTCGAATATACGGGAAAACTCGTCGAGTATTTCGCCGACGTCGGCGACGTCGAAATCATCTCCATAACGCCGGTCAACGAACGGAACTCAAGCCGCCTACTCTCTACATCGCCGTCAAGCATGCGATGTTGATCTGTTGTTACGACGGAGAGTTCATGGGCGGCGCGGATTCACTCAGGAAAGCCGCGCCGGCCGTGAAATAGCGCCGTCTTGCGCGCGGCGCTGCTATAAGCCCGCCATGGACCTCCTTTCTCGCCTGCTCCACCGCGACGGGCTCATGCTGATCGTCGACAAGCCCGCGGGCGTCGCCGTCCATCGCGGGCCGAAGGGCGGCCCGTGTCTCGAAGACGCCTTCGACCAGCTGCGCTTTGGCCTGCCGCGGCCGCCGGCGCTGGCCCACCGACTGGACAAGGACACGTCTGGCTGCCTTGTTCTTGGGCGCCACCGCAAGGCTCTCGAGCGGCTCGGCGGGCTGTTCAAGTCCGGCCGCATCGGCAAGACTTACTGGGCGGTGGTCGAAGGCGCCCCGGCGGGCCAAGAAGGGGAAATCGACCTCCCGCTCGGACGGCTCGACGCGACGCGCGGCTGGTGGATGCGGCCGGACCCGCTGGGTCTGCCCGCCCGCACCTCCTGGCGCGTGCTTGGCGCAAGTCCGGATAACGCGCTGACGTTCATCGAATTCACGCCGCACACCGGCCGCACGCATCAGATCCGCGTGCATGCCCAGGCGATGGGATGGCCGATTCTCGGCGATCCCATCTACGGCTCAGGTCGAAGAGAGGACTCAGCCCCGCTACATCTTCATGCGCGCGCGGTGAGCGTGCCGATGCAGGACGGCAAGCCGCCCGTGGAAGCTGTCGCTGCGCCGCCCGCGCATATGCGCGAGGCGCTCGCGGCATGTGGATGGGACGGCGAAGCGCTACCGTAACGCGGCGATTGCCAATCACCGCCGAAACGACCAACATATGAGCGAATTTTGGAGCGACCAATGGCGCCCGCCGCCCCGCCTTCGACGATCGAAACCTCGTGCCCGAGGGGCCGCAGCGCCTTCGCGCTGGATCGTGCGCTGCTCTACGATCTCGCCGATATCGCGCTTACTGGCGCAAGGCAAAATGGCGCCAGCTACGCCGACGTCAGGATCGGCGAAACCCGGCGCGAATACGCCTTCGCCAAGGACGACCGCTTGGAAAGTTTCGACGAGCGTGCGTCGCAAGGCTTCGGCGTGCGCGTGCTGCTCGACGGCTGCTGGGGATTTTATGGCGCGCGGCGGCTCGACCCGCAGAGCCTGCGCGATGGCGTCGAGCGCGCGCTGGAGAACGCCCGCGCGGTGAAGCGGATACAAACTCAGCCGATCGCGCTTGAGCGGCTGCCCGTGCATGAAGCCGAATGGATCATGCCCATGGGCGTCGATCCCTTCGAAGTGCCCGCGGGCGAGAAGGCCGACCTGCTGCTGTCGATCATCGCCAGCGCGCGCGATCACGGCGCGGATTTTTGTTCAGCCTCGCTTTCGGCGACCTGCGAAGAGCGATTCTTCGCCAATAGTCTTGGCAGCCGCATTCATCAGACGCGCACGCGCGTCGCGCCGAACTTTCAGGCGACCGCCATCGACCGCGCCAGCGGCCGTTTCGCGACGCGCGACTGCCTGGCGCCGGCGCGCGGCGCCGGCTGGGATTATATCGTCGGCGCCGGCCTGATCGAGGAAGCGGCGCGGGCCGGCGAGGAGGCGCGCGCGAAGCTTGGCGCCAAGCCAGTGACGCCGGGCGACTACGACGTCGTGATCGACCCGACAAATCTGTGGCTCACCATTCACGAGACGGTCGGCCATTCGACCGAGCTCGACCGCGTGCTGGGGTGGGAGGCGAATTTTGCCGGAACGAGCTTCGTCAAACCGCATATGCTCAACGAACTGCGGTTCGGCTCCGAATTGATGACGATCGTCGCCGATCGCGCGCAGCCCGGCGCGCTCGCCACGATCGGCTTCGACGACGACGGCGCCCCCGCGGAAGCCGCCGACTTCGCCATCGTCGAAAAAGGCGTGTTCAGGAATTTCCAGATGGCGCTTGGACAGGCGCATCTCATCGGCCTGTCGCATTCGAACGGCTGCGCCTATGCGGACAGCCCGACGACGTTTCCCATTCAGCGCATGCCGAACATCTCGCTCAAGCCCAATCCTCAGAAATGCTCCTTCAGCGATCTCATCAGCACTGTCGAGAACGGCATTTATGTCGTCGGCGCAGGCAGCTGGAGCATCGATCAGCAGCGCGATAACTTCCAGTTCGGCGGACAGCTCTTCTATGAGATCAAGAACGGCAAGCTCGGCGATCTGCTGCGCGACGGCGCCTATCAGGGCCGCACAACGCAATTCTGGAATTCTCTCTCGGGCCTGTGCGATGCGAGCGCCTATCATCTCGACGGCACCTTCACCTGCGGCAAGGCCGAACCGGTGCAGCTGGCGCCGGTCTCGCACGGCAGCCCGCCGGCGCTCTTTCGCAATGTGCGCGTGCTGAACACGAGCGACGACGCATAGAGCATGTTTCTTTCTTCAGACGACGCAAAGTCGATCGCCGACAAAGTTCTCGCGCGCTCCAAAGCCGATGCCTGCACGGTGCAGATTCACGGCGGCTTGGACCAGAGTCTGCGCTTCGCGCGCGCCGGCGCGACGACCAATCTTGCGACCGCGGAAGCCAATCTGCGAATCTCATCGCATATCGGCGGGCGCATCGGCTCCTGCAGCACCTCGCGCTTTGACGACAAGGCTGTGGCCGCCGCCGTGGCGCGCTCGGAAGAAATCGCGCGCCTATTGCCCGTCGACCCGGACTATGTCGCGCCGCTCGGCCCGCAGAATTACGGCTTCTCCGACCGCTATGACGACGCGACCGCCCATCTGCGCCTCGACGCGCTCGCCGACGCGGCCGCGCGCGTCATCGAGGAAGGCGCGCGCGTTGGCGTCGACACCTTCGGCTGCGCGACGACGGCGAGGCGATTCAACGCATATGCGACGAGCGCCGGCCTTTTCGCCTATGAGCGGCGCAGCGAAATCGATCTTTCCGCCACCGCGCGCAACCGCGCCGATGCTTGGTCGGGCTGGGCAGGGGCGCATCAATTCTTCGCGGATCGACTCGATGCGGAGCGAATCGCGCGCGTCGCCTGCGCCAAGGGCGCCCATAACGCGACGCCGGTTGATCTCGAACCCGGCGCCTATACCGTCGTTCTCGAGCCGGAAGCGACGACCGAGCTCGCTTTTTGGCTCATCAGAACGATGGAGGCGCGCGCCGCCGACGAGGGGAGAAGCTTCTTCGCGCGTTCTGGCGGCGGAGCGCGTTTGGGCGAGAAGGTCTTTGACGAACAGCTCACGATCCGCGTCGATCCGGCCGACCCGCTGGCGCCGGAGGCGGCCTTCGGCTTCGAGGGCGTGCCGCATCGCGCCCGCGCCTTTGTTGAGAACGGCGTCGTGACGACGCTCTATCGTTCACGCGCCTGGGCGCAAAAGACCGAATCCGAACCGATTCCCTTTGCGCAGAATTTCGTGATGTCGGGCGGCGACGTTTCGCTGGACGACATGGTCCGCTCGGTGCGGCGCGGCGTTCTGGTGACGAGACTTTGGTACACCAACATCGTCGACCGGCAGAGCCTGCTGCTGACCGGCCTCACGCGCGACGGCAATTTCCTTATCGAAAACGGCCGTATCGTCGCGCCCATGCGCAACATGCGCTTCAATCAGCGATTGGGCGAGCTGTTCAGCAACATCAAAGCGCTCGGTCCAACGCGTCGGACCTGGCGCGCGGCGGGCGAAGGCGGCGCGCCGGCGGCGCCGGCGATGCTCGTCGAAGGCTTCAATTTCTCGTCGAAGTCGAGCGGGATTTAGGGCGCGCGCGCGTTCATGTATGATCGCCGCGTTACGAAGGAGCGCTTGGTCATACATCGCAAATCGGCGCATTTACAGTACTGTCATTCCCGACAGGCCGAAGGCCTGATCGGGAATCCAGGCTTCTTCAAAACGCCAGGCTTGCTCTGGATTCCCGATCGCTTCGCCCCAGCGAAGCGTCGGGAATGACACTCAATCAACCCGCCGGAGCCGCACCATGCGCATCGTCGCCTTGCTCATCGCTCTCCTCATCGCGGCGCCTGCCCTCGCGCTCGACAAGGTGCGCTTCGCCACCAATTGGCGGGCGCAAGCCGAACACGGCGGCTTCTATCAGGCCGTCGCCGACGGCACGTACGCGCGCTACGGCCTCGACGTAAACATTCTGCAGGGCGGCCCGCAGCTCAACGCGCGGCTGCTGCTCGCCGCGGGCCGGGTCGACTTCGCGATGGGTGCAAACACCATTCAGATGTTCGAATCGGTGCAGCAGAACGTGCCCGTCGTCACCGTCGCGAGCATGTTTCAGGTCGACCCGGTGATTTTCATGTCGCATCCCGGCGTCGGCCTCGATCGTTTCGAAGCTCTGCCGAAGGCGACGGCCTTCATCGCCAGCGACATGCGCGCTTCCGTCTGGCAATGGCTGAAGCAGGACTATGGGTTCAAAGACCAAAACGCCAAGCCCTATAATTTCAACTCGGCGCCTTTCCTCGCCGACAAGACGTCGATTCAGGAGGGGATTCTCACCTCGGAGCCCTTCGCGATCGAACGCGCAGGCGGTTTCACGCCCAACGTCTTTCTTTTGCACGACTACGGCTATGACGGCTATTCGACGACGATCGAGACGCGCGCCGACACGATCGCCAAGACTCCCGACCTCGTGCAGCGCTTCGTCGACGCTTCGATTGTCGGCTGGTACAATTATCTCTACGGCGACAACGCTCAAGCCAATGCGATGATCAAGCGCGACAATCCGGAGATGACCGACGGCCAGATCGCCTATTCCCTCGCCAAAATGAAGGAGCGTGGGATCGTCGATTCCGGCGACGCGCTGACCTATGGCGTCGGCGTGATCACCGACGCGCGGATGAAGAGCTTTTTCGACAAGATGGCGAAGGCCGGCGTGGTTCCCGCCGACATCGATTACAGGCGCGGCTACACGCTGCGTTTCATCGGCAAGAAGGTCGGCATGGAGCTGCGGCCATAATGACGCCAGGGATCCGACATGAGCGCGCGTGACATCGCGGATGTGCAAGTGACGGCGCCCGCGCTCGTTTCGTTGCGCGAGGTCGGCAAGACTTTCCCGAACGGGCTCGTCGCCCTCGCCAACTATGATCTCGACGTGCGCGAAGGCGAGATCCTGACGCTGCTCGGTCCTTCGGGCTGCGGCAAGTCGACGGTGCTGCGGCTCATCGCAGGGCTCGCGAGCCCGACGGCCGGCGTGATCAACTGGAGCGCGCCTCAAGTGAAGAACAACATCGGCGTCGTGTTCCAGGATGCGACGCTGCTGCCCTGGGCGAGCGTCTTCGACAATGTCTTCCTGCCGCTGCGGCTCAAGGGCGTTCCGCGTGAAGCGGCGTCGCCGCGCATCGAAGAGGCGCTCGCGCATGTCGGCCTCCTCAACTTTTCGAGGGCGCTGCCGCGAGAACTCTCCGGCGGGATGCGAATGCGCTGCGCCATCGCCCGCGCCCTGGTGACGCGGCCCACGCTGATGATGATGGACGAACCTTTCGCCGCCCTCGACGAGGTGACGCGCTTCAAGCTCAATGATGATCTGCTCGCGCTCAAACGCCGGTTCGGCGCGACGATCGTCTTCGTCACTCATTCGGTGTTCGAAGCCGCCTATCTCTCGACGCGCATCGTGGTGATGTCGCGGCGCGCCGGCAGACTCATCGACGAGATCGAGATCGACCCGGCGATCCCACGCGACGACGACTATCGGTCGAGCAAGACCTTCGCCGACATGTGTCGCCGGGCGTCGCAGGCGCTTCGCGTCTCAATCGAAGAGGCGACGCCGTGATCTGGACGCGACGTGCGATCCCCTGGCGCGACATCGGCGTGCCGCTCGCGGTTCTTTTCTTAGCGCTCGCGCTATGGGAAGCGCTCGTGCGTTGGAAAAACATTCCGCCCTATATTCTCCCGGCGCCGAGCGTCATCCTCGCCAAGCTGATCGAGGACCGTCAACTCCTGTTCTCGTCGCTATTGGTGACGCTCGGCGTCACCTTCGAGGCGCTTGTTATCGCCACCTTCTGCGGCGTGGCGCTGGCGCTGCTCATCGCCCAGTCGAAATGGCTGGAGCGCGCGCTGCTGCCCTTCGCCATCACCTTGCAGGTGACGCCGATCATCGCCATCGCGCCTTTGCTGCTGGTTTATTTGCAGCCCGGCAATGCGGTGCTGGTCTGCGCCTTTCTCGTCGCCTTTTTTCCGATTCTTTCGAATACGTCGCTCGGACTCGCCTCCGTCGACTTCGGCTTGCGCGATCTGTTCGATCTCTATCGCGCCTCGCCATGGCAGAAGCTGATTTATCTGCGGCTGCCCTCGGCGCTGCCGCAATTCCTCGCCGGTTTGCGCATCGGCGGCGGACTGGCGCTCATCGGCGCCATCGTCGCGGAGCTCGCCGCGGGCGCATCGGGTCAGGGAACCGGCCTCGCCTATCGCATCGTCGAGGCGGGATTCCGTCTCGACATTCCGCGCATGTTCGCGGCGCTGGCGCTCATCTCACTGAGCGGGCTCGCGATCTACGGCGCGCTCGCGGCGCTGTCCTATGTCCTGCTGCGCGGTTGGCACGAAAGCGCCAGAGCGCAAGACGAATGACGCTCGTGCGGGACTTCCGAGAAGCCGACACGCAAGATTGGCGCAGGCTCTGGGCCGGCTATAATGATTTCTACGAAACCTCTGTGCCGGTGGAAGTGACCGAATATACGTTACGCCGCCTCCTCGACCCAACCTCGGCCATGATCGGCCGGATTGCTGAAAGGGAGGGATGCATCGCCGGCTTTTCGGTTTCCGTGCTGCATGAGAGCAGTTGGACCTCCTCCCCTTCGTGTTATCTCGAAGACCTGTTCGTCGATCCTACGCTTCGGGGCGCGGGCGTGGGGCGCGCGCTCATTCAAGACCTCATTGATCTTGGACGCGCGCGCGGATGGGCGCGCCTCTATTGGCACACGCAAGCGGACAATGAACGCGCGCGGCGCCTCTATGATTCATTCGTTGAAGCCGACAGTTTCGTTCGCTACCGTGTGACGCTGTAGCGCTCATACGGACGATACGTTCGGGCGCCATTCCCGACACGCGCAAAGCGCGTGATCGGGAATCCAGAACTTGAATATTGCCCTGGATTCCCGGTCGAACTTAGGTCCGCCGGGAATGACATCCCGGCCATGCAAACCTACGAGGCCTACTGCTCGGCGATGCCGCTGATTTCGTCGAGATGATAGACGTCGTCGCGAAAATGCACGAGGCCGTCGGCCGACGCCCAGCCGGTCATATAGACCCACGCCACCGGCACATGCTGCGTCAGCCGCACCTCCTCACGTTCGCCCGACGCGATTTTTGCGTTGATGTCATCCTTGCTCATCTGCGGGCCGGATTCGCCGTCGAGCAGCCAGGCCGCGAGATCGACGACGCCCTGCACGCGCACGCAGCCATGCGACAGAAAGCGATAGTCATTGGCGAAGAGATTTCGCGAGGGCGTGTCATGCATGTAGACGGAATGGGAATTGGGCATCGAAATGCGGATCGAGCCCAGCGAATTGTCCGCGCCCGAATCCTGCCGCAGCGTGTATTGGGCGGCGCGCTCGCTCGCCCAGTTGATCGAGCGCGGATCGACCTCCTCGCGTTGCGCATTCAGCACGCGAATATGCGAGCGCTGCAGATAGGTCGGGTCCTTCAGCATCTTCGGCGCGATCTCGTTCTTGATGATCGAGACCGGAACCGTCCATGTCGGATTGATGTTGACCGCGACGACCTTCGCCTGCAGCTCCGGCGAATGGTGCTCGGGATCGCCGACGATCGCGGCGTAGCGGCGCACCACGCGATCGTCTTCCACCGCATCGACCGCCGTCGACGGAATATTGACGACGATGTAGCGCGGACCAAAGGCGAAATCGAACGCGGTGAGCCGTTGTGCGGTGGACTCGAGCTGATGGAATCGGGTCTCGGCCGGCACGTCGAGTTCGCGTAGCGTCGCGCCGGCGACGACGCCCGTCTGTTTCAGCCCCAGGCGATACTGAAAGCGCTTCACCGCCGCGGTGAGATCGGCGTCCCATTTCTCCTTGGCCGTGTCGACGATGCTGTCGTCTTCGGCCGCGAGGCGTCGGCGCAGCGTCGACACCGCGGCTCCCTTCGCGCCAGGCCGAAGCGCGACGCCCACTCTCGGCCATCCGCCGCGATCGACGATCTGCCGATAGCGATCCGCCGCTTTCGAGGTGGTGAAAAATGTCTGGGGCTGCAAGGCGGGCGTCGGATCGTCGGATAGCGCCGTCTCGCGCGGCGGCGCGGGCTTCGGCTTTGGCTTTTTCACCGCGGTCTGAGCGGGCGCTGGATTTGTCGCTTGCGGCGCGGCGGGCGCGGCGCTGACCGGCGGCGCAGATGTCACGGGCGCAGACGTCACGGGCGCAGCTTCGGACGGCGCCGCGGGCGCCGGCGGCGCTACGGGCGTCGGCGCCGGCTGCGCGGACGCAGGCGGCGATTCGGGCGTCGCGGTTTCAGCGCGAAGCGGCGCGCCTGTCGCGAGCATCGACAACAGCGCTCCAATCAGGAAGCCAAGACGAGAAGCGGAAGGAGTTTTCTTCATTTTCATGCCATGTCGGCGCGTGCATAGCGCACAGATCACGCGCGCCTATGCTCTAATTTCATCGCATATTCTATTGTTTTGGGGGAGCCATGATTGCAAACAAAGCACTGCGCACGCCATTGCGTGCGCACATTGCCGCCGCTGCGCTGCTCGCACTCGCCGCAACTCATCCTGCCTCAGCCGAAGTGAAATACGCCGATCAAGGCGCCCATTGGGCGCCGGCGGACCGCGACGACTTCTACAGTCTCGACCAGGGCGCGCGAATCATGCCGCTCGACTGGTTCAAGGCTCTGAGACATTCTGACGGCAAACATTTCCTCGAGGATGGGCTGAAGCGCTACGGCTATCTGCCCAATCCGAACAGCCCGACTCCCGGACTGCCGGTGGGCTTTCTCGCCGCCTCCGAACAGGGGGCGCAATTCTTCAGCATGACATGTTCCGCCTGCCATACGCGTCAGATCGACGTCAACGGCGTCTCGTGGCGGATCGATGGGGGGCCGGCGCTCAGCGACTTCCAAAGCCTTCTCGCCGACATCGACACGGCCTTCCAAAAAATTCTCGCCGACGAGGTCGCCTTCGACGAATTCGCCAAAGAGGCGCTTGGCGGCGACCCCAACGAACGCGCGCTCAGAAAACTGCGAAAGGAGGTCGAGGTCTGGTTCCAGCCCTACGACGTGCTGATGCGCAAATCGCTCCCCAAGCCTGGCTGGGGCGTCGCGCGCGCCGACGCCGTATCGATGATCTTCAACCGAGTCGCCGGACTGGACATCGGAACGACATCGTCGCGGATCATCGAGCAGAACATCGCACTGGCCGACGCGCCGGTGCGTTACCCGTTCCTGTGGAACGCGCCCATTCAGGATATGACGCAGTGGCCGGGATTCGCCCGCAACGGCGACGACATTCTTGGTCTGGCGAGGAACGTCGGCGAAGTCTACGGGGTTTTCGGCATCTACCGTCCGACGCCTCTTACGCTCGCATTGCCGCAACTCGTCAAATTCAATTCTTCCCGGCTCCCCAAACTCATCAACTTCCTCAATGATTCCTCGCTGAATTATCCGGGCCTCATGCGTCTTGAAAATTTGATCCAGCAGATCGGCCCGCCGAAATGGCCGTGGAGTCTCGATCCAAAACTCGTCGCGCAAGGCGAAGAAATTTTCAATCGCGATCCCAAGCAGGGCGGCTGCGCGACAGGTTGTCACGAAGTCGCGAAAGGAACGCCCCGTCTTTGCAATCTCAACACGTGGAAAACGCCGCTTCAGGATGTCGGAACGGACGTTCGCGAATACAACGTGCTCGGACGCGAGGCGGACACCGGCGTGCTCAATGGCGCAGCGATCCCCTTTGTCCCCGGGATCGACACGCCGCTAAAACCGAAAGACAAGATCATCAGCATTCTCGGCCTCTCGGTGATTGGATCGATCCTCGAAGCGCCGCTCCATTTCGGCGTCGACGTGTTCAAGCCGATCGTTGAAGAGTGCATCCCCGAGTCGCGACAAGCCAGGACGGAGACGGCCGCCAGTATCATTACCGCCAAGTTCTCGGCGGACCTGCAAAATCTCTATAAGAAACCGAGCGCGCAGCCGGGCGCGGCCTTTGAAGCGCGGGTGATGCGCGGCATCTGGGCGGCGGCGCCTTATCTGCACAACGGATCGGTGCCGACCCTCGCCGATCTCCTGAAAAAGCCTGCCGACCGTCCGGCGTCTTTCAAGGTCGGCCCCGCCTATGACATTGACGCGATTCCGGCAACAGCCGCTGCGGCCATGACTTCGGGACGTCGCTTTCAGATCCCGACAAGAAAGCGCTTCTCGAATATTTGAAGAGCCTCTAGCGCAAAGGCCGCGCGCGACGATCGCAGCATGAAGACGAGGGGGACGCGCGTCCCCCTTGCCTTTTCTCGCGCCGCCCCGCATACCGCGCCGCAACGCGCAATCCAAAAACCGGGACGGATATGGGGTTCAAATGTGGCATCGTCGGCCTGCCCAACGTCGGCAAGTCGACCCTTTTCAACGCCCTCACGCAGACCGCCGCGGCGCAGGCCGCGAACTATCCCTTCTGCACGATCGAGCCCAATGTCGGCGAAGTCGCCGTTCCCGATCCGCGGCTTGAGGAACTGGCCAGGATCGCCGGCTCCAAAGAGATCATTCCGACGCGCCTGACCTTCGTCGACATCGCCGGCCTCGTGCGCGGCGCCTCCAAGGGCGAAGGGCTCGGCAACCAGTTTCTCGCCAATATCCGCGAATGCGACGCCATCGCTCATGTCGTGCGCTGTTTCGAGGACGGCGACGTGACCCATGTCGAAGGCGGCGTCGATCCGATCCGCGACGTCGAGACGATCGAGACCGAGCTGATGCTCGCCGATCTCGACAGCCTCGAAAAGCGCGTCGTCGCCATGGAGAAGAAAGCTTTGATGAACCGCTGCCTTGTCCTGCTGCGCGAGGGCAAGCCAGCGCGTCTCGCCAAGGTGAGCGCGGAGGAGCGCGTCGCCTTCGCCGGTCTCGGGCTCCTCTCGTCGAAGCCCGTGCTTTATGTCTGCAATGTCGAAGAAGCGTCGGCGTCCGAAGGCAACGCCCAATCTGCGAAAGTCGCTATTCGCGCCGCCGAGGAAGGCGCGGCCGCGGTCGTCGTCTCGGCGAAGATCGAGAGCGAGATCGCCGTGCTGCCGGCCGCCGAGCAGAAGGATTATCTCGAAGCCGTAGGCCTCGTCGAGCCTGGGCTCAATCGCGTCATCCGCGCCGGCTACGACCTCCTGCATCTCATCACTTATTTCACCGTCGGCCCGAAGGAGGCGCGCGCCTGGACCATCGAAAAAGGCGTGCGCGCGCCGGCGGCGGCGGGCGTGATTCACACCGATTTCGAGAAGGGCTTCATTCGCGCCGAGACGATCGCCTATGGCGATTATGTTTCGAATAAGGGCGAAGCGGGCGCGCGCGACGCGGGGCGCTTAAGGCTGGAAGGCAAGGAATATGTGGTCGCCGACGGCGACGTGATGCATTTCAGGTTTAATACGTAGGACTTTACCTCTCACACGAGACGCAAGGGGTGAGAGCTTCAGCTTGAATTTCCTGTGCTCCAAAACTATTCTATGCGTTAATCTAGCCGAAACCGTATAGCATCGAGCGCTCCATGAGCCTGATGATCTCAGAAATTTACGATGCTTTCATCGCCGCTGGCGCGCCTGAGGAAAAGGCGCGCAAGGCGGCGGAGGCGATGACCGTTCACGAAAATCGCTTCTCAAAAATCGAAAGCGAGCTGGCCGTCTTGAAGTGGATGGTCGGCTTCGTCATGGCGCTGCTTTCGGCAGTGGCGCTGAAGCTCTTTTTGCATTGACGTGGCTGCAGCGCTGACGGGGCCGTCGGGTCTTAGAAGCTAACCCGACCTCACCCCTTCGACAGATTATCGATCCGCTTGTTCAGCTCGTCGAGCTGGCGCTTCAGGTCGGCGACGTCGTCGCCGCCTTCCTTGCGAACGCCGCCGTTCTCCTGCTCGTCGAGCGAGGGCGCCGTGGTCATCATGCCTTCCGCCGGCACGCCGAAGGGATTGAACATGGTCAGCGCCTGACGGAAGACGGCCATGTTCTTGCGCGCCTGCTCTTCGAGCGACTGGAACGCCGCCCGCGTCGGCTCGGCGAACGGCGCGCCCCCGACGCCGAGCGCCGAGGTGAACTGATCCCGGAATCTTTGCTGTTCCTTCGTCAGCTTGTCGATCGAGAATTCGAGATAGCTCGGCACCAGCATCTGCATCGAGTCGCCGTAGAAGCGGATGAGCTGGCGCAGGAAGGCGATCGGCAGCAGGCTTTGGCCTTCCTTGCCCTCCTGCTCGAAGATGATCTGGGCCAGAACCGGGCGGGTGATGTCGTCCCCGCTTTTTGCATCGCACACGACGAAATCCTCGCCGCGCTTCACCATCCCGGCAAGATCCTCCAGCGTCACATAGGTGCTCGTTCCGGTGTCATAGAGCCGACGATTGGCGTATTTCTTGATCGTTGTGGGTTTTTTCTCAGTCGCCATACGCCTGACATGCTCCCCTCGCCCCACGACCGCCACCCGCCTAAAAACAGCCGTCTAGCGTTAGACGATACGCGCAAATTGGCGCCTGCGGCAATATTTTCATGCCGAAAGCCTTTCGCTACCGCTCGATTCCGTGCAAAACGGGCCGCGCTTGCCCACCGCAAGCGCGAAAGGACCAACACTTCGCCCCCTGACTGGCTAAGGCGGTCGGGCGGTTGGACTTATTTTTCGAGGAGATCGACAGATGACCGATATCGTGATCGTTTCCGCGGCGCGCACCGCCGTCGGATCGTTCAACGGAGCCTTTGGAGCGGTTCCGGCCCACGAGCTCGGCGCCGTCGCCATCAAGGCCGCTCTCGAGCGCGCCAACGTCCAGCCCAATGAAGTCAACGAGGTCATTCTCGGGCAGGTGCTCGACTCCGCGCAGGGCCAGAATCCGGCGCGTCAGGCGGCGATCAAGGCCGGCGTTCCGGACAGCGCCACCGCCTTCGGGATCAATCAGGTCTGCGGCTCCGGCCTGCGCGCCGTGGCGCTCGCGGCCCAGCAGATTCAGGCGGGCGACGCCAGCATCATCGTCGCCGGCGGTCAGGAGTCGATGTCGCTCGCGCCGCATGCGTCGCAGCTGCGCACGGGCACGAAAATGGGCGACGTCAAATTCGTCGACACCATGATCATCGACGGGCTCACCGACGCCTTCAACAATTATCACATGGGCGTGACCGCCGAGAACGTCGCCCGGCAGTGGCAGATCACCCGCGAGCAGCAGGACGAATTCGCGGTCAAGTCGCAGAACAAGGCCGAGGCCGCGCAGAAGGCCGGCAAGTTCAAGGACGAAATCGTCCCCTATACGATCTCGACCAAGAAGGGCGACGTCGTCGTCGACGCCGACGAATATATCAAGCATGGCGTGACCATGGACGGCGTCGGCAAGCTGCGCCCGGCCTTCGCCAAGGACGGCACGGTGACGGCGGCGAACGCCTCGGGCCTCAACGACGGCGCCGCGGCGCTCATCGTGATGAGCGCCGATGAGGCCAAGAAGCGCGGCCTGACGCCGCTGGCGCGCATCGCCTCCTGGGCGACGGCCGGCGTCGACCCGTCATTGATGGGCTCCGGGCCGATCCCCGCGTCGCGCAAAGCGCTGGAGAAGGCCGGCTGGAAGGTCGCCGACCTCGATCTCATCGAGGCGAACGAAGCCTTCGCGGCGCAGGCGCTCGCGGTCAACAAGGACATGGGCTGGGATCCCGCGATCGTGAACGTCAACGGCGGCGCGATCGCCATCGGCCATCCGATCGGCGCCTCGGGCGCGCGCGTGCTCACGACGCTCCTGCACGAGATGGCGCGTCGCGGCTCCAAGAAGGGCCTCGCGACGCTCTGCATCGGCGGCGGCATGGGCATCGCGCTGACGGTGGAGCGGTAAAGCCGGGGCAGTCGGCGATAGGCAATAGGCAGTCGGATTCTCCGACTGCCTGCTCACGACTGCCGACCGCCGTTTCAAACAATCAACAATTCTGGAGGAGACTCTTTAAATGGCAAGAACTGCAGTTGTGACAGGCGGCACGCGCGGCATCGGCGAAGCGATTTCCAAGGCGCTGAAGGCGGCGGGCTACACTGTCGCGGCGACTTACGCCGGCAATGACGAAGCCGCCAATAAGTTCAAGGCCGAGACGGGCATTCCGGTCTTCAAGTTCGACGTGTCCGACTACGACGCCTGCGCCGCCGGACTCGCGCAGATCGAGAAGGAGATCGGCCCGGTCGATATTCTCGTCAACAACGCCGGCATCACCAAGGACCGTCTGTTCCACAAGATGGAGCTTGCCCAGTGGCAGGCGGTGATCAACACCAATCTCAATTCGCTGTTCAACGTCACGCGCCCGGTCATCAACGGCATGCGCGATCGCGGCTTCGGCCGCATCATCGTCATCTCGTCGATCAACGGCCAGAAGGGCCAGGCCGGCCAGACCAACTATTCCGCCTCCAAGGCCGGCGACATCGGCTTCGTGAAGGCGCTGGCGCAGGAGAGCGCGTCCAAGGGCATCACCGTCAACGCCATCGCGCCGGGCTATATCGCCACCGAGATGGTGAAGGCCGTTCCGCAGGACGTGCTCGACAAGCACATCATTCCCTATATCGCCGTCGGCCGCCTCGGCGAGCCGGAAGAGATCGCGCGCGCCGTCGTGTTCCTCGCCGCCGATGACGCCGGCTTCATCACCGGCTCGACGCTGACGATCAACGGCGGCCAGTATCTGCACTAAGCGGATCGTATGTGTGCGGGCCAGAGAATAGGCCGGTCTTCGCGCCGGCCATTTTTCTGGCCTATGAGGCAAAGCGCTATTCCGCGCAGAGCGAGATGGCCATGAGCGTAGAGGACGATCGACTTCGACCGACGCGTCTCGCGCCCGAGCTGCGATTGAGCGAGGTCGTCTCGCCGGTCGGCGGACTTCGGCCTTTGTCCGCGAGCTCCGCGCCGCAGCGAGCGGCCAGCTCAATAAAGTTCATCTCTCAGCGCAGCGGATATGTCGCGCTGATTTTGAACGCCGCCTTTTTTGCCTACATCTCCTACTGGCTCTACCAGAACATCGAATTCGCCGATCTGTCGCAGGAACTGAAGCAGATCCCCTTAAGTGCGATTCTGATCGCAATGACGATGAATGTGTTCGTCTTGCTGTTCTATGGATCACGCCTGTCGACGCTGCTTGGCGGCGGACTCTCGTCCGGTTTTCTGATCGCCACGATGGGATTCACCTTCAACAGTTTAGTTCCGTTCAGGGCTGGCGAAGGCGTGAAAATCTATTTTGGACATTCCTATTTTAATTATGCGATCGGCGGCATAAGCGCCGCAGTCCTGCTGGAAAAACTCTACGACGTTACGGCGATCGTCCTTTTGTCATTGCTCATCCTCGCGAACTCAGATTCGCGCATCATCGATCCGCGCCTGTTGATCGCAGCCGCCGCGACCCTTTCGATTGTATTTTGCGGCATGTTCGTCTTCCGGCGAAAAGCCGTCGTCTGGCGCCTTCCGGATTGGCGCATCGTGAACGCCTTGCGACTGGACGCTTTTTTCAAACAGGCCGGAGGATTGGTCGCCCATCATCGCGCCGCGAGGACGGCGTTCTTCACGGCCTCGATATGGATGACCAATGTCTGCCTGGTCTATGTCGCCTTCAGAACGCTGCTGCCTGAAATCGATTTCACCCTCATCCACGCGATGACATTATTGATGATCGGCGCGCTCGCGGTCGCCGTTCCCGCAAGCCCCGCCGGCCTGGGGCTGTTCGAGGCGGGCATCGTCGCCTATCTCGTCAACGGCTACGGCCTCCAGAAGGAACGCGCCATTTCCGCGGCCTTGGCGTATCACTTCTCAATCACCGCGCCCCATACGATCATCATCGTCGGTTTTCTTGGAATTGCATGTTTCAGATGGTTGAAAGAACGCTTGCGGCCTGAGGACGCTGCACAAGACTCCGCTTCGACGCTCACCTGACGGAATTTCCCGCGTGCGCCGCCGCACGGAATGCGGGCGGCGCCTCTTCTACAACGCGCTCATCGAGACATCGAACATCGAGCGCAAGACAATGAACCGCCGCACTTCCAAGATCGCCCAATTCGCTTTCGCCGCCGCCCTCATCGGCGCCGCCTCGGCGCCGCAGGCCGCCGCCGCCCGCGAATTCGTTCATTATCACTCCGAGCTCGATCCCGGCTCCATCGTCGTCAGCGAGCACGAGCGCAAGCTCTATCTCATCGTCGATCAGGACGACGCCATCGCCTACAAGGTCGCGGTGCCGAAGGCGGGCAAGGAATGGAGCGGCGTGGTGCAGATCAACGCCAAATTCGTCGCGCCCGACTGGACGCCGCCGGAAGATGTGAAGCACGATCATCCGGAACTGCCGGAGGTGATCCCCGGCGGCGCGTCGAACAATCCGATGGGCGCCCGCGCCATGACGCTCAGCGAGGGTCAGGTCGCGATCCACGGCACCACGCAAAAGATGCGCAAGTCGATCGGCTCGGCTGCCTCCTATGGCTGCATCCGCATGCTCAACGAGGACGTCGTCGATCTCTATGACCGCGTCGCCGTCGGCGCGACCGTGGTGGTCGAGCCGTAATGCCAACCTGCGCCAATTGAACCGATGCGACCACTCGCGCAATCCGATTGTTCGATTTTTGGACTTAGATTGAGGTCGCAGCGCCGGCCGCCTGGGCGAGTTGCTGCTCGAGTTCGGCGATCCGCGCCGTGAGCGGCGCCGTCATCGCGCGCACTTCGTCGAGCGTGTAGCGTTCGGTAATATGCTGCGGGCAGTTCCAGTCGAACCCCTCGACCCTGATCAGGAAGCCGCGTTCGACGCGGGCGCGGTAATCCGGGGTTTCGAGCAGAGACAAGGTCGCGTCATCGTCGAGACCGACGACCTTCGCGCGCCCGAAGAGCTTCAGCCGCGTCTTGTTTGGATAGTCCATGAAGAACAGCGACACGCGATCGTCGTTCGCGAGGTTGCCGAGACTGATGTATTGCCGGTTGCCGCGGAAATCCGCAAAGCCGATCGTGGAGTCGTCAAGCACGCGCACGAATCCCGTCGGCCCGCCGCGATGCTGGATGTAAGGCCAGCCGGTTTCGCTGACCGTCGCCATGTAGAACGAATTTCGCGCCGCGATGAATTGAGCCTCCGCTTGGCCGAGCAGATGGTTCCTGGTCTCCGGCGCTCCTTCCATGCGCGCGTATGCGTTGCGGCTGCCAAATTGCTCCTGCGCCTTCTTCACCGTCGGGGTAAAGGCGATCTCGGCGTAACGATGCGGCATTGCGTCCTCCTGCAGGCCTAGACTCGCGCCTCTAAAGTCCGAGATCGGAAAGACCCGGGTGATCCGCAGGCTGCGGACCTTGCGGCCAGCGGCTGCATCCATCGCCTTAGCGGAAATGGGGGATGGGATCACCGTGGCTCTGTCGTACATGGTCGCCAACCAGATTCGCGACGGCCGACTCGCGCCAGTTTCTCGACGGCCGCCCCTTCCAGTGCACTTGGTTATCCTCAGAGGCGCTTGGTCTCCTTTGAGCTGCGAGCTTTGTAGACTTCGCATCGCCGCGCCTTCGCGCCACGCTCCACAGTCTCAACCTTCCCGAAACTAAAGCCAATGGCCATCCGGCTGAGGGGCTTTAGGCATAAGCGTCTGATGATTTGTTCGTCTGGCGGGGAGTGGATGGTGGAATTCACCACATATATAAGCCGCCTGGCGCCGGACGGTCGGCGGCTGATCGCCGCTAATCTTCCGGCAGCGGAATGAACTCCGCGTCGCCCGGCACTGAAGGGAACTTCCCTTCCCGCCAGTCGCGCTTCGCCTGTTCGATCCGCTCCTTGCTAGAAGACACGAGGTTCCACCAGACGAAGCGGCGTCCGTCGACCGGCGCGCCGCCGAGCAGCATCATTCGTGCACTGACAAGCGCGCGGATCGCGATCGCGGGGCCCGGGCTGAAGATCAGCAATTGCGGCTCGCCGAAACGTTCGCCGGCGATCTCGATGGCGCCCTCGACGAGATAAAGCGCGCGCTGCTCATAATCGGCGTCGAGCGGCGCTGAGGCGCCGGCGGAGAGACGCAGCTCCACATAGAACCAGTCCGACAGGGTCTCCACGGGCGACGTCGCCCCGAACGCCGCGCCGGCGATGACGCGCGCGAACACGCCTTGATCTTCAACGATGGGAAGAACGTTCGCGCTAAAATGCTGGAAGCTCGGCTCGGTTTCTTCATGCGCCAGCGGCAAGGCCAGCCAGCTTTGCACGCCGAGCATCTGTTGCCCCGCCGCGCGCGGCCCCGGCGGCGTGCGCTCGGAATGAACGATGCCGCGCCCGGCGGTCATCAAATTCATCGCGCCAGGCGCGATCTCCTGCACATTCGCCAGACTGTCGCGATGCAGAATGCGCCCGTCGAAAAGATAGGTGACGGTCGCAAGCCCGATATGGGGATGCGGACGCACGTCTATCCCCTGTCCCGGCGCGAATTGAACCGGGCCGAAATGATCGTAAAAGATGAACGGCCCGACCATCTGGCGCCTGTCGTCGGGCAAGGCGCGCCTGACGCTGAAGCCGCCGAGATCGCGCGCGCGCGGCGCAATTCGCAGTTCAATCGTCTTCGCCGCCGTCTCGTCGCCGCCGGGGATGGACATGCTGAGCCTCTTTTCGCCCGTGAGGGTTGCGCGCGTAGCTAGCGCCGCCCGTCGACGGATCAAGCGCCCCAATTACGCGCTGCGGCGCTTGCCCTTCATGACGCATCCGACGTTCGCCTGCCGCATTTTCTTGCTCTTAACGCAGCGCGCCGGCGGGTTGGGGTCGAAGCTCGCGGCCTGCGGCTCGGCGGTCGACGGGCCCTTCAACCCGCCAGCGCTCGAATAGAGGCTGAACGACATGGCCAGAGCGGCGGCCACCAGGAATATGAACATTCGCATCTCGGCTTTCCTCTTTAGGAAGACGAGCGCGATCTTCATTCGAAACGCCGACGGTCGCTGTGCTCCCGCACACAAGCGAGCCCCAGCGCACAGCCTCGTTGGGCACGCCGGGACGCGCGCCTTGCGGGCGGCCCTACCCCGCGCTCGCCTTCGCCGTATGCGCGGCGACGATGTCGCGCGCCTGCTTGCCGACGACTTCCGCGAGATGGTCGAAGCGCGCCTGATAGAAGCCCGCGCCCGCGGTCGCGGAGCGCAATTCGACGATGAGATTGTCCATCTCCGCCTCGGGAATCAGAGTCTCGAGCTTGCGTCGCTCGGCACGAAAATATCGACCGCGAGCACCGGCTCCAGCAGGATCGGTTCGGCCTTTTCCAGGGCTTCGCTCATGCCGATGCGCGCCGCCGTGCGGAACGCCATGTCGGAAGAATCGACGGAATGATACGAGCCGTCGGTCAGCACCGCCTCGACGTCGACCACCGGAAAGCCTAACGGGCCGTGCAGCAAGGCGTCCTGACAGCCGGCCTCGACGGACGAGAAATATTGCCTGGGCACGGAGCCGCCGTGCACGCGCTCGCTGAAGGCGAATCCTTCGCCGCGGCCGCGTGGCGCGATCTCCATCACCACGTCGCCGAATTGGCCATGTCCGCCCGACTGCTTCTTGTGGCGGCCGCGGACGGTGACCTTATGGCGGATCGTTTCGCGATAGGCGACCGTCGGCTTCGAGAAGTCGACCGCGACGTTGAAGCGCGAGGCGAGGCGTTCGAGCGCGACGCGCAAATGCATCTCTCCCTGGCCGAAGAGCTTGATCTGCGACAGCTCCTGGTCATGGACAAAGACGAGCGAAGGATCCTCTTCGATGAGCTTCGTCATCGCCGCGGCGAGGCGCATCTCGTCTTTGCGGTCCTTCACATTAAGCGCCAGAGCATGCACCGGATCGGGCGCTTGCGCGCGCGTCTTCTGCAGATCCGCCGCGCCCGCGCGCGCGTCGGCGACGACAGTGTCGCCGGTCTGCGCATGATCAAGACGCCCGAGAGCGACGACGTCTCCGGTCTTCGCCTCCGTCGTCTTGCTCGTCGCCGCGCCCATCAAATGCGACATGCCTGAAATGCGATCCTCCCCCTGCGGCGAAGCGACGGTCTGGCCGTCCGCGAGGGCGCCGCGCAGCACGCGCGCGACCGACATTTTTCCGCCGTGCGGCGTGTGGATCGTGCGGAAGATGCGGGCGAGCGCGGGGCCGCTCTCGCCGACGCCAAGCCGCACGCGGGTCGCTTCGATTCCCGGCGCCTCGTGACGCATCGCTTTCAACAACCGCGTCACGCCGGCGCCCCGTTCGGCCGAACCGATGAACAAAGGCACGACCAGTCCGGCGCGCAATTCCTTGGTGAGGTCGTCGAAGACCTGATCGCGCGGTGGCTCGATATCGGAAATCAGCT
The DNA here is from genome assembly GCA_009773555.1 of Methylocystaceae bacterium. Lineage (GTDB taxonomy): Bacteria > Pseudomonadota > Alphaproteobacteria > Rhizobiales > Beijerinckiaceae > Methylocystis. Next base: position 33,095 of record WSXZ01000004.1, on the reverse strand, counting down.
CCTCCATCAGCGCGTCGTCGTAGTCGGCGAGCCGCTCGAGCATCGAGTAGCGGGCTTCCTTCTCGGTCACGACGTCGCCCCCGGAAATGTCGACGACTTCCGACGGCGCATGTTCGCGATAGACATAGGCGCGCTCCAGCGCGAGATCGATGAAGCCGACCGCGACGCCATTGTTCCAGATCGGAACCTGGCGCAGCAGCAGCGGCGTGCGCGAAGCCTGCTGCAGAATGCTGAGCGCCTCGCGCACATCGATGGTCGCGGCGTCGATCTTGTTCAGGAAAATGAAATGCGGCACGCCGAGCTCTTCGAGCTGGCGCAAAATGAGCTGCAGCGCCGGTATCTTGCGGGGATCGGCCTCGCAGACGACGACGGCGGCGTCGGCCGCCGGCAGGATATTGCGCGAGTCATGCGCGAATTCGACGGAGCCCGGCAGATCGACGAATGTGTAGCGGTCGCCCATGTAATCGACCGTCGCGACATTGGCCTCGACGCTCATCTGATGGGCGCGGGCTTCCGGACTGGGGTCGCCGACGCTCGCCCCTGCAGCGACGGGGCCCTGCCGCGGGATCGCGCCGGCGTGGGCCAGAATAGCCTCGAGAAGTGTGGTCTTGCCGCATTGGAAAGGGCCCGCCAGCGCAATCAGCCGGGGGCCCTGTGCTCTCGCCTCGTGAGAATGCGCTCCTTGGGACGACGCTTGGGACAATGTCTGGCCCATCACTCCCTCCTTATCGTCGGAGCCTGGTTTCGTCCGGCCCCGTTAGCTCATGGTTTCACCATGCGGCCGGGAGCGCAAGACGCCGTCCCTCGCCTGGCGCTTTCACGGTTGCGGAAAGCGCGATAGAAGGCGCAACCCATACGACAACGGAGCTGTTATGCGCCCCAGTAAACGCGCGCCCGACGAGATGCGCCAGGTGAGTTTCGAGCGAGGCGTCGCCCGCTACGCCGAGGGCTCTTGCCTTGTTAAATTCGGCAATACGCAGGTGCTCTGCGCGGCGTCGCTCGAGGACAAGCCGCCGCCGTGGCTGCGCGGCCAGGGCCGAGGCTGGGTCACGGCGGAATATTCCATGCTGCCCCGCGCCACCCACACGCGCACGCGTCGCGAGGCCGCCGCCGGAAGGCTCTCGGGACGCACGCAGGAAATCCAGCGTCTCATCGGCCGCTCGCTGCGCGCGGTCACCAATCTGCCAGCGCTTGGCGAACGGCAGATCGTCGTCGACTGCGACGTCATCCAGGCGGACTGGCTGGCGCTGCATGATTGCCTTGATTGGATGCGTTCGCGCTCAATCGTCAAGGAAAGCCCGCTGCGCGATCATGTCGCCGCCGTGTCCTGCGGCATCTTCAACGCAACGCCGGTGATCGACCTCGATTACGCCGAGGATTCAACCGCGGCGACCGACGCCAATTTCGTCCTCACTGGTTCGGGCGGCCTCGTTGAAATTCAGGCGACCGCCGAAGTCGCGGTGTTTTCCCAAGATGAGCTGTCGGCCATGCTGGCGCTCGCCCAGCAGGGAGTCGCGGACCTCGTCGCACTGCAGAAGGCGGCGCTCGCGTGAGCGATCTCGTCCGCGTCAGCAGCAGAAAGACCGCGATCTGGTTTTGAAGAGACGGCGCGGCTCAAGCCGCAGGGAAGCTCGTCCGCGCCGCGCGCCCCATCGATCGCCGGGCGTTTCTTTCAGCACCACTTACGCCGGCGACGGCGGATTGATCGGCTGAGGATCAGTTTCCAACAGCGCATAAAGCAAATGGTCGCGCCACTGGCCGTTGATGTTGAGATAGGAGCGCGCATAGCCCTCCTGCTTGAAACCGACGCGCTCCAGCAAGCGCTTCGAGGGCTCGTTGGTCGGCAGGCAAGCCGCCTCGATGCGATGGAAGCCGCGCTTCTCGAAAGCATAGGCGCAAGCGGCGCGCGCGGCGCGGGTCATGTGGCCCTTGCCTGCATAGGGTTCGCCCATCCAATAGCCGAGCGTCGCCGCCTGCGACACGCCCCGCCGGACATGACCGAAGGAGAGGCCGCCCATCAGCGCGTCGTCCTCCTCACGGAAGATGAAGAAGGAATAGGCCTCGTCACGGGCCATTTCCTCGGCGTGGCGGCGCACGCGATAGCGAAAGCTCGCCCGTGTGAGATCGTCGATCGGCCAGAGCGGCTCCCATGGCGTCAGGAAGGAGCGGCTTTTTTCGCGCAGTTCGGCCCACTCCATGTAATCGCGCATTTCGGACGCGCGCAGATAAAGACCGTCGCCTCTAATCGGCAGGTCGCGCCGCCCGATTACGCTGAAGATCGCCATCGTTCTCCTTGCCAAACCTTGTCAGTGCTTCGCCGCCCGCGCGCGCGATGAAATAAATTCGGCGACTCGCGCGCCATCATTTTCAAGAATCGTGAATCGTTCCGGCGCGTCAAGTCGGGCCGCAATATTTTCAGGCGGCTGCGGACGCAGTCCGATGGCGCGCTCAATGGCGTCTGGAAACTTTGCCGGATGCGCCGTCGAAAGCGCGATGACGGGCGTCGCCGGATCTTTCGCAAGCCGCGCGCGCGCCGCGGTGACGCCGGTCGCCGTATGCGGATCGAGCACATAGCCGGTCTCGCGCCAGGTGCGGCGAATCTCCTCCGTCGTCTCAGTTTCGCCGACGGACTCGGCATCGAATTCGGCGCGAATGGCGGCGAGCGCCGCAGGCGGAATGTCGAAGGCGCCGGATTGGTCGAGCGAGGCGAAAGCGGCGCGGACCACCGCCGGATCGCGTCCCGTCGCATCAAACAGTAGGCGCTCGAAATTGGACGAAACCTGAATGTCCATCGACGGCGACTGAGTCGGCGTGACGCCCCGCGGCTCGTAACGCCCGCTGGCAAGCGCGCGCGCAAGAATGTCGTTGGCGTTGGTGGCGACGACCAGTCTCTCGATCGGCAGACCCATCCGCTTGGCGACATAGCCGGCGAGCACGTCGCCGAAATTACCCGTCGGCACGGCGAAGGAAATGTGCCGATGCGGCGCGCCTAGCGCCACGGCGCTCGTGAAATAATAGACGGTCTGCGCGACGACGCGCGCCCAGTTGATCGAATTGACGCCGGCGAGTCCGACGCGCGTGCGAAAGTCGGCGGCGCGAAACAGCCGTTTCAATATCGCTTGCGCGTCGTCAAAGGAGCCCTGCAGCGCGATCGTATGAACATTGTCGTCGGCGACCGTGGTCATTTGCTTGCGCTGCACGTCGGAAACCCGGCCGTGCGGAAACAGGATGAAGACGTCGACGCGGTCCAGACCCTTGAACGCCTCGATCGCCGCGGCGCCCGTATCGCCGGACGTTGCGCCGACGATGGTGGCGCGCAGATTTCGCTCTTCGAGCACATGATTCATCATGCGCCCGAGGAGCTGCATCGCCAGATCCTTGAAGGCGAGCGTCGGCCCGTGAAAAAGTTCGAGTACGAAGAGATTGTCGGCGATCTGCGTCAGCGGCGCGATCGCGCGGTGACGAAACCCGCTATAGGCGCTCTCTGTCTGCGCCCGCAAAATCTCACGCGAAAACGTCTCGCTGAGATAAGGCGCGATCACTTGCGCCGTCGCTTCGGCATAGGGCCGGCCCGCGAGCGCGGCGATCTCGGATGGCGCGAGACGAGGATAGGCGAGCGGCGTGTAGAGCCCGCCGTCGGTCGCGAGACCGGCGAGCAGCACGTCGTCAAAGCCAAGCTGCGCGGCCTCGCCGCGGGTTGAGAGATAGCGCAATCTTCGATCCATCGATGCGGCGGGCGCGCCGCTTGCGACGCGCATGTCATACGATTTCCTTCTGAGCCGTTCAGGGGTCATTCCCGACGCGCGGAGCGCGATCGGGAATCCAGAGCAATACCAGCGCTTCTGGGTAGGCTCTGGATTCCCGATCAGGCCTTCGGCCTGTCGGGAATGACATATCAGCGAACGGATCAATCGGCGTTCAGTTCATTGCGCCTTTTCATAGCATATTCGCGATCGCCGCAAGGCTGAGGCTACGGCGCGTCGGCGCGCGCCAGGACGCCGCGGGCATAAAGCGCGAATATCACGAGAAGCGCGAGCGACAGGCTGAACCACGTCACGGCGTAGGAGAAATGATTATTGACGATCGTTGGAACGCCCCCCACCGGGCGCGGCCAATCCGGCCCCGCTGCGGGAGCTGCATCAATGACGAGCGCGAAAGGCGCGACGTCGGCTAAGCCGAGAGCGCCGGCGATCGCCGCGGGATCGCGCGCAAAGAAGACGCCCTTCTCGGGCTGGTCGGCGGGCGTGAAGGGGTTGCGGCGCTCCGGCGCGCGCAGCAGTCCAACGAGCGTCGCTTCGCCCGGAGGAGCGGCGCGTATGGCGGCCTCGCCGGCTTTTGAGGCGGGAAGAAATCCCCGATCGACAAGCATGAGGCCGCCGCCCGTCAGCGCGAAGGGCGTGAGCAGCCAATAGCCCGGCTCTCGGCTCGCGCCCTCCGGCGGCGCGGCGAAGACCAGCGCATCGCGGCCGCCGATAAAACGACCCGCCGCGCGCACATGCATGAAGTCGTAATCTTCAGCGCGAAGGCTCGCCCATCGGTCAGCCGGCGGAATCGGCTGCGGCGACTGCGTGGAGCGTTGTTCGACGCGCGCAATCAGCGCCTCTTTCTCGCCGAGCCGCCGCACCTGCCAAAATCCCAGACTGACCAGCAGCGCAAAGAGCAGCGTCGTCGCAACCGCCGGCCCCAGAAGCGCGCGGACGGCGGCGCTCACGACTGATGGCGGCTTTCTTCAGCCTTGTTGAAATATTGCAGGGCGATCAGCAGGCCCTTCATCGGCCGCAGCAGCCCGACGCAGAGAATGGCTGACAGGGGCACGAGGATGGCGGCGTGCACCCAGTAGGACGGTTGATATCCCACCTCGACATACCACAGCACCGCGATCGCGACGAAGCCGACGATGGTCATGACCAAGATCGCCGGACCGTCGCCCGCGTCGGCAAAGGAGAAATCGAGCCCGCAAACCTCGCATGTCGGCGCAACGGTCAGCAGGCCCCGGATCATATGGCCCTTGCCGCAGCGCGGACATCTGCCGAGGATTCCGTCGACATAGAGCGAAACGGGCGGATAGACGTGCTCTTGTGACATGTTGGTCCTCCAACGAAAACGGTCACGGGCGCGCCCGTGACCGTCCAATGTTCAAATTAGCGCAGGCGCGCCTATTCCATTGTCCCGCCCCAGTTCCCCCACACGTAAATGCTGGCGAACAGAAACAACCAGACGACGTCGACGAAGTGCCAGTACCAGGCGGCGAATTCGAAGCCCAAATGCTGGTCAGGCGTGAAGGCGCCCTTGAAGACGCGCAGCAGGCACACGATGAGGAAGATCGTGCCGACGATCACGTGGAAACCGTGAAATCCGGTCGCCATGAAAAAAGTCGAGCCGTAATTCGTCGCCGCCGGCTTCGCCGGGTCGAAGGCGAAGGCGAAGGGCGCGTGGAGATATTCATAGGCCTGAATCGCCGTGAACAGCAGGCCGAGCGCGATCGTCGCGATCAAGCCCTTCTTCAACACGCCGCGATTGTTTTCCAGAAGGCCATGATGGGCCCATGTCAGAGTCGCGCCGGAGCTGAGCAGAATGAGCGTATTGAGGAGCGGCAGTTTCCAAGGGCTCAGCACTTCGATGCCCTTGGGGGGCCAGATGCCCTGGAACAATTCGGTGCGCAGGACCTGCGCCGCATCGGCCGGGAAAAGCGCCGAATTGAAGAACGCCCAGAACCAGGCGACGAAGAACATCACCTCCGAGAAGATGAACAGGATCATGCCGTAGCGATGATGCAGGCGCACGACCGGCGAGTGGAATCCGCCGGCGCTCGCTTCGTGGATGATGTCGCTCCACCACGCGTACATCACCAGCAGAATGCCGCCCAGGCCGACAAAGAACATGGTGCCGCCGAAGGTCATGCCGCCGATCGGCGCGCCCTTGTGCTGCGCCATCCACATGACCGCGCCGATCGCCGTGATGAGCGCGGCGAGCGCGCCCACGATCGGCCACGGACTCGGATCGACCAGATGATAGTCGTGTTCGGGTTTCGCGTGTCCGTCCGCCATCTTGCTCTTCCTTGTCATCGGCCGGCGGTACCGGCCAGTCCCCTAGTTTGCCGCGCGGTCAAGTCGCGCGGCGCCGTCAACCCTTCGGCTTTGCGATCGCCGTCTCGCTCGTCTTCGCCGCAGTGGAATCCTTGATGGCGAAGAACGTGTAGGACAGCGTGATCTCGCGAACGCCGCGCATGCCTTCTTCACGCTCAAGAGCGGGATCGAGATAGAAAACCACCGGCCATTCCTCGGCCTCGTGCGGTCCGAGCCGCTTCTCCTCGAAGCAGAAGCAGGCGACCTTGACGAAGAAGGCGCCGGCCTGGCCGGGCGTGACATTGTAGGCCGCCTGGCCGCTGGTCTCGCGACCAGAAAGATTGGCGACCTTGTAATAGACGGTTTTCGTCTCGCCGGTGCGCAAGGAGATCTTGGCGACCTCGGGCTCGAAGCGCCACGGAAGATCGCGGGCGACATTGGCGTCGAAGCGCACGGTGAGCACGCGCTCGCCGGGGGACGGCGCGCCGGCGAGATCGGTCCTCGGCGTGCCGCCAAAGCCTGTCGCGGCGCAAAAGGCCCGGTAAAGCGGCGCCGAAGCGAAAGACAGGCCGAGCATCGCCGCCGTGCCCACGACCAGCGCCGCGGCGATCATCTGCGGGCGTTTGCGTGAACGAGGCGCCGGCGCGTTCATGGTCAGATCGTCCGGTTGACGATGGCCGCGCCAAACTTCACCAGCGTGACGGCGTAGAACAGCACAGCGAGGAGCGCGATCGTCACGCCGATCGCGATGTTGCGCGCCCGACGGCTGCGCGCCTGCTCTTCGGTCAGAACGACCCCTGGCCGGTCGAATAGAATGGCGCGCTCTTTCATCTTGTCTCCTGCATCGATCATTTCGCTCTCCATTCGCTTGGCCGCCTAGATCAGCGCAAAGATATGCGCCGTCTGCTCGACGACGAGGACCAGGAACAGCAGGAATAGATAGAGGATCGAGAACAAAAACATCCGGCGGGCGGCGAGACGCGCCGCGTCACCTTCGCGCCGCCTGAAGACCATCGCCGCGACGGCGACGAGCGCGATCCCGCAGCCGATCGAGACGAGCCCATAGGCGAGCGAGGCAAAGCCCAGCAGCCAGGGCGCAACGCCGAGCGGCGCGAGCGCCAGCGCATAGATCAGGATTTCGAGCCGCGTGCGGTCCTCGCCGGCGACATTAGGCAGCATCGGCACGCCGGCGCGAGCGTAGTCCTCGCTTCTCAGCAAGGCGAGCGACCAGAAGTGCGGCGGCGTCCACATGAAGATGATCGCAAAGAGCACGACGCTCGCAAGATTGATCTCGCCCGTCGCGGCGGCATAGCCGACCATCGGCGGGAGCGCGCCGGCGGCGCCGCCGATGACGATGTTCATCGGCGTCCAGCGCTTCAGCAGCATCGTATAGATCACGACGTAGAAGAAGATGGTGAAGGCGAGCAGCGCGGCGGCGAACCAGTTCGCGACATAGCCGAGCGTAAAGACCGACAGCGTCGCCAGCACGAGACCAAAGCCAAGCGCCGCCTCGGGATCGAGCCGGCCGGCCGGTATCGGGCGCTTGCGCGTGCGCGTCATGAGCGCGTCGACGTCGGCGTCGTACCACATGTTGAGCGCCCCGGAAGCGCCGGCGCCGACGGCGATCGCCAGGAGCGAAGCAAAGCCGATCAGCGGATGCGGGGGCGTCGGCGCGAGCAACAGGCCGGCGAGCGCGGTGAACACCACAAGCGACATCACGCGCGGCTTGAGCAGCGCGAAATAGTCCGACGGCGCCGCGACCGAGATGCGCGGAGCCTGTTCGTCATGCAGATAGGATGCGTCGCTCATGGCGTTTCACTCAAAACCTTGGCCGCCGAGGCGGGCGCAGAGAGCGGCGTCATGCTCGCCGGCGCCGGCTGCATCGTCGGCGCGAGTTCATTCGCGCCGACGCTTCCTTGGTTAGCGGCTCGCCCCGGTGATGCGCGGCAGAACCTGGAACTGATGGAACGGCGGCGGCGACGACAGAGTCCATTCCAGCGTCGTTGCGCCCACGCCCCAGGGGTTGGCCCCGGCCAGCCGCTTCTTCATGAAAGCCTCAATGATCGCGTAGAACCAGACGATCAGCGAGAGCGTGACGAAGATCATGCCGGAGGACGACACCAGATTCCACAGCGCGTAAGCGTCCGGATAGTCGATGTAGCGGCGCGGCATCCCGCCCAATCCGAGGAAGTGCTGCGGGAAGAAGACGATGTTGACGCCGATGAACAGCAGCCAGAAGTTCGCCTTGGCCAGAGTCTCCGAATACATGTAGCCGGTCATTTTGGGGAACCAGTAATAGAACCCCGCATAGAGCGCGAAGACCGCGCCGAGCGACAGCGTGTAATGGAAGTGCGCGACGACATAGTAGCCCTCGTGGAACTGCTTGTCGGCGCTGGCGTTGGCGAGCACGACGCCGGTGATGCCGCCCATCGTGAACACGAAGATGAAGCCGATCGCCCAGACCATCGGCGCGCGGAACGAGATCGACCCGCCCCACATCGTCGCGATCCAGGAGAAGATCTTGATGCCGGTCGGCACCGCGATCACCATGGTCGCCAGCGTGAAGTAGCGCTGCGCATTGAGCGACATGCCGACCGTATACATGTGGTGCGCCCACACGATGCTGCCGAGCACGCCGATGCTGACCATGGCGTAGGCCATGCCGAGGTAGCCGAACACCGGCTTTTTCGAGAAGGTCGACACGATCTGGCTGATGATGCCGAAGCCGGGAAGAATGACGATGTAGACTTCCGGATGGCCGAAGAACCACAGCAGATGCTGGAACAGCAGCGGATCGCCGCCGCCGGCCGGGTCATAGAACATCGTGCCGAAGTTGCGGTCGGTGAGCAGCATCGTCACGCAGCCGGCAAGCACCGGCAGCACGAGCAGCAGCAGGAAGGCGGTCACGAGCATCGACCACACGAACAGCGGCATCTTGTGCAGCGTCATGCCGGGGGCGCGCATGTTGAAAATCGTCGTGATGAAGTTGATCGCGCCAAGGATCGACGATGCGCCGGCGAGATGCAGCGCCAGGATCACGAAATCCATCGCCGGACCGGGCGAGCCGGTGTTCGACGACAGCGGCGGATAGAACGTCCAGCCGCCGCCGAAGCCCTTCATGCCCGGCGCGCCTTCGACGAACATCGAAATGACGGCGAGCACGAGCGAGGCGAAGAGCAGCCAGAATGAAATGTTGTTGAGGCGCGGAAAGGCCATGTCCGGCGCGCCGATCATGATCGGCACGAACCAGTTGCCGAAGCCGCCGATGAGGATCGGCATGGCCATGAAGAAGATCATGAGCACGCCATGGACCGTGATGAACACGTTGTAGAGGTTCTTGCCCGCGTCCAACGCCATCGACGGATCGGCGCCCTGGAGCGCTTCCGCAAGCCCCGGAAAAATCTGCACGCCCGGATACGCCAGTTCGAGCCGCATGCCGAGCGACAGCAGGAAGCCGATGACGCCGCCAATCGAACCGAGAATGATATAGAGCGTGCCGATGTCTTTGTGGTTGGTGGAGAAGAGGAAGCGGCGCAAACCCCTCGGATGATCATGCGCCCCGGCCATCGTCGAACTCGCCATCGTCATGTTCCTTAGAAAAACTAGTGTGTTCCGTTGCGTCTCGTTTCAGCGGCTATTCAGTGGCTTTCGGCGGCGACCCGCATCCGCGAGTCGGCGCTGGCGAACTTCTGCTTCGCCTGGGCAAGCCACTCATTGTATTTCTCGCGGCTGACCGCGCGGATCACGATCGGCATATAGGCGTGATCCTTGCCGCAGATGAAGAAGCACTGGCCGTAGTAGACGCCTTCCTTCTCGATCTTGAACCATGTCTGATTCAAACGACCGGGGATCGCGTCCATGCGAACGCCGAACGACGGCACGCCGAACGCGTGGATGACGTCGTTCGACGTGATGTGCACGGCGATGACCTCATTGACCGGCACAACCGCCTCATTGTCGACGGACAGCAGACGAAGATCGCCGGGCTGAAGTTCGGATTCGGGCTTCAGCATCTGATCGAAGCCAAAGCCGCCGCCCTGATCCTCGGGATACTTGTAGGACCAATACCACTGGTTGCCGGTCACTTTGATCGTGACGGACGCCTCCGGCACCTCAACTTGCTCCGCCAGCAGTCGCAGCGACGGAACGGAGATCAACAGGAGGATCAGAACCGGTATCAAGGTCCAGACGATTTCGAGCGGCGTATTGTGCGTCAGCTTCGAGGGAATGGGGTTCCTCTGCTCGTTGAAGCGATAGCTGACATAGACCAGCAAGCCCAGAACGAAGAGCGCGATGAACGAAATGATCGGCATCAGCACCATGTTGTAGAATTGCTGAGTGCCCAGGCCGACCGGCGTCACCATGTTCGGCAGGCCGAGGCCGCCCGGGGTGGGCTGCCCTTCAACTTGTGCGAGGGCGAAGCCGGCGATCAAAGTCGCGGGAATCGCCACGGCGGCCGCCAATGCGCCACGCGTCAGCATCTGTCGATTGACGTTAAACATTAAAGCCGCCTTTCGAACCCTTCGCCAGACAGTCATTGTTCTTTTTGTGATTTCCGCGCGCAGCCCGCCCAAAGCCCGCCCCGCTCGGTAGTCGGCCGGTTCAATCACAAACCGTCGGTCCGCGCAATTGTTGCAACGCCAGATTCGACAGACAAATCGTCGCGTCAAAGCGTTTGCCAAACAATGCGGCGCGAACGCCGACGACCTTGACAGTTGAAGTCCATTTGATAGGCAACGACCTGTCGCGCTGGAGCCCGCGTCGACCGGCCACTTTCCCTGCGTTACGAAATGAACGGCCACGGCGCCGTCAGCCAGGAGCCATCATGAAGCCCTTGCGCGCTGCGAGAATGCGTCGCCTGTTGCGACATCAGGTCGCGGCGGCGGCCTCATTGCTATTGCTCGGAGTCAGCGCCGTCGCGAGCCACGCGCAAGGCGGCCCCGCCAGAGCTAAATTCGGCGACTGGGAAATGCGTTGCGAGAAGCCGGCAGGCGCGGCCGCGGAACAATGCGCGCTGATCCAAAGCGTGGTCGCCGAGGATAAGAGCAACGTCAACCTCGTCGTCATCGTCTTGAAGACAAGCGACGGCAAGAGCCGTCTGCTGCGTGTGATCGCGCCTCTCGGCGTGCTCCTGCCAAGCGGGCTCGGCTTGAAAATAGACCAAACCGACGTCGGCCGCGCCGGCTTTGTCAAATGTCTGCCGACGGGCTGCATCGCCGAGGTGATGATGGACGACAAGCTCATCGATCAGCTGAAGAGCGGCAAGACCGCGACCTTCATCATTCACCAGGTTCCGGAAGAAGGCATAGGACTGCCGCTGACTCTGCAGGGATTCAAGGATGGATTCGCAAAGCTGCCGTAACATTTGCTCGAGGCGCCCATTGGGCAAGACCTCCAGGACTGCGCAAAGCCGCCTGGCCATTGCTGTTTCAGCGTCCATCGCGCTTACGCCTGTGGCGGCCGCTTTCGAACTGCCGCGGCTTCGCGTGCCCAGCATCTTCGGCGGCGGCGAACAAAAAGAGGGACAGCCCGGGCCGCCCGGCGCGACGCCAGATTGTCCGGAAGTCTTCGTTGAAAGCGGCGCGGCCATGCTGCGCTCGCCGCCGGACGCCGACAGCGCCAACGTGCGCTACCAGCTTTCGCTAGGCGAAACTGCGCGCGAATGCGTGGTCGACGGCGATCGTCTGACGATCAGAGTGGGTCTTGAAGGCTCCGCCGTGCTCGGCGCGCTCGGTCAGCCCGGCGCCTTTGGCGCCAATCTGCGGGTGGCGATTCGCCGTCTGAAAGACGATACGCTCGTCGCCTCGAAGACCTATCGCGTCAGCGCCTCCATCCCAAAAGGCGGCACGCGCGGCGAATTTCAAGTCGTCGCCGATCCGTTCACGGTGCCTCTCATGAGCCCGCGCGCGCAGGACGATTATGAAATTCTGGTCGGCTTTCAGGGCGCAGAAAAGCCCGCAGCCGAGAAAAAGCGCAAGGGCGGCTAGAGCAGGTTCCGAAAAAGTTGACAGACTTTTTCGATAAGAACCTGCTCCAACATATTGATGTTGAGCGATTCCTTATCGATCACAGGATTCCATGTGATCGGGAAGCGCTCTACGCCGCCCGTCTCATCAGTGCGCGAGCGACTTCAATTCCTTGATGCCGTCGCCGACGAAATCCTTGCCAGCGCCCGCGCCGGCGGCGAGCGCGCGCTCGGCGATCTTAACCGCGGCGTCGGCGGCGGCGGCGCGCACTTCGGCCGAGGCCTGCGCCTCCGCCTGCGCGATCTTCTGTTCGACCTGCTTGACGCTGCGGTCCATGAATTCGCCGAGCCGGCGACGCCCCTCGGCGGCGATCAATTCCGCCTCTTCCTTCGCCTGCGCGACGATGGCCTTGGCTTCGGCTTCCGCTTCCGCCCGCTTCTGTTCGAAGGACGCCAGGAGCGCCTCCGCTTCATTGCGCAAGCGTTCGGCTTCGGCGAGCTCGCCCTTGATGCGGTTGATGCGCGCATCAATGAAGGCGGCGAACTTCGAGTGCGCGCCGACCCAAATCATCACGAGAACGAAGATCGAGAAGCCGACGGCGACGTAGAATTCCGCGTCGAAATGCATTGAGACTCTCCTCAGTTCGACGATGTCGCGTGCTTGGCGAGCGCGGCCTGGTCGATTTTGGCGCCGGTGAGCTTCTCGACGATGGAGGCGGCGGCGTCGACGGCGATCTGCTCGACATTAGCTAGCGCCTGAGTCTTTGCGCTCGCGATGCGTTCGTCGGCGGCGTGGATTTTCTCCGCCGCCTGCGATTCGGCGAGCGCGCGCTGCCTTGCGCTCTCGGCGGCGATCTTGTGCTGCGCCTCGCGGCCGATGCCTTGCGCCTCGTCGCGGCGGCGACGAAGGTTTTCGTCATTCGCGGCCGCAGCGGCCTGCGCCTTCGACTGCATCTCGCGCGCGGCGCCGAGATCTGAAGCGATCTTGGCGCCCCGGTTCTCGATGATGCCGCCGACGCGCGGAAGCGCGATGCGCGACATCAGCACGTAGAGCAATCCGAAAATCACGACGAGCCAGAAGATCTGCGGCGCGAAATTTTCGGTCTGGAAGGGCGGAAAGACGCCTTCATGATGCGCTTCGCCGGCGCCGACGGTCTCGTGCGTCGTCTGCTCGCCCTCGGCGGCGAAAGCGGAAGAGATGATCGCCATGGACATGATCCAAGTCTATCCAAGTCTCGACAAAGGCCGCGCGGCGGCCGCGCGGCGCGTGAGAAAGCGCGCCCGGCCGCAAAGCCGGGCGCGAAAATTCACTGCTTGAGGAACAGCAGGATCGCGATCAGAAAGGCGAAGATGCCCAGCCCTTCGGCCAGCGCCGCGCCGATGATGGCGTTGGTGAACTGGGAAGCGGCCGCCGACGGGTTGCGCAGCGCGCCGTTGACGAAATTGCCGAAAATGATACCGACGCCGATCGCCGCAGCGCCGGTGCCGATCGCCGCCAGTCCGGCGCCGACGAGTTGCATTTCTGACATATCTTTCTCCTGCTGAATGGGGCGACGTTTATTGTTCGATTTTTATCAGTGGCCCGGGTGAATAGCGTCGTTCAGATAGACGCATGTGAGAACGCTGAAGACGAACGCCTGCAGACAGGCGACGAGCAGTTCGAGCGCATAGAGCGCGACGATCGCCAGGATCGGCACGGGCGCGAGCGCCGCCCAGGCGCCGGCCCCGAGCAGCATCACCACGAAGCCGCCGAACACGGCGAGAGTGATGTGGCCGGCGAGGATGTTGGCGAACAGACGGACGGAAAGCGACACCGGTCGCGACAAGAAGGAGATGATCTCGATCGGCACCAGCACGACGAGCACCGGCAGCGGCACGCCATGCGGCACGAAAAGGTTGAGGAAGCCGAAGCCGTGGCGATAGAGGCCGTAAACGACCACGAGCGAGATCACCACGATCGCGAAGGCGAAAGTGACGACGATCTGGCTCGTCACCGAATAGGTGTAGGGCACAAGCCCGATCAGATTGGCGATGAGAATGAAGGCGAAGAGCGTGAAGACAAAGGGAAAAAACTTCATCCCTTCCGTCCCGGCAGTCTGACGCACCATGCCGGCGACGAATTCATAGAGCATCTCCGCCATGGCCTGCACGCGGCCCGGCACGATCGCCTTCTTGGAGGTCGCAAGGATCATCAGCGCGACGACGCCGAGCGCGGCGAGCAACATGAACAGCGAGGCGTTGGTGAAGGACGTCTCGACGCCGTTGATCTCGAAGGGCCACAGTCGATGCAGCTCGAACTGCTCGATGGGATTGGACTTTGCGGCTGCTTCTTCCGGATTCATCGCTTTTTCCGAGCGTCGCCGCCCGGCCCCGCTTGGCGCTAGGACGCGCCTTGGTGTTCCCTAGAGCGCCTCCCGATCACATCGAATCATGTGATCGATAGGAATCGCTCAAAATCAAAACGTCGGAGCAGGTGCTCATCGAACCTGCTCTACTCCTCGCCCGGCGCTTTCGGCTTCGCCACGCGATAGACATTCCAAAACCCCGCCGCGACGCCCAGTCCGAGCATCACGATCAGAAGCCATGGCGTCGTGCCAAGCCACTGATCCGCCTGCCAGCCGATAAAGGCGCTGACCAACACCGCCCCGACGAATTCGGAGAAAGCGTTGAGGCCGACGCGCATGGCGCGCGTGAAGCCCTTGCGCTCCGTCCGCGGCGCCGCTTCGGCGGCGGCCTGCTCTTCATCGACCTTGCGCAAGGCCGCGTTGAGCTTGCTGAGCCGCGCATTGAGCGCCGCGCGCTCCGCGTCTTCCGCGTCGTCGTCGTTTTCGTCGCTCATCGGCGTTGTTCGCCTCGCAGATTGCGCCATGCGCAAAAATTGAACGATGGCGCGACGCCGCGCGACGGAAAAGTCGAACCGTTCGGGAGACGGCGCGAAATTCTCGGCTTTGCGGCCAATCCTTTCGAGCCGCGCGCAACATATTTCCGGTCTTTCATTTAGTCAAGGCGAGGCTCGTCCAGATAACTCATTGAAACAAAAGCCTGTTTATTGGAACAGACCCATCTGCTCTCCAACGAGGCGCCGCGGCGCGTCAATTTGCCGGCGCTCGGGCGCACGGAACTGTGACAGGGGAAAGTCTGTTACGCTTTTATGACGCTTCCCCTGCGATCCCTGGCGCCGCTGATCGGCTTCGTGCTCTTGCTGCTCGCGCCGAGCCTCGCGATCGCCGCCGGCGCGCTATCATTCCAAATACGCTTCGAGGCGCTGCTTGTCGTTTCCGTTCTTTGCATCGCGGCCTGCGTGCTCGGGGGATATTCCTTCGCCGAACTCGGTCTGGGCGCGCCGCGAGGCGGTCGCGCCTGGCTGATCTGCGGCGCGCTGACCTGCCTGCTTCTGGCGGGAATCGTCGTCGAAGCGCAGTTCCTGAACCACTCGGCCGCTGAGCCGAACTGGGTCGCCTTCGCGCCCTCGTCTGCCGCTCGGTCCCCAAGCTGATCGCCGATCGGCTGCAGATGAGCGGACGCAATTACGTGCTGTTTTCCTCGGCGGTCTTTTCGCTGATGCACGGCGCCTATGGCGATCCCGTCCTGCTCGCCAACACGTTTCTCGCTGGCGTCGCTTGGAGCACCGCCTATCTTTTCACGCGCAACGTCTGGCCGCTGACCGCCTCTCACGCCGCCGTCGGCTCATTCGCGTTCTGGATCGGGGTCGCCTGATCGTCGCGGCGGGCTGTGGCGATGATCGCCGCGCGCAGCAGGAGCCACAACACGCAAGCGTTCAGCACGTGCCAGACGAGATGCGCGCCGAGTGGAAAGGCGGGACAGATCGCGCGGTCAATCGTTCGAAAGACAAGCGAGATTGCGAAAAGCAGCGCGGCGGCTGCAAGCGCGTGCGCGGTTGCGCCTTGCCCGCGCCGCGTCCAAAGCAGCGCGGCGAAGATCGCCAGCGCCGCGAGCGCCGGCAGATAGCCGACCGACCCGTTCAGCGCGTCAACCGTCGTCGCGAAAAATGAAAGGGCCGCGAAAGCGAGCGTGATCGTCGTCGCCAAAACTATCGGCACACGAAAGTAACGGCGAAGCGCCAGCAGGAAATAGCCATAGATGAAGATCGCGATCGGAATGACGTCGAGCAGCATGGCGCCGCGCGTCGCCACCGTATGGAAGACAAAACTCCCGACGCCGACCGACGCCGTGACGATGATGAGCGCGAGCGCAGGATAGTCCGCCCCGCCCCGCCGTCGCCAAAGAAGAAAGGCGCTGGCGGCGGCGATCACGAAAGCGAAATTGCTCAGCGCATTCGCCGGCTCCGCCCAGAAGGCCGTGCTCTGCCTTTCGCAATAATCCATTACCGGCGCGCGCCAATCCATGAGTCTTTATTTGCAATTCAATTGCTACGGCAGGACGACGGCGTTCGTCGCAGGACGCTACGGCAGACTCTCAAGCGGATCCACGAAGTCGGCTCCCAGCGCAGCAAAATGTCTGCCGTTACGAGTCAGCACCAGCGCCGAATGCGCTTTCGCCGTCGCGGCGATCAAGACATCGGCAAGCCCGGGGTGTGCGCCGGCTGCGATTGTAGCGTCGGACATAGCGCCGGCAAGACGCGCGACGGTCGCGTCGACGACCAGAATGCGATCGCCGAAATCACACAGAATCGCATTCAACCATTCCGAAAGTCGGTCAGCCCGCGCTGACCCTCCCGCACGCATGAGTTTTTTTATTCCCTGCTCAATTTCGAGGACTGTAACTGCGGAAAGAAACAGCTGGTCTTGCCGGCTGTCGATCCACTTCACAAAGTCGGCGCTCAGTCTCGGCCGCTCAGGCGCAAGCAATGAAATGACGGATGTATCCAACAGATAATTTAAGGTCACAGGTCAACGTCGCGCGGCGGCGAGGCGTTGCGCTCGAATTCGACGCCGCCGGGAAAAGACAATAGGAGATCGGCGAAGCTGCGCGTCTTCTGCGGATAAAGTTTTCGCGCCGCTTCGATGGGCGTGAGAACCGCCACGGCGACGCCGTGCCGCGTAATCGTCGTTGGCCGACCCTGCGCCGCGTCTTCGATAAGCGCGGAGAGAAGCGCTTTCGCATCTCTGAGTTTTACTGTTTTCATTCATGCAGCCTCGTGACTACATGTGGTTACATACGAGTTTCATTGGCGTCCGTCAACGCGCAGGCGGCGCTTTTCAATTTGATCGCCGCTCCGCGAGATTGCACTCATCCACCGCCCGGCAGACTCTTCGGCTGCGCCTTCTCTCCCGGCAGCGTCGTCGACTCGCCCAGCGTATCCCGCACATAGAGCTTGATCACCGCGACATAGATGACGACCGTCAGCGGCGCGGCGAAGATCGTGGCGCCCAATCCGAACAGCGTGCCGAAAAGCGCGATCGAAATCAGCATCAGCGCCGGCGGCACGCGCACCAATTGCCGCTGGATGAGCGGCATGATCATGTTGCCGTCGAGCTGATGAATGGCGAGATAGGCGAGGATTGTCCAAAGCATCGTGTAGGGTCCGATCGTGGCCGCGACCGCCACTGAAGGAAAGATCGCCAGAATCGGCCCGATATAGGGGATGAATTCCGAGAGCCCCGATTATGGCGCCAAGCGCGAAGGGCGACGGCAGGCCGATGAGCCAGACGGCGACGCCGGCCATGACGCCCATCGTCACCATTTCAATCATCTGACCGAGCAGCCAGCGGCGCAGCGCGGTGGAGACGTGACCGAGCGTTTCGCGCGCTCTGTTGCGCCAGCGCGGCGCAAACAGCAGCGTGAAGCCTTCGCTGTAGAGCGCCGGCTCGCTCGCGATGAACACGCCGGCGAAAAAAGCCACGAGCCCGCCAAGTACGGCCTCGATGCTGACGGTGAACGACCGTCCGATCAGACTCGACAACGAAAAATCTTCGCTCAACGATTTTGGCAGATAGTCGGAGAGTCCCGATCGGGCGATTTCGAGCGAGATCGCGTCCGCGGTCTGCTCGGCGCGGCGCAGCACGTCGTGAAACTCGCCGGCCATCGTCCGGCCGAAGAGATAGAAGGTTCCGCCGACGATCGAGGCGATCAGCAGGCCCGAAAGCGTGAGCGCCACGCCGCGCGGCAGGCGGAGATTCAAGAACGGCGTCGCGACGAGATGAATGAGCGTCGCCACAAGCACCGCGCCTGTCGCAAGGACGATGACATTGAAGAGCAGCCAGATGAGAAACGGCGCCAGGGCGAGCGCAATGAAAATCGCCGAGCGCAGAACGAATTCGCTTCTGGTCATGTCAGCTTCGCCCGATCATACGATTTTCGTTCGAACCGCTCGCAAGTCATTCCCGACGCGCGTCTTGCGCGCGATCGGGAATCCAGAATCAAAACCAGCATTCCTGGATCGGCTCTGGATTCCCGGTCAGGCCTTCGGCCTGCCGGGAATGACGGCGTTGCGAACAGATCAACCGAAATTGGGCATCACGCGTTCACGCCCAAGCGGAGGCCAAGCGCGTTGAACGGTCTCAATCCATCAACTAGATCGACGGAGACGAGCTGCGAGATGCCGCGCTCGGCTTGCGTCACGCCGAAGAGCCGATCCATGCGCGCCATGGTGATCGGATTATGGGTGATGGTGACGAAGCGCGTGTCGGTCTTCTTGCGCATCTCTTCCAAAAGATCGCAGAAGCGCTCGACATTGCTGTCATCGAGCGGCGCGTCGACCTCATCGAGCACGCAGATCGGTGACGGATTGGTGAGGAACACCGCGAAAATGAGCGACATGGCGGTCAGCGCCTGCTCGCCGCCCGAAAGCAGCGTCATCGTCGTCGGCTTCTTGCCTGGCGGCCGCGCGAGAATGTCGAGGCCGGCCTCAAGCGGATCGTCGCTTTCGACAAGCTGCAGTTCCGCCGCGCCGCCGTCAAAAAGGATGGTGAATAACTCCTTGAAATGCGCGTTGACCTTGTCGAAGGCGGCGAGCATGCGCTCGCGTCCCTCTTTGTTGAGACTGGCGATCGCGGCGCGCAATTTCTTGATCGCCTCCGACAGGTCGTCGCGCTCGGCGATCATCTTTTCGCGCTGCGCCTCGACCTCGGTGAGTTCGTCGTCGGCGCGAAGATTGACGGCGCCGAGCCGTTCGCGGTCGGCGCGTAAATTCTCCAGCCGCCGTTCGATGTCGGCGATCTCCGGCAGATCGTCGCCGTCTTTGACCTCGGCGAGTTGGGCGAGCGCCTGCGGCGTCGATTCGAGATCATGCGCGATGGCGCGCTCGACGTCGGCGACGCGCTGGCGCGCGGCGTCCAGCCGCGCCTCGCTGCGCGCCATCTCTTCGCGCGCGGCGCTCATCGCCTCGAGGGCGGCGCGGGCGGCGCGGTCAGATTCGGCGAGACGCGTTTCGGCGGAAGCGCGCGCGTCGGACGCGTCGCGGCGCGCGGCCTCGGCCTCTTCGAGCGCATTCATCAGCGCGCGGCGCTGGCCGATGAAAGCGTCGGGCGCGTCGCCTAACCGCGCGTTTTCCTCTTGCGCCGTCGCCAGCCGCTCTTCGAGTTCGCCGATGCGGTCCTGCGCGCGATCGCGCCGCTCCGCCCATGATGAAGTTTCTCGCGCAATCGCCGCGAGCCGCGACGCGCGCGCCGCTCTTTCGTGGCGCAGGGAGGTGACCGCGGCCCGCGCCTCGCCAGCCTGGGCGCGCTCGGCCATGGCGCGGCCGCGCAAATTCTCTAGAGCGCCGGCGAGAAAGGCCGGCTCCTCAAGCTGGTCGAGCGCCTGCGTCACGCTTGCGCGCTTCTGCGCGGCCTCGTCGCGATTGGCGAGCGTTTGCGCCTTGGCTTCCTGCAGCGCGGAAAGCCGCTGGGCGATCTGCCCCTGGCGACGCTCCGCCGTCGAATGGCGTTCGCGCGCTTCCTCCAGGCGGACGCGGGCGCGGCGATGCGCGTCGCGCGCCTCCGCTTCGGCCTGCGCGGCCGCTCGCGCGGCCTCGCGCGCACCGTTCAGCTCGGCGGTCAGCGAATCGGCCGCGGCGCGCGCGGCGGCGGCCTCGACGCGCAGATCGGCGAGCCGGTTCTTCTCGGCAAGGCGGCGCGCGGCGGCGGTCGGCGCCTCGGCGGCCTGGGTGAAGCCGTCCCAGCGCCACAGGTCGCCCTCCTTGGAGACGAGCCGCTGGCCGGGCTTCAAGAGTTTGCGCAGGCTCTCGCCCTCGGTGCGCAGCACGACGCCGATCTGCGCCAGGCGGCGGCGCAGCGCCGGCGGCGCGCCGACAAGCGCGGCGAGCGCGCGCACGCCATTGGGCAGGACCGGATCGCCCTCCCCGGGCGTCACCGACCAATGCGCCGGCGCCGAATCGTCGGCCGAGGCGTCAAGATCGTCGCCGAGCGCGGCGCCCAGCGCGGTCT
This sequence comes from Methylocystaceae bacterium, assembly GCA_009773555.1. GTDB lineage: Bacteria > Pseudomonadota > Alphaproteobacteria > Rhizobiales > Beijerinckiaceae > Methylocystis. The sequence continues at coordinate 12,717 of WSXZ01000004.1, read as the reverse complement.
CATAGCCCTTCTCGACGGTCATGCTTTCGACGACCGGCGCCCAGAGTCCGCCGGAGCCGGTTTGCAGCAAATGTTCGAGCGTGCGGATCTCGGTCTCGAGCCGCTGGGCGCGCAGCGCCGCCGGCTCCAGCGGCGTGCGAGCGGCGGTCTCGGCGTCGCGCGCTCGCCGCGTGGCCGCCTCGGCTTCCTGCGTCGTCTCTTCGGCGGCGCGTGCGTCCTGCGCCGCCTGTTCGAAGGCCTGGGCGAGACGCTCGACCTCGTCGGCGCCGCCGCCCTGCCCGGCGATCAGCGCAAATTCCGTCTCGATGCGGGTCAGCTCCGCCTCGAAGCGCGCGACCCGCTGATTTTCGTCGCGCAGCGCCGCCTCAAGCGCCGACCGCTTGGCGTTGACGCCGGCAAGCTGCTCCTGCGCGCTCGACAGCTCGGCCTCGGTCGCCGCCAGCGCCGCTTCGATGTCGATCAGCCGCGCTTGCGCCTCGGCCTCGCGGCCGGCGTCGTGGGCGTCGCCGCCTTGCAGCTCGGCGCGTTCTTCTTCAAGTCGCTGCGCGACCTCGGCCGCGTCCTGAATCAGCGCGCGTTCGCGCTCGAGATCGCGGCCAAATTGTTCGATATGGCGCTGCAGTTCGGCGATTCGCTGCTTGGCGCGCTGCTCGTCGGCCTCGAGCGCCTGACGCGCGACGACGAGCCGATGCAGCGCCGCGCCGGCCTCCGCCTCCTTGTCGCGCAGCGGCGGGAGCTCATGCGCGGCGACCGCCTGGAACTTCGCCGCCTCGGCCTGCTCCAGCGTGCGCTCCTGCACGCTGCGCCGGCCGGCGTCGAGCTTCTCGGCGGCGCCCTGCAGCTGCTGTGCGGCGAGCTGATAGGCGAGAAGCGCCGCCAGCGCCTCATTCTTGCGGATCTGCGCCGCGAGCCCACGGTATTTCGTCGCCTGGCGCGCCTGCCGCTTCAAGCTGTCGGCCTGGCTGTCGACCTGCTTCAACACGTCTTCGAGGCGCGTGAGATTTTCCGACGCCGCGTTGAGGCGCAGCTCAGCCTCGTGCCGGCGCGAATGCAGCCCGGCAACGCCGGCGGCGTCTTCGAGGATGCGACGGCGCGCCTGTGGCTTCGCCGAAATGATCTCGCCGATCTGGCCCTGGCGCACGAGCGACGGCGAGCGCGCGCCGGTGGCGGCGTCGGCGAAGAGAAGCTGCACGTCGCGGGCGCGCACCTCGCGGCCGTTGATCCGATAGGTGGAGCCCTGCTCGCGCTCGATTCGGCGCGTGACCTCGATCGCGTCGGCGTCGTTGAAGGCCGCCGGCGCGGTGCGCGACGAATTGTCGAGCACCAGGCCGACCTCGGCCAGATTGCGCGCCGGGCGCGAGCCGCCGCCCGAGAAAATCACGTCGTCCATGCCGGACGCGCGCATGTTTTTATAGGAGTTTTCGCCCATCACCCAGCGCAGGGCTTCGACGAGATTCGACTTGCCGCAGCCATTGGGGCCGACGACGCCGGTCAAGCCCGGCTCGATGAGGAAATCGGTCGGCTCGCAGAAGCTCTTGAAGCCCAGAAGGCGCAGGCGCTCGAATTTCATTGCCTAAAGACCGCCACAAACTGCAGGGGAAAGCAAGAAAACCGACGCGATATGTTGTGGGTAGGCACTATGGAAGGCGCAGCCGAGACGGAGGCGCGTCGCATTTCGCCACCGAATCACGATTTTTATTGCATCGCAGGATTGCGGCGGAAAAAATAGGAAAGAGACTCGTCCTTAGCAGCGTAGGGCCAATGGCTTTCCTCGTCCTTCGAGACGCCTGCACCAATCTCGGGTTTACCCGAGATCGGCATTTGAAGCCCAAGTCGGGCAAGCCCGACTTGGGTGCGGGTTCCTCAGGATGAGGAAACCCATTGGTTCAGGAGGAAACTATTGCCTCAGGAAGGTGAAAGCTGCGGCTCCCCTTGACCTCATCCTGAGGAGCCGCCTTTAGGCGGCGTCTCGAAGGACGAGGTCGAGGGTGAAAGATTGAGCGCTGCAACTCGGCCGCTTTCACGAAATCGCGAGGCTCCAGGGCGAAGAATGGGTTCAGCCAGTTCGCGGGACGAAGATTTCTGGGTGTTCGGCTACGGGTCGCTGATGTGGCGGCCGGGCTTCGACTTCATCGACAGCGCGCTCGCCTGGGTGCACGGCTATCACCGCGCGCTGTGCATCTTCTCGCATGTCCACCGCGGCACGCCGGAGCGGCCGGGACTGGTGCTGGGGCTGGATCGCGGCGGCTCCTGCCAGGGCGTCGCCTTCAAGATCGCGGGCCGCGACCGCGCCGAAACGATTCGCTATCTGCGCGAACGCGAACTCGTCACCTCGGTCTATCTGGAGAAAACGCTCGGCGTGCGATTTGTGGACGGCGGCTGCGCCAAGGCCCTCGCCTATGTCGTCGACCGCACGCATATTCAATATGCCGGGCGGCTGCCGGAAGACGAGATGATTCGCCTGATCGCCGAGGGCGTCGGCCTCAATGGCGACAATCCCGCCTATGTGCGCAACACCTACGAACATCTGCTGCGGCTCGACATCCATGACGCCGAGCTCGCCGGGGTCGTCCGCCGGCTCGATCATGAGTCCTGCAGGACCGGGCCCGCGACCGGCGGCGCCGGCGATGAGCCGACGCCGCTTTGACGCGACGCCATACGCAACGCTTTGCGCAACGCTTTTATGCAACGACGCAACGCTTGCGCGCACAGACTTGCGCGCACGAAACTCGCGACGCAACGCTTACGCTACAGACGGTCCGCCTGATCAGTTGAGCAGCGACGCGGAAAGATCGCGCAGCGACGCGGCGTCGGCGCAAAAATGCACATGCCATTCGGCGACGCCGAGCTCCCGCGCGATCTCGCGCAGCCCGCGGCGGTCGCCGTAGCTGCGTTCCTGCGCGAGAAAGACGCAGACCGGCCGCGTCGCCGCGCCCTCCCGCGCGACGCCGATGACGACGCCATTCGTCACGTCGGCGACGAAAGACTCCTCGCCCGACTGAAACACCGAGCACACATAGCGGCGGCCGGAAGCGCCGCGCCACGAAAAGAACCGGCTGCGCAGCGAATCCGTCTCGGCGAGCGATTGAAGCGCCTGGCCGCGCGGCGCGGACTCCTCAAGCGTTTGCCCCAAGACGCTGCTAGAGGCGCTGCGAGCTATGCTGAAAGACGGATAACGGGGCTGATACATGGCACGATCCGCTAACGAGGATGAACACGGAACATGACTAGAACGAAACGGGCACAGCGTCAAGGGAGCGCGCGCCCATCCATGTCTCTTGGGTTCCTGGCAAAAGACAGGACAGGCGCGCACGCGCCGCTACTCGCCAACGGCGCAAGACGGTTGCCCGTCTCACGCACATTGATGCATGGCGATGATCTTGGAAGATGTGCGCCAACGCGCATGACAAACGCTGTTACCTCTTATCGAGGTGGGCGCCGATTGAGGCTTTCGCAATAGCGCCGGCGCCTATCCGTTCGCGCCGCCGCCCGCCGTGCGCAGCCAGGCCGCGCCGCAGGCCCACCGAGATTACGCCGCGCGCGTCGAGAAGATTGAAGGCGTGGCTCGCCTTGATGCATTGGTCATAGGCCGGCAGCGCCATGAGATGCATCTCGTCGCCCGAGCCCGCGCCAAAATGTAAGAGGCGCTCGCATTCGGATTCGGCGTCTTTAAAATCCTCGAAGAGTTTTCCCGTGTCGGCGGCTTCAAAATTGTGGCGCGAATATTCCTGCTCGGCCTGCAGGAAGACGTCGGCGTAGGTGACTTTCTCGTCGCCGTCGCGGCCGTTGAAATTCAGGTCCATGATGCTATCGACGCCCTGCAGATAGCAGGCGAGACGCTCCAAGCCATAGGTGAGTTCGCCGGCGACCGGCGCGCATTCGAAGCCCGCGACCTGCTGGAAGTAAGTGAACTGCGAGACCTCCATGCCGTCGCACCAGCATTCCCACCCAAGCCCCCAGGCGCCGAGCGTCGGGCTTTCCCAGTCGTCCTCGACGAAGCGGATGTCGTGGAGCTTCGGGTCGACGCCAATCGCGGAGAGCGACGCGAGATAGAGCTCCTGCAGATCGGGGGGCGAGGGTTTGAGGATCACCTGGAACTGATAATAATGCTGCAGGCGATTGGGGTTCTCGCCATAGCGCCCGTCCTTGGGGCGCCGGCAAGGCTGCGCATAGGCCGCGCGCCAGGGCTTTGGGCCGAGCGCGCGCAGCGTCGTGGCGGGATGAAAGGTGCCCGCGCCCATCTCCATGTCATAGGGCTGCAAGATGACGCAGCCCTGAGCCGCCCAGAAGTTTTGGAGCGTGAGGATGAGCCCCTGGAAGGAGCGGATCGGGGAGAGGTGGGGGGAGACGGGGGGCATGGCGGCGTGCACCCCCTCTCCCCGTTCACGGGGAGAGGGTTGGGGTGAGGGGCTAGGTGCGTTCGCCGAAGGATTCTTGACGTTTGCTTCCGTGCTTCGATCAACGCTCATGTCAAAACCCCAAGCCCCTCACCCTTCCCTCTCCCCGCCGGCGGGGAGAGGGTTTGCGCGCAAGCTATTGGCGGGGCCAACGCAGGTCAACGACATGCTTCGCAGGCGGCGGGCGGGTGAATATCCGCGATGCGCCAGTAACCGTCTTTCTATTGAAGCGGCTGCCAATAGTCACTCTAAGTAGGATCAGTAATCGTCGGCAGGTGAGGCCCGACGTATCCAATTTCGATCCGCCTTGCATTCATATCTCGAAACAAATGAATTCGGTGAGTCCTGTCTATCCAAACATGCTCCTCAAAAGTGCGCATTTGGCCGTCGCTATCACGGAAACGACGCGCTTCGCTATATTTCTGCATCGTCGCCAAACTCTCGCGCGCGACCTCCGGGGAACCATCCGGATAACAGGCGCACGAACGGCTGCGCCAAATCACCACCTTGTTATCAAGCTCTGCTAACCGCTTGAACAGCAGCGGGAGAAGGATAGCGTTGAACCTACTGACTTGGGTATCAACATCCGAACCGAACTGTAGATTGGGAAACGCGCGATCCCGGAGAGAAGCAAAACTACGCGGATCGAGACTTGCCCGAACGCCAGCTATGCGTCTCTCTTGTATTGATATTGCGTGCGCGATCTGGGCGACGTGATCGAAAGAGAATGTTTCTCCATATGAGACAAACGCCATCCGATCGTAATCCCACGTGGAATCACGGGGTAAGCTGGTGAGGACCGAATTCGTCACGGCGCAAATGAAGGCGTGCAATTGAGCCCTCTGCACACTCGCAAAGCATGATTCTTCGTTTGGCGCTGGGCCAGTCACCTCCAAACGAAGGATTGCATCGATTACTGACCCATCAAACCCACTGTCAGATGGAATTGCCCGATTCAATGCGTCAAAGTAAGACGCTACATCATGGTCGTCCGTGCAGTAGAGTTCGTGAACCACTTCGCCTAAGGAACGCTCTCTTCCGTCGCTCGTCAGCAACGGCAATATCCAAGGATCGCTATCCATCCTCAAAGTCGGCAGAACCTCTTCTGCCGCGTCCAATTCCGCGAGCGCCCGAAGCAATTCGATTATATGAGTCTTGGCCTGATCTAGATGCGTGTAAGGAGGGACGACGCACTGCGAATTGAATACGTAGTCTTGCATGCTATTACCCACGGTCTAAGGGCTTTACTAAGCGGCTGGTGTTGCGACGATGCTGATCAAAGAACCCAGGAGGCCATTCACTAAGTCGACCAGCGTTGTCAAGCACGGGGGTGAGCACAGAAGTTTCGCCAAGTCCCCGATCAAAATAGTGAAAAACTACGCGATCACTGTTCAAGATTTTTTCTCGGACAGCGATTCTAGCTCCATCCATAACGTGATCGGAATGAGTTTCGACGACCACTTGGATGCCTGCAGCGGCTGCACGGACGCACAATTCGCCTAATTTGGTCTGCCCTTTAGGGTGGATGTGCGCTTCGGGATTTTCGATCAAAATCAACCCACCAGGTGCCGTCCCTAGTAAAGCTACTATGATCGGGAGAACGTAGCTCAGACCGAACCCCACGTTGGAGGCACGATAATTTCTGCTTCGAAGTTGACCGGAAGCACCAAATGAGAAACCGCTGATCATCAGGTCTGCATCTGGGATGGGACTAATGCTGAGTCTTACACCTGGACTTATGATCTGCAACCACGCTTCCAATTGATCGCGCAGCCTTTCACCAGCGCCGTCGATTGCTCGCGGATCGCTAGATGAAATTTTTATTGCGTCCTGACATCGATCAAGAGCATCCAAGACATACTCCCCCCGCACGCCCAAGTCGGAATCTGTCTGTCCCCGGGCCATTGGCAGGAATTTTCGGGGACCATTTCGTTCTGCGTGAAGATAGTGAAACATTGAAAACAGCGGCTGCAATGCCTCGCCGGAGAGCAGCGCTGAGTGTTGGTCTAGCAAAACAGTATTAGCTGCACCACGAGCATCGCTCGGATTGAGGAGAGCGTTTTTTCGATCTTGGGTTACAGTTGCCTTGAAAAGGGCCGCCGATTCGACACCTTGCATGCGTAGGGAGATGCTGATTTCGTCGTCCGATGCTCTTTCGTACAAGACATCGGTTGGGGTGCCCAAATCTACGAGATCGCCGCCGAACAAGAAGTGTCCTTCACTGAGGGCTCCACTGCGGAAAGACTGGCGCAACAAGAGCAAGCTTTGGATAACAGTGCTCTTTCCTGTTCCGTTTAGGCCGGCGAGTAGTGTAAAATTCGCAATGCGAAGAGCCTGGTCGGCGAAGCATTTAAAATTCTTCAGATGCAGTTGTTCAATCACTCTTACGCTCCCTGAACTATTGACTGGATAAGCGTTTGAATTGCACCAAATCGCTTTGCAACCCGCTTGGGAACACCAGTCGAATATGAAATCGCAATTACGAAATCTGGATCATCGACCATTAGCTTATTGAACTTCTCGAGGACCGTCGAGCGGCGTTCGAGCAAAGTTCGCAAGTCTCCGTCGCCTAGAAGGGACAAATTGACGCTCCAAGCTTCGAACAGGGGTTTACTAACAGGACTTCGACCCCAGCCTGCAAGGCGAGGCTTTCGAAAAGCATTGTCGTCGAAGATGGCTCTCGCAGTTTGCATCGCCCTCCGAAATTCGAGACCCAGTTGCGCTCGATCCGATGGCGTCATCGCGTTTAGCCGCCTCATTGTTTCGTGCAAGAACGCATCCAACTCATTTATTTTGTAGTCCGTCCAAGGGGTGATTTTAAACGCTAAAAATCGGAGAACCATCTCCTGTGCGTCCATCCGATCATCTCGGACACGACCATCAGTGGATTTTTGGAAATCATCGGACTCGGCAAGCTCTCGTAGGAAGCCTCTCACCGGACCCTTGTTTAGTGCATTTCGGATTTCTTGCCCCGTAAGAGGAGTTCCTCCGGTGTTGATGCGCTTGAAAATATTTATCATCACCTCTTCAGGCGTGCCGGGCTGGATAACGTTTATGACCAACTCGGTCTCTTCAATTCTCCGTTTCATTGCTCGATCAAGCTGCGAGAAAGTCTTTTCTTCGAGAGAGCTTAGATATTCGAGTCCAGAGAGCGGGAAGAGGTCTTTTATGAAATCGTATATTGTTGTCAGTCTTTGCAATCCGTCTACGACGGCCCAATCGTCTTTCTCATTTGCTGCCACATAGAACACTGGCAGGGGAATTCTCAACAGGAGCGATTCAATGAGTTGGCTCTTTCGATGAGGATGCCACACTCGGGCGCGACGCTGGAATTCTGGAGCTAAGTCAACTTCGTTATGATCGATCCTTCTCATGATAAGATCGATGTTTTTTTTCTCTGTTGTAACCTTTATTTTATCAGGATCGAAGGGGTTATCTATTACTAGACTCAGGTCCTCGCCCTCGTCTTCGATGCCGAGAGCTTCTAACACCAGAGTATTTAAGCCTTTATCTTCAGAAACCATGCCTTCGGTCCTGCGTAAAAGTTTGAGCCGCTTCTCAGGCCCAACCGGAGAATTCACTGATCTTTCGCATATTCCAGGGTCCGCTCAGGATCAGAAGCACCCGTTTAATTCGACCTTCGGCCACCATCCGTCAGTCGATGCCGACGGCACACAATCTACCTCAAAACTCCTGCACCGTGGGCCGGATCACGATCTGATTCACGTCCACATCCGCCGGCTGCTCGATCGCGTAGCGAATCGCGCGGGCGATCGAATCGGCCGGGATCGCCTGCTTATAAAAATCGTCGACGAATGTGCGGCTCGCCGCGTCGGACGTCCTGGACTTCGATTCGGCGCCAACCGCGTCGGGCATGATCGTCGTCGCGCGATCCTGCCGCCGATCTCAGCAACCCTTCCGAAATCGCGCCCCCGTGCCGCGCTCCGCGCTCCGCGACTGCGCCCAGGCCGGCTCGACGCGCCCGTTACGGCCAACCTTGCATCCGACTGGCGCTTCGAATAGTTCGGACCGCGTCCCCTTTCAGAACCTTTTTCAGAACGACTTGAAGCAGCGCAGCTTTCGCCGTCGCGCGCCCTCAAAACGCGCCGGCGAGAGAGCGCCAATCTGGGCGCCACATTTGGCGCCAAAGCGGCGGCGAACTTGGCCGCGCCCTGGTGGGACATTTCGCGAAAGCCGGCATTTTCAAAGCCTTAACTATTCGTCTTTACCGTAAGCGCGGACAAGAATTCGCCCTAAAGCAGCCCAAGCAAGGCCGTTTAGTTCTGGTGAGAATATGTGAAGGCGTTCCGTGCAGTTCTGGCTTTCGCCGAACTTTGTCGCGATTTCGCGCAAATGTCAGCGAAGCTCAGAAGCCTTGCGACGGAAGAGTAATTCGGAGGTAGGGGCGGATGATGCAAGGGATCGGTGCGCCAATCGATTTTATTTCTTTGGATCGTCGCATTTATTCTCATAAGAGCTCGTCTCATCTGGTCATCGCCGGCGTCGCGCTGGCGGTGAGCCTGTCGGCGGGGTGGTGGGCGCTGTCGCAGCGTCCGACGACCGCCAGCTCCGAGACAGCCGCGGCGGCCCTTAGACAAAGCGCCTCTATCGCGCAAAACCCCTACGGGGCCATCGTCGGCCTCGGCGGCCGGCGCCAGACGCTGGCGCTCGCTGAGCCGACGCTGCGCGGGGCGATTGACGCCAGCATCCAGCCCGCGGCGCAAACGCCGTCCGCCATCGTTCCCGAGCAACAGGACGTCGACGGCGCGCAGGTCGCCTCGGCCGAGGACGCGCCGCTGCCGCCGCGCCGCCCGGTCGAACTCACCGTCGCCAATCGCGGCCTCTATGAAGGCTCGCTGCGCCGCATGGCGCGCACCACCGTCGTGCCGGGCTCCGGGTCGGACGACCGCTCGATCTTCGAGAGATTCTTCGGGCTCGGCGACGCGGCGCAATCGGCGCAAGAGGCGCGTCAGCAGCAGCCGCGCGGTCAGGCGCTCGCCTATGCGGCGCCGGACGGCGGCACGCTTTCGGACCTCAAATCCGGCATCCTAGGGGGCGTTTCGGGCGCGGCCGGCGCGGCGGTCGGACCTGCGACGCGCTACGACCGCTACACCGCCGTCTATGACATCTCGTCGCATACGGTCTATTTGCCCAGCGGCGCAAAACTCGAGGCGCATTCCGGCCTGCGCGAACATCTCGACGATCCGCGCTACGTCCATTTGCGCATGCGCGGCCCGACGCCGCCGCATGTTTACGATCTCAAGCCGCGCGAAGCGCTGTTCCATGGCGTCGAGGCGCTGCGCCTCACGCCGGTCGGCGGCGAAGGCGCGATCTTCGGCCGCGCCGGCCTTCTCGCGCATACCTACATGCTCGGCCCGAACGGCGATTCGAACGGCTGCGTGTCGTTCCGCGACTATCAGGCCTTCCTGCGCGCATATAAGAACGGCGAGGTTCGCCGGCTCGCCGTCGTCGCGCATCTCTAGAGCAGGTTCCGAAAAAGTTGACAGACTTTTTCGATGAGAACCTGCTCCAACGTTTTGATTGAGCGATTCCTTATCGCTCACATGATTCCATGTGATCGGGAAGCGCTCTAAGCGTCTATTCTTACGCCTGAAAATGAAAAGCGGCCGGTAGCGGCCGCTTTTTTTGTGATTGCGCTCGGTCATCCACTTTGGAATGATGACAAGTTCTTGTCGGTATTGCGAAGTTCCATTAGCGTAAGGTTCGAAGCGCATGAGGGTCGTGCATGTCCGTTTCGATTTATCTCATCAATCCTGCAGGCGATTTTCCCACTTATTTCGGCGGCGAGGCGCTAGCGGCGTCGGGCGTGGCGGGCGGCGTGATGATGGCGGACCTCGCCACGGCCACCGTCGCGGCGCTCGCGCCCAAGGACTTCGCGTTCGAGCTTTGCGAGGAGTCGGTCGAACCGGTGAATTTCGACCATCCCGCCGATTACATCGCGATCACCGGCAAGGTCAGCCAGCGCGGCCGGATGATCGCCATCGCCGACGAATTCCGCCGCCGCGGCAAGCGCGTCATCATCGGCGGCCCCTATGCGAGCCTTTCGCCGGCGCGGCTGCGCGATCACTGCGACGTGCTGGTGAGCGGCGAGATCGAGGACATCGCCGGCGAGATTTTCGCCGATCTTCGCGCCGGCAAGCCGAAGGACAGCTATGTCGGCGACAAGCCGTCGCTCGCCGCCTCGCCGCCGCCGCGCTGGGATCTTTATCGCAATGATCGCGCGATTCTCGGCGCGGTGCAGACCTCGCGCGGCTGTCCGTTCGAATGCGAATTCTGCGACGTCATCCAATATCTGGGGCGCAAGCAGCGCCACAAGCCGATCGCCAACGTCCTCGCCGAACTCGATGCGCTCTGGGCGGCGGGCTATCGCACGGCCTTTCTCGCCGACGACAATTTCACCGCCTACCGCGCGCACTGCAAGGAGCTGCTCGCGGCGATCGCGCATTGGCGCCGCGATCGTCCGATGGAGTTCGTCACGCAGATCTCCATCGACGCGACGCGCGACGAGGAGCTGCTCGACATGTGCGTCGCGGCGGGCCTGACGCAGGTCTTCGTCGGCATCGAGACGCCCAATGTCGAAAGCCTGCGCGAGACCGGCAAGCGGCAGAATCTCAAGATCAGCCTCGTCGACGAAATCCAGAAGCTCGTCGACCATGGCATGTCGGTGATGGGCGGCATGATCGTCGGCTTCGACCATGACGGCCCGGGCGTCTTCGCCCAGCAGTATGAGTTCGCCATGGCGACGCCGATTCCGATCTTCAGCCTCGGCGCGCTGATGGCGTCGGAAGCGACGCCGCTCTTCGACCGCATCACCCGCGAAGGCCGGCTGCTCACCGGCGGCGTCGAGACCCAGGCGGTGCCGTGGAGCTCCAACATCCAGTGCCAGACGATGAGCATGGAGGAGCTGCATCACGGCATGCAGAATCTCTGCAACGCGATCTACGCCCCGGCCGCCTTCGGCGAACGCATGCTGCGCCTGATCAACACGTTCGGCCGCCATCGCAAGGCGCCCGCCCCGCAGCCCTTCGATCCGAAATCGCTGCGCGAGGTCGAACAGCAGGCGATGCAGGTCGGCATGGACGTGCGCAAGATGGGGGAGGCGGAAGGCCGCATGTGGAACAGGGTCTGGGGCGCCGCCGTGCGCAAGCCGGAGACCATCACCATCGTCGCGCGCATCATGTTTCAATATGCGCAGGCGCGGCACATGTTTGATAAGGGCAATTACTGGGAGCCGCAGCTCTCGAGCCCGCCCGCGACGTCGCAGCGCGCGGCGTAAATACGCGTTTCGCCTGAGTCGCAGGTATGTCATTCCCGACGCGCGTCTCACGCGCGATCGGGAATCCAGAGCAAAATCAGCGCTGCTGTATCGGCTCTGGATTCCCGGTCAGGCCTGCGGCCTGCCGGGAATGACAGGCCCAGCGAACTGATCAACCGGGATTCATATTAGACCACGATCGCCTTCAATATCGACAGCGGCGCTTTCGAGCCCTTGACGCCGGCGAGAAGAATGCGCGTCGCCGGCGCATCCGTCCGCGTGTGGATGGGCTGGATTGAGACGCCCCCTATTCTGCCCTCGACAGCCGCGAGACATTCGGCGAGCGCGTCGGCGCGATGAATCATCACGAAGGTTCCGCTGGGCGCGAGCAGCGCGAGACAGGCCCGGACCCAATCAATCAGCGGCGCGCTGGCGACATGGGCGCGCGCCTTGGCCGCGTCGGGCGTGGCGCGCACCTTGCCGGCGTCGTGAAACGGCGGATTGGTGAGCACGAGCGCCGCCCTCTCGTCGATCAGTCCAGCGGCGCGGCGCGATTTCGCCGCGAGAACGTCGGCTTGGTAAACCGTCGCCCTTGCCCCCAGCGCATTTTCGGCGACGTTTTCACGCGCGAGCGCGCAAGACTCGGGGTCGATCTCCACAAGCCCAACGATCCCGCCAGGGGCGCGCAGCGCCGCCATCAGTCCGACCGCGCCCGACCCCGCGCCGACGTCGAGAATGAGCCCCTGCTGATGTTGCGGCGTCGCGGCGGCGAGCAGTTCCGCCTCCGTGCCGGAACGGTGGCCGGCGGCGCTTTGACGCAGGCGCAGGCGCCCGCCGAGAAAACCGTCGAGATTTTGTTTGTCACTCATGGGATTAGAAGCACTAACACGACTCTGCGGGCGCATACCTCCCCCTGTGCGGGGAGGTCGGAGGCCGCAGGCGTCCGGGTGGGGTGAACCCAAGGTCTTTGCCGCCTGTCACCCCACCCCGCATTGCTATCGCAATGCAACCCTCCCCCTCAAGGGGAGGGTGATTGCGATAGCC
>WSXZ01000112.1 GCA_009773555.1 Methylocystaceae bacterium | reverse complement strand
AGCCTGAGTTCGCTATTGAAAGCCCTGGCGAGCGCCGCTGCTTTATCGATCGCCTGCTTGGTCATCTCAGATTCGGTGAGATCGATCGCGACAAGAATCGTTTTGAACATCCTCGCCTCCCTGGCTGACCCTTTGAGGCCAACTTTCGTAGGAAAGCCGGCACGCAACCCGACAGCGCGCTCATCTTTGCCGGTAGCCCTTGCAGTCTCGCTGACAAACGTCGCGGCCAAATTGTCCACCACGTCGCCACGCCCGAGCGACTTATTCATTCCAGCGGCTTGCGATGCTCCCCCCTTCGTCTTCGGGTACAGCGCCTCATAGGCGTCCTTGCGGCGCTTAGTGAATAGAGCCCGCTCGGACTGGTCCGTCTTCGCCGCGCGCGGCGGTGATCTCGATAGTGCGCCGGGTCTTGCCGATGGCTTCGGCTAGGCGCTTCTCGCCTTTAGGGCCAGTTGGCATCAAGAAACAACCTTTAGACTCGCTATAAACGGGTTCAAGCGATGCGATCTAGCTTGAAGAGAGTCTTTGATCACAGCCAACTCTGAAACGCCCGCCTTTGCTGCCGAAATACGAAAGCGGCCTCGGATCGTCGGATTGGCACCGTGAACGCGGTAGCGATAATTCACTTCATCTTCCTTGTAGCCCACAAGCCGCAACCTTTTAGGCACTGGCTCCTCCTGCTTTGCGCCAAGCATAGCAGGGAGATTGGCGACTCGCGAGCGCGCGTCGAGGCCACTGAAATTCAAACTGAGACACTACCCGCAACAGTTGCGACTTGACGAGCTCCCCATTATCCGCTCGGCGACGTGCTCATCGCGCTCAAGCGAGGTAGCATTCGCTGCGACACTTGCCGCGGCGCGCTTCAGCCCTAGTTGACCGGCGTCGCCTCACATAGAGCGACTCTGACAGCCTCCTTTGCCCGCGGCTCCACGGTCGCGGGCTTTTTTCAGCTTCACGCGCAGCTCGTCGCCATTCGTGAATTCGACACCGGCGGCCTCACGAGCGGCGCGGATGGCGGCCAGCTCCGGCGGGACCGCTCGCCGATTTGCGCTGAAGGCATCGACCATCGCATGAAAAAGCCCGGCCATTTCTGACCGGGCCATAGAGGAACCAAGGAGTTGCCGGCCCATGCGGCGCCGGCGCATGCTCGTCAGATAGGCGCCCGCGCTGGGAATGCAAGCCGACCGTCCATGAAATCGCTGCCGGGATGCGCGCTCAAGCCTTCGCCTTGCTCGAGTCCTGACGCGCGGTATCTAAGAGCCATCCGCGCCGGGCTCTCGGTCTGGCGTGGCTAGGGTGGCGAGATTGAGGTCAACCAGTCTCGTCGCCCGACCGATTTGCTATTCTTTTTCGTCGGCGTTTTTTGCTTCGCCTATAAACTTCTGCAAATCGCCTATGGCTTGCTGCACGATTCCGGCCACAGCAAGCTCTGGAGAGCGCGTGGAGAGAGCTATGGCCAGCTTCGTCTTGCCCATTGCCTCATTTGCGTAGCCTCGCAATTGGTCCACTGAGCTGCACTGAGTAAGACAATCGAGGGCAACCGACACAGCGTCCTTCACTTGGTCAATTGCGTGCTGGATATTCTGCTGAACTTCAAGGCTTTCGGCCTCAAGCGGCGCTTTCGTCGAATCGGCCAGCGTGTCGATTCCCCGCTTGATCTCTCCGATCGATTGGCCAACGAGATCTTTCGTTGTCTCTGCATTTGACATCAGACTTATCCTCGTAGGGATGCTACAAGTTTTTTGGGGACGACGACCGCTCATCGCAAGCGGCTCGGCGTTGTGACATACACGTCAATTTACGCCTATCTCAGTGAGATGAAGCGCGAGCGCGAACGCAAAAACGCCCCGCCGTTACATCCACGGTCGGGGCGCTCCTTCGGGCCATTGCGTGACGGGTTCCTGTCACGAAACGCCTCGTCGAGCGAGTTGCTTTGCCGCCTCGATCTGGCGATCAAGGAATGTTTCGGAGTCGGCGACGTCAACGCCGAGCGATTTGGCGACGCGCACAATCTCCTTCTTGGCCGAAGGGTCGAGACATCGATTCGACTGCCGGACGACAAGAACGGAAACAAGCGGCATGCCTTTGTCGACACAATAGCCGATGACGCCGTCGAGGATTTTCGAAATGAGCGCCCGCGGGGCGTTCCCAAGCCATTCCTTCCCCGGGAAAAGCTCGGCGTAAAGTTCGCCGTAAGTCGTCAGGCCATCCGCAGACCGTCTGGATTGGTCGAGGATGATGTCGAAGACGCGTGCGACTGGCGCTTCCGGCGGCGCGAGCCTATGACGCTGCTCGAGCAGGATGTCGCTGAGCGGATAGGGTCCGCCAACGACAACGCCCCTGCGCTCGTAATTGTCCGCCAAGTTCTGAAGCTCGGCGTCTGTCCACTCCGGCAACAGTTTCTTCGCCATCACGCCGCTCTCCTCATTTGCCGCGCCTTCGCCGCCGTCCAGGCCGTTGACAGGCATCGCCCGAAGGTCCAGCCGAGCCCGAGGCGCTTGCCATCTCGGAATCGCTTGTACTCGGCGTTGCACTTTGAGGAACAGGAAAGCCCGCCAGTTCATCCGTGGTCGTGCGTTCTCGTGCACTCGTTCTCATTGACAAAGAGAACCGCATGTCCTGGGCGTCGCAAATTCATAGGTTTTCGCGAAGGCTTAACAAGCCGTCTTCATGGGCGCTGGCCCTGATACTGTTTGGGTCCAGCATCGCAGCGCGAGTGCTGCTTGAGCGATGGATGAGCCTCTAAAATTCCTGACATTTTATCCGGCGATCGCCGCCAGCACGCTGTTGTGCGGATGGCTGCAGGGAACCGTTGTGCTGCTCCTTTCAGCCTTGGTTGCATGGTATTTCTTCTTCGAACCTTCCGGCTCTTTCGCGATAAACGCCAGCACGATCGTTCCGCTTGTCGGATTTCTCATGGTTGGAGGATTTCTGGTTCTCTTAATCGCGGGCATGGTTGAGCTGATGGAGCGGGGTGAAAATGCAAACCGGATTCAGCAGAGCCTATTTCGTGAGCTACAGCATCGCATCGCCAACAATCTCGCAATCGTCGTCGCAGTCCTGAGAAACGCTCGCCGCGGACTACACAACAGGGAAACTGCTATCGAGGCGCTGACCGACGCCGAAGACAGAATCGCCGCCATGGCGCAGATGCACCGTCGCCTTCATGATGGAACCGCATATAGAGAAGGGCTGCGACCGCTGCTGCGGGAGGTGCTGCAAGAGGCGTTCCGTGACCTGCCGGTCAAAACGCGCCTGAGCGTCCCGGATGACCATGGACTTTCGATGGACCAGGTTACGGCGATCATTCTCCTGGTGAACGAAGCGGCGATCAATGCGGCGAAGCACGTGTTCCGCAAAGGCGAAGGGACCTTCTTTGAAGTCGATTTGGCCAAACAGCCGAGTGGTCTTCTTCAGTTGACTATGAGCGATGATGGGCCCGGTCTGTCGCAGACGCTAACCATCGACCGGGACGCTGAGTCTCTTGGCCTGGGCATCATGCAAGCTTTCGCACGTCAGCTTGGTGGCTCACTGGAAATGCTTCCAGCGGCAGGGACGAAGTTCATCGTGACGTTTGGCGCGAACTAGGCGCCCGTTCCAGCATGTTGGGTCGAGCTGCTCCCAATTAAGCGCTGCCTATCTCCCCCGGCGCGCCCAACTTGTTCGACCATGCCTACGCGATATCTATGCGCCATCTGCGCCGGGCCCGCACCCTGGCGCAGCTAGGGCGGCGAGATTGAGCTCAAGCAATTTCATCGCCCGACCTTG
>WSXZ01000111.1 GCA_009773555.1 Methylocystaceae bacterium | reverse complement strand
ACAATGTCCTTACGGGATGGACCTGCCGCCGGAAAAATCGAGCACCCCGCCAGCTGCAATCCGAGAGCGAGCGCAAGGCAGAGCCGCAGCGGGGGAATGAATGCAATCGTCAAAGTCGCTCCAATATGCGCCCGCCGGCGCGAATCATTGAACACAGAAGAGGGAGCCCTCCCAGAGACGCCGGGAGCTTGTGCGGGCCTAGGCAATATGCCGGCTATATGGCGGAAATGCCACCAGTTTTGCAAATGATCGTAAAAATTTTACCAAAGGATGTGGATGGTTAACCAAACTCGAGAATCGCTGTTTTTCAATCAGTTTTGTCGAACGTTCGCAGCGAGAGCGCGCGAACGCGGGCGTCCGGAAGACGCTCGAAATCGGTCGCGCTATGGCGCAGGCCTTCGGCGCCGCGAAACACGAAAACCCCGCCGCGCGTCACGATCAGATCGTTGTAGCGAAGGGTGGGGTCGTCAAGGACCGCCATGAGCGGCTCCAAAGAAGTCGGCGCGCCCATGTGCGTTGGCCGTTCGACGCGCAATCCGGATTCCGCGCGCGCGGCGAAGGCTTCATAGCGCTGCCTCGCCGCTTCGACTTTCAGACGCCAGGCCGTGTCGATCGCGGGGCGCGTGTCCCTCGCTTCAAGGGCTGAGAGAGCAAGGGAGCCGGCGCGTGCGCTAGCGCTCGCCCCAAGGGCTCCAAGCAGGATTCCAGTGACCGTCATCGTCAGGAAAGCGGCGCGCATGAAGGTAAATGCGTCCGCTTGGCGAAAGTTCCGCGCTTGCGTGCGCGCGGCTATTCGTCTCTGCTTTGCGCCGCCGAAGCGGAGGCGGCTGCGATCCGGCGCCCGTCCTTGAAGAGCTTGCCGAAAAGCCCGAGGATCGCCACCAGCGCCAGCCCGATGATCGCGACGTCGATCGCCGGCAGTGGGATCGTGCTGACTTGCGGGAACGCCGAGCGCGATCGCGGCGAAAGGCCAAAAGGCCAGGAGGATGCGGAACTCCGTCACGCCCAGACCGATGTAGGCCATCTGCTGAACGTGGCGCGTCGCGGCGCGAATGTAGCCATAGGAGGAGAACAGCAGGTAGCAGACGAGCACCGCCGCAGCAGCGCGCAGCGTCAGAAAAGGCGAAAATCCGTAGGCGATGATCAGCAGTATGTGCGAGAAGAGTTCAGATACGTGATGCGACATGCCGGCGCCGCTGTGCGGTTCGGTGTGGGAGGATTGCCTTCGGCGTCGCCGTTTCGAGCGGGCCGCGCACCGGAGGGAGCAGCGATACCAAGGTTCCCCAAGTGGCCTTTAAGATTCCATGGGGAGGCGGATAGCTACCAGTACTCTGGCAGAGTGAGGTTGCGAGCACCCACTCTGGAGATAGCCCTGCAAGCTACAGATCAATCCCAAGCGCCGACCGATATCCGTAGGGATTTAAACACCTTCTGCCTGAGTCCCGAAAAGCGCGTCAGAAGCCCACATGTATCCCCGGCAGGCATACCGCGCCTCGACATTTTCTCGCCGCCACCCGGCGACAGCGATGTGATCAGCCAGATCGAACGACTGAGTTCAAATGAAATAAATATCGCGCCTCGGACTGGGAAATCGTGGACCTGATCAGTCCTGCGGATCCGGGTGGACGAATCGAAGTCGGGTAAGGGCTTGAACAGCCGCCTTCAAGAATGGTCTCGTCCTCCTGCGCCGAACCCGCCGAAAGCGGGATCTTGGTGCAGGCACCTCGTGCGACGACCGAATGTGAGCTTGGTCCGGGTTGCTGGAACGACCGGTTCGCAGAAACAGGGTCGGACCTTGGATGCCGAAACAGTCACTGGAGTTTTGCTTATGCGCCGATGAAGGTCGTGCCCCCAGTGATGGTGTAGCTCAGTGGGAGCAAGCCGCTCGCGACGCGCGCTTTTGCTAGCGCCGTAGCGAGCGATCGGCTTGCGGTGGTCATCGACGCAACCGAGGAACTGCCGATGACCGACGAGATGATGACCCTGCGCGCGCTTGTGGAGAAGGCCCCCGACGCGGATATTTTGCGCGAGATGATCGGCTTGGATCGACGCGACCTATGTGAAGGCGCGCCAGAACGGCCGCGTCGTCTCGCTGGCGACGATCATCGCGGTGGGCGTCAACGACGACGGCAGGCGCGAAGTGCTCGGCATGGATATCGGCCCTCATCAACAATGCGACGCTTGGCTTTTGCAGTAGTGATCCATTGGTTCGATCGCGAACCGTCCCTGGGCAGCGACAGCGACACAGCGACCGCAATGTTCGTTTTTTTGACTCCGTCGCGATCTCGAGCGCTTCCTTGAGAATCTCGGCTTCCAGCGTCTTCTTGCCGAGCAGCCGCTGCAACTCGCGGATCTGATCCTGGCTGGCGCGCAATGCGGACGCCGGCACGACCTCCTCCTCGGCGCGGGTCGCGGTCAGCGCCCCTTGTTCGGCCAGGCGCCGCCAGGTGAAAAGCTGATTCGGCGAAACGCCGCGCCGTCGAGCGATCAGACTGACCGTGACGCCGGGTTAGCGCGTCCCGGCGACGATCTCCAGTTTCTCGGAGACGGACCACCGCCGCCGGCGCTGCGGGTCGGTTAGGATTTCGGCTTTCGGATACGAACCAGTCATAGACACGGCATTACTCCTAACCCTTATCTTAAGGGTGGGCCGTGTCCGGGCAATTAAGGGGCTACGTCACAGCGTTTCGTAGCGCCCTGAAATTCAACAAGCTGATTTCTCAATTTCTGATGTGTCCTGACAGTGACGGCGAAAATGAACGGCGTTGATCCGCAGGCATGGCTCGCCGATGTCCTCGCGCGCATCGCCGGCCATCCCGCGCACCGGCTTGATGAACTGCTACCGTGGAACTGGCGACAAGCAGCAGCGGCAGACCCGGCGATCGCCGCCTGACATGCCCGTCAACAAAGTTTACCGTGTGACAACCATCGATCGCGTCGCTGCCGATCTCGGCGAGAGCGTCGGCTGGCTGCACGACGTCGCCATGGAAATGGATACCGAGGACGGCGTGATCTGGGTCTACGGTCCTGGCGACGAACAGGTCATGGCGTTCACGGACTTCGGCATCGAGACGCTCGCCGACCTGATCAAAATCCACAAAGATGACCCGACGCTTCTGAGACGTTGAGAGCCAAACCACTCATCCCCGCGGCCTACGCCGAATGGCTACATCGCTATCGAACTTGTAAGGCATGAATCGTCCGGAACCGAAAAGCTCGAGCGCGGGCATTTTTACAACTCGCGCCCGCCGCAGTCATCATAGCTCTCTCAAAGGTCGCATAAGAAAACATCTGCAATCTACGATCTATCCGTGCGCCAACGCCATTCGACGCCTCATGCGCAAGCTCCTACGAAAGACCGCCAGGGCGCCGCGCGTCATGATCACGGACAAATTGCCCTCTTATGGCGCGGCCCGCAGGGACATGGCGTTGAAGGTCGAGCATCGCCAACACAAAGGCCTGAACAATCGAGCGGAAAATTCGCATCAACCGACGCGGCGACGAGAGAGGATCATGAAGCGGTTCAAATCGGTGCGACAAGCGCAGCGCTTCTTGTCCATTCACGATCAGCTCGCCAATCTCTTCCATCTTCCCCGCCCAGAACATCAGACGGCAAACGCCCGCCGCGCTCATCGCGCGAAGGCGATCACCGCATGGCGCGAGATCACCGGAGCGACCATGGCTGCGTGATCCTCGAGACCCACCCTCGCGGTTTCGGCGCAAACTCCAGCCGTTAAGTTGACGGCACCGTTGGCGCCGTCCCGTCCTCTTGGCGCTCCCACTGTTTTCCCCCATCGTACGCCGGCCTGGCCCATGCGTTCATTCAGGCGGTGTCGCTTCGGGCGAGCGTGCGATCGTCCCGCCGATCCGGCTTATGGCTCCTCACCGGCGCCGCGCCATCGCGACCAGGCGGTTTCGTGCGCGCGACTTGGACTGCGATCGGCGCCGTCCCAACGGATTTCGTTCCCCAGGCGCTGCTATTCTTCGCCGAGCGGTTTCGGGACGGTAGCAGCGCTGAGATCGAGGCGCTGGCTCGCCGGCTTCACGAAGCCTGACCTTCGGATAATCAGAATTCGCCGCGTATTTTCTACATCGCTCTCCGTTTACGTGCGCTCGCCTCCGGTTGCATGGCGTTTCGTCATATGGCCGCAGCCGCCGCCCAAAACCCTGCGGCCGCGACAGTTTTCCCCTTGGCGCGTGCCGCGCCAATTCCTCGCGCAAGACAAAATTATCGCGGCCTTCGGGTCCTCCACATCGTTTCGGCCTCGCGCCGTTCCGGCGCTTCGGTTCGGGCGTCGCCTTCGCGGCCATCACGGACAGCCATCGCAACCGGGGGCAGACGCCCCAACGATGGAGAGCAAGATGGAGACTTTCGCGGAATTCCAGATCCTCGGCCGCATCGGCAAGGTTCGTGAAGTCGGACAGACGACGCACGTATCGATCTGCGCCAACCACGCCTACAAGGACCGCAACGGCGAGGCGCAGGACAGGCCTTACTGGAACGAGATCACGATCTGGAGCGAGAGCGCCCGCAAATATGTCCGCAACTATGCGAAGCCCGGCGATCTGGTGGTGGCGCGGGGCACGCTGAAACAGGGCAGCTTCGAGAAGGAGGGCGAAAAGGTCTACACGGTCGATCTCAACTGCGACGACTTCTCGATCCTCGCTACCGCCAAGACGGACACGTCCGACAAATGACGAGGCCGAGACGGCGCCCGAGACGCAGAAGAAAACCGCGAAGCGCAAGTGACGCGAAGAGCGGGGCGGCCGCGCGCCGCCCCGCTCTCGAGCTTGGTTCGGATTTGCAAGCGGCCAGCGGATCGCTGGCGCGTTTTATTCGTGTGGATCACTATCGATGCAAAGTCGCATGGCGACCAATGTCTCGTGCAGTGTGAGGTGGACCCCAAGGTGAGGGCCAGGGGCGGGTGAATCTTAGTTGAAACTCGGATCCGTCCCTCTTCCTTCCACTCATGCAGCCAAAGGCTGCTTTTTCTGCTGTCGCTGTGGGTATGTGGTCAACGCGTTAGCGTTGTCCACATACCCACAGCCTGCGCCCGCCGCAGCTGCGGCGCCCTCGCGCCAAACCGCCATCGGCGTGCGGTTCCCCAGCGCCTGGTGAAAGCGCCTTTCATTGTAAAACGCGATCCAGGCGGCGACGCCTGCTTTCGCCTCCCGTCCATCGGTTGAGATAGATATCCTCGTGCTTCAAGGGCGGATTCAATTGGTCGTCGCAACGATCTCAATGGAGACGGCGATGGCGCGGATGAGAGCAAATACCAAAACATCTGACAGAAAGGCGATGCGCTCGCCTGGCAGGCCGCCAGCGGGCATGGCGCCGTCGCATTTGTCGAAAAATTCCAAGCCGCCTTCCGGGCGCTATCTGTCATTTGCCGAGCGAGAAGAGATCGCGATTCTTTACGCACAACTGTCAATCGGCGTTGGAGTTTGACCCCTTATCGGCGTCCAACATTGACCCCCGTATTGCGCGCGTCGTGACGGAGGGAGGGCGTAGCCCGACCGGGTGTGCCTGGCATGGGCACTGGATTGGAGGTGAAAGTGAACCGCCCCGGGTATGCCGGTATGCCGGAGGCCCCAACTCTTGAGAGGACGTATGGCCGCCCCGTCTGCAAGCAGCTTTATCGAGAGCGCCGATATTCAGTCTGCTTCAACGTATCCGGCCTGGATGCAAAGCTGATCCGGCCAAGATGGAGATACGCGCGTCCGGGTCCTCATAATGGGGGCGGCGTCAGGCGCCATCCTCTCAACCAGGTTTCCCGAACGCCGTTCGACTGTTTGGCCATCTTCGATTTCAACCACCCGCAAACCTCATCGGCCGATCGGCATCCCAGACGCCGAACTGCCAAACTGCGTCACGCGGCGACCTTTACCTCCTGCGTCGCGAACGTATGGCCGTGACGCAGCACCGCCCAGGCAATCCGCGCCAGTTTGTTGGCCAAAGCGGTCACTGCAACATTGAAGTGAGATCGGGCGAGCAGCGCCTTGGCCCAACGTCCAAGCGCGGTGTCCTGCTTGACGAAGTGCTGCAACGCGGAGCGGGCGCCATGGATCAACTGCTTGCGCAGGTAGACATTACCGCGCTTGCTGATGCCAAGGAGCCTTGGCCTGCCGCCCGTCGTCGATTGTCGGGGAACGAGGCCGAGCCAGGCGGCAAGATCACGTCCATGTTCGAAGGCGTCAGCGTTGCCGACGGCCGCGACGAGTGCGGAGGCGATGATCGGCCCAACGCCGGGGATTGTCGTCAATCGGCGCGCTTCGTCGTTTTGCTTGGCGAAGGCGACGAACTCCGCATCGAAAGCGCCGATCTTTTGATCCAGCTCCCCCCATTGCGCCCGCATGTCTTCGATGAGCGATCGTATCCGGCCGTTTAACGAGTTTCCTTCTTCCCCGTCCAAAATTTCGATGAGCCGCTGTTCGAATTTGCGCCTGCCTTGGGACGCAACGATCCCGCGTTCGAGCAGGATGCCTCGTAACTGATTTATCAAAGCTGTTCGCTCGCCAACGAGGCGCTCCCTGGCGCGATGTAGCGTCTGAAGATCGAGCTGTTCTTGCGTTTTCAGCTCGACGAACCGCATCGTCGGACGTGTCGCGGCTTCTGCGATGCCCTCCGCGTCCCGATCGTCATTTTTCTGCGCCTTGATGTAAGGACGCACATATTCCGGCGGCATCATCCGGATCTCATGACCATGCGCCGCAAATATCCGGCCGAGCCAGTGAGCGCCGCAACAAGCCTCCATACCGACAACGCAGTGAGACAGCTTCGCAGCGAGAGCGATCAACGTCTCCCTTTTTGCTCGACGTCGCAACACGACGGCGCCTTTTTCGTCGAGCCCAACCAGGCTGCACAGATTCTTGCCGATATCGATGCCAAGCACTTGAACGTTCTTCATGATCCGTCCCTTTCAAAAGAATCTCCGGCGAAGCTACGACGCCGGAAGGAGGGGCGGCCATCCCATAATGGGGTCATGGAAGCGAAGAAGAAGACGTCCAACAATTTTCACCTGAAGTCCGCACTCGGGCGGTTCGAATGGTGCAGGAGCATCGGGGCGATCACGACTCGCAATGGGCGGCGATTGCATCGATTGCCGCAAAGATCGGCTGCACGGGCGAGACGTTGCGCAATTGGGTTCGCCAGGCAGAGCGGGACGCCGGCGTGCGCCCGGGCGCGACGACGGATGAGCGCGAGCGGATCAAGGCTCTGGAGCGGGAGAACCGCGAACTGCGACAAGCCAACGAGATTTTGCGTAAGGCGTCGGCGTATTTTGCGCAGGCGGCGCTCGACCGCCGGTTCAAGCCATGATCGCCTTCATTGACGATCATCGTGAAGCGCACGGGGTCGAGCCGATCTGCAGGGTTTTGCCGATCGCCCCCTCCACTTACCACGCGCGCGCCGCGGGCCCGCCGCCATCCCGCAAAGCTCTCGGCGCGCGCCCGACGCGACGTGTGTCTTCGCGAGAAGATCCAGCGCGTTTTCGACGAGAACTTCGGTGTCTATGGCGCGCGAAAGGTGTGGCGACAATTGATCCGGCAAGGCGAAACAGTGGCGCGCTGCACGGTCGAGCGGCTGATGCGCGCCATGGGCTTGCAGGGCATTGTGCGCGGCAAGCCGATCAGAACGACGGTGAGCGACAAGGCGGCGCCCTGTCCACTCGACAAGGTCAACCGGCAATTCGTGACGGATCGGCCGAATACGTTGTGGGTGTCGGACTTCACCTACGTCGCTACGTGGCAGGGCTTTGTCTATGTCGCTTTCGTCATCGACGCCTTCGCGCGCCGGATCGTCGGTTGGCGCGCCTCGCGCACGGCGCATGCCGGTTTCGTGCTCGATGCGCTCGAGCAGGCTTTGCACGAGCGCCGACCCGTTCATGGCGGCGGCCTCGTGCATCACAGTGATCGCGGCGTTCAAGGCGGATTCAATCGGTCGTCGCAACGACTGTAAAATAGTTCATCCGATGAAAGCGTTCAACGCTTCCGCGGGCGTTCGCCAATTCAACGCTTTTCGCGGTCGCGTGTTCAAGGCCTGAGCGACAGCTTCCAAGGCTTCGGCGCTGTGCTTGGAAAGATCGGTTCCCTTGGGAAAATACTGGCGCAGCAGCCCGTTGGTGTTTTCGTTCGTGCCTCGTTGCCACGGGCTGTGCGGATCACAAAAATAAATAAGAAGGCCGGTATCGATCCGCAGGCGTGGATGCTGAGCCATTTCTGCTCCCTGGTCCCAGGTCAGCGATCGACGCAATTGTTCGGGGAGCCGGGTCATCGTCCGACCGATTGCATCACGAACAGCCTTGGCGCCATGCCCTGCCAAAGGTGGCCCGTTCTTGACGCGTGCCGATTCGCCATGTCCCTCCATCCGAGGAAGATGCAGAAGCATCGTGAAGCGTGTTGTTCTCTCGACCAACGTACCGATGGCCGAACTGTGCAATCCGAGGATCAGATCACCTTCCCAGTGACCCGGAACGGCGCGGTCTTCGGCTTCGGCGGGACGTTCACTGATCATGATCTCGGACGAGACAAAAGACTTGTTTTTTCCTCGGGTACGCGCGCGTGGCGTCCGCAGCGCTCTCCCTGTTCGAAGGCAGGCGGTCAGGTCGCGTCGGAGCCCGCCGCGCGCTTGGATGAAGAGGGCTTGATAGATTGCTTCGTGACTGATCCGCATCTCCGTGTCGTCAGGAAAGTCCAATGGCAGTCGACGAGCGATCTGCTCGGGGCTCCAGGCGCACGCCCAGCGACGACTTTGGCGGGGCCCCGTTTTCCGGCCTTTCCATTCGACCTTCGGCCCCGATATTTTCGAGCCATCACCCGAGCTGATTTCGCCGGACAGCCTTTCCTGAACATACTGCCGCAGACGCGAGTTCGTCGCCAACTTCGACGGTTTTGGTCGCTGAGCCGATCGATCCGCATGCCATTGGGCGGCCGTGGCGCGGTAATCGCAGCCGCCGGAACGCCTCGCGGCATTGCGACGCAGTTCGCGGGAGATGGTCGAGGCTGCTCGCCCCAATTGGCGTGCAATCTCACAGACGCCCTGCTCTTGTGCGTAAAGAATCGCGATCTCTTCTCGCTCGGCAAATGACAGATAGTCCGACCCGCGGCAATTGCTTTCCAGAATTGAACAAGCTGCTCCCGGACGGCCGCTGGCGGCCTGCCAGGCGAGCGCATCGCCTTTCTGTCAGATGTTTCGGTATTTGCTCTCGTCCGCGCCATCGCCGTCTCCATTGAGATCGTTGCGACGACCGATTGAATTCGCCCAATACGTCTCGATCAAATATACCGAACGCTTGAAAGACGCTGGCGTCGAGCCCTCGGTCGGCAGCGTCGGCGATAGCTATGACAACGCACTCGCCGAGACGATCAACGGACTCTACAAAGCCGAGGTCATCTGGCGACGCGGGCCATGGCGAAACTTCGAGGCGGTCGAGTTCGCCACGCTCGAGTGGGTCGACTGGTTCAACAATCGCAGACTGCTCGAGCCGATTGGAAACATTCCGCCGGCCGAAGCCGAAGCGCGCTACTATACGCTGATCGAGGAGCCCGCATTGGCGGCGTGACTCAAACGAAATGGCCTCCGGCAAAACCCGGGGCGGTTCAGTTCGCCGGGGAATTGAGGTTGCGGGGGATCGCGGCGGAGGCGTCGCCGCGGCGAACCCGCGGCAAGGTGCGGAAGGCGGACCGGGAACATTCTGGCTCTCCGCAAACGCGAGATCACGCCCTATGCCGTCGGCGCGCGCGGGAGGAGGTCTTGCGTGAGGCCGTCGAAGGCAAGAGCGCGGAGCGGCCCTGGGAAAAACAAATCCAATCACGCCAGGAGGGGATCCGTCGGCGCTATCTGGATTACGCCTCAGAACTCGAGCGCACGGGGGAGGCGACCGATCAAACGCTCGCGCGGCAGATGCGTGAATTCGTCCGCGACATGCCAACAATCGAAACAAGGCGGCATGCTCTGAGCCGCGAGCTCGCAGATTTCGTCAAAAATCGCCAACGCCAAAGGGGTGCTGAGCGCAAAGAGGATTCTGGAGGGCACGATAAGCCGCGTGATGGCGATCGGGAAAAATAAGCTGCTTCACTGGTTGATACGGTGTAGCTTGACGCCTGTATCATTCTATGATACATACCGTTCGTGGTCAGGAGCTTCCGGAACAAGACGACTGAAGCCCTCTTCAACGGCGAGAGTCCGAAGGGCTTTCCGGCCGACTTGGTCAAGGCGGCGCGCCGGAAACTGCGCTACCTCAACGCCGCGGGCGATCTCGGAGACTTGAGGGCGCCGCCGGGCAACCGGCTTGAAGCGCTTGTGGGCGATCGGAAAGGGCAACACTCGATCCGCATCAACGACCAATTCCGGCTATGCTTTGTTTGGACGGCCGAAGGCCCGGCGGAGGTCGAGATCGTAGACTACCACTAGAAGAGAACGAGACGGTGACCAAGAAGCTCAAGCCAATGCATCCCGGTGAGGTCTTGCGGGAAGAGTTCCTCATTCCGCTCGAAATGTCGGCGGGCGCTCTTGCTAAGGTATGCGGCTTGCCGCGCACGCGAATTGAGCGGATCGCCAACGAGCAGACCGGCATTACGGCGGACACTGCGCTGAGGCTTGCCAAGGCGCTCGATACGACGGCGCAGCTTTGGCTCAATCTGCAGACCGATTATGATGTGCAAGTCGCGGTGCGCAATCTCGGCAAGACTCTCGATCGGATCGAGACCATAAACGGGCCGAAGGCGGCCTAACTAACCAGCTCCGCGAATCTACCTCTTGAGACTGCTGGCTTAATCGAAGGCCGTCACTCCTCAAGTCCCGCCCTCAAGCGCGACGAGGGTATGATAGGCGGTGTTGAGTTCCGCCGTAGCATTGCTGAGGGCAAGGCGCTCTCATTCGATTTGGAAATCGCTGCCTGCCCCTGTTCTGCCCCTTCCCGGCGATCGAGGACGCCGCCTGTCAGATGAGCCGCGTCCTCCGTTAAATCATACCGCCGCCTGTCTCAAATGTAAGCGCTGTTTTCAGGCCACGTCTTTGAGTGCGACCGGCTGCGCGTAGGCCCAGGGCATGAGGTCGTCGAGTTTGCTGGCGAGATGGCCGTCGACGATCTTCGTGAGGACGTCGGCCATATAGGCTTGCGGATCGACGCCGTTGATCTTGCAGGTCTCGATGAGCGAGGCGACGATCGCCCAGTTCTCAGCCCCGCCGTCGGAGCCGGAGTCGATCTCGATGCGCCCGTCGTCGACGAAGCGCGTCAGGCCGTCCCAGCGCGAGAGCGCGTAGCGGATCGCCTCGGCGAGCTTGGTCTTCTGGCGGATCAGCGCGAGCTTTTCACGCAGCCATGGCTCGAGGGCGTCGAGGATTGGGCGGGATTTTTCCTGTCGCGCCGCGCGCCGGTCATCCGGATTCTGACCCCGGATATCGCTCTCGATGGCGTAGAGGGCACCGATGCGCGCCAGCGGCTCACTGGCGATCGGCGCAGGACCTGCCGCGGCGAGTTCGTAAAAGCGCCGGCGAACGTGAGACCAGCAGAAGGCGAGCGACACGCTGTTCTTCTGCGCCAGCGCGCGATAGCCGGCGTAACCGTCGACCTGCACGACGCCCGTGAAGCCAGCAAGATGCGTGAGCGGCTGCTCGGATTTTCGGTTTTGCGCATTCGTCGCGCGCATAAGCCCAGAGCTGGCCGGTCTTGGTGCGCCCCCGTCCGAGGTCGAGCACCGGCGCCGTTGTCTCGTCGGCGAAGATTTTCGTCGACGACCTTATGTGTTCCAGGAGTCGCTCGTGCACGGGCCGCAAATGCCAGGCGGCGCGGCCAACCCAGTCGGCGAGCGTCGAACGATCGAGGGCGATGCCCTGCCGGGCGTAGATCTGGGCCTGCCGATAGAGCGGGAGGTGATCTGCGTATTTGGAAACGAGCACATGGGCGACGGTCGCCTCGGTCGGCAGGCAGCCTTCGATCAGCCGCGCCGGGGCCGGCGCCTGCACGACCGCGCCCTCGCAGGCGCGGCAGGCGTATTTGGGACGCCGCGTCACCAGCACCCGGAACTGCGCCGGCACGATATCGAGCCGTTCGGAGACATCCTCGCCGATCCGGTGAAGCGCGCCCTTGCAGCAGGGACAGGCCTTCTCGTCGATGTCGACGATGGTCTCGATGCGCGGCAGATGGGCAGGCAGCGCGCCACGGTTCGTGCGGCGCCTTCTGGCCGCCTTCTCACGTTCGGCGGCGGATTTGGCTTCCGCGGCCGCCGCCGCGCCCGGCTTCCGTCTGCTCGACCTCTTCGAGCGCGAGCAGCATCAGGTCTTCAGGGAGCGTCTCGGCGCGCCGCCCAAAGCGATGGCGCTGCATCTCCTTGATGATCTGAACAAGGCGCTCGTTGCGCGCGCGCTCGGCGAGAAGCATCGCCTTCAGTTCGTTCGGATCGTCGGGAAGCCTGTCGATCGCCTGCGCCATAGCCGCAGAACACCATATTTTCTGCCGTCTTTCGACGCTCTTCGAGGCCCTGATTCACTGTGTCGCAGCTCATCTTCAATTCGGCGCGATTGCCGATCGGCATGTCGGCGAGCGCCTTTCGGATGCTGAGACGCTTGCTGTAAAGGTCGTCGCTCACGCGGTCCGCCATGTCGGGGAAGAGCAGGCTCTTCCCGCCCCGACCTTCGATCGCTTTCCGTGTCTTCGAGCCGTTATAGAGTTCGAACTTCTCGTCCGCGCCGAAGTAGCCGTTCTTGACGACGTGAACGGTTGAATTCGGGATCGCTTCGAGAAAATCCTGCAACAGCTCCAACGAATCCCGCTGACGATTGACAACCTACAAGGTCACCAATCGCCGCTTCAGCTCGTCGAGCGTGCCGCTCAGCGTGACGCCGTAGGCCCCTACCCCCTGGTTGTTCCGCGCCGCCGTATTGACGATAACGGTCTTATCCGCGTTTTCGTCACAGAGATTGACGAGCCGTATCCAGCCGTCAGCATCGTCGAGATTGACGCCCTCGCACGGGATCTCCTTCTCATAGTTCTGCATGACGTCAGGATTCGAGGTGTCGGCGTCGACCACGACAACCGCCTCGCCCCGCGCCGTCAGAAAATGGATCAGCGCCATTGTCACCATGGACTTGCCGACGCCGCCCTTGCTGCCGCCGACCATGTAAATCGCTTTATCCATTCACCGATCTCCTAGATTTCATCGCGGTCGCGACGCACGCGGAAGGACGACGCGCGCGGCACAGGTTCAGACTCGATGGTCCCGGTGGATACGGGCCTTGTAATTTCCGATGACGTAGGCACCCGCATTTTCCCATTCGCGCGGAAGGGATGGCTTCCCCGCTTAGAGCGGCGCCGGGCCTTTTGTTCGGCAAGCTGTCTCAGCACCCGAAATAGCGAGGGAGCCGAAATCATAATGCCCTGCTCTCTGAGGTAATCGAGAAGTTGAGCATTCGTCAGTCCGCGGCCTTTCGCCTTCATCAAAGGCCCATAGATCGCGCCAATTTGTTCGCGCAGCGTGAGCCGACGGTTCGGCTTCAGCGCGTTAATCCCCTCCTTCACACGCTGCAGGCCCTCACCGGTGAGCTTCATGCGAGCTCTAATAAAATGGCAACTGTTTAGACCCACTCCCTTCCTTACACAAGACCTTTATGACAACGATGCGAGAGCATCTTGGAGATCGATCTGATATGCGCCTGATGCGACGGTGAGAATATTATGCGAGTTCGTTGGGTCTCTGTGTGAGACGCTTTCGATGTTGATCAAAGAGCCTCGTGAGACTGTCTTGATAGTGCGCTGAGAGTGTTCCGAGACTGCTTTGAAAACCGCACAAACCCATTGAAAAACGTTGAGAAAATGAGGGTTTTCGGCTATGCAAATCGAAGAGTGGTGATGAATGGCAGGATAGGGATTTTGTGAAACAAAATCTTTATGTGCGCTCGCCGCGCGGGCCCTGTTCGCATCCGGCAGTTTGCCAAAGGCAAACCGGACGCTGAGGACGATTGGCGAATGGCAGACAAGCGACGGCACGCTCAGCGCAAGACGCGATTTATTGGTTTCCGCGTCGATGAAGCGGAGGCGACCGCGTTTCTGTCATTCTGCGAAGCGAGGAATCTAACGGCGACGGAAGCGCTGCGCCGGATGGTTCGCGCGGCCAGCGACATGGGGCCAACATTTGACGGCGAAGGACGCGTCGAAGTCGTCGAATTGACGCGACAGCTGCGCGCGATCGGCGTTAATCTCAATCAAGCCGTTCATCATATGAATGCGGGCAACGCTTTCCCGGGAGAGAATGTGCGCGCATGGCTGATCGAAGCGCATGGGATCATGCGGGCGCTCGACGCCCTTTATGCGTCATTGACGTCTCGGGCGCGACGACGCGCTGAGGCAGCGATCGTGAAAGGTCCCGCGTCATGACGACGCTCGCCGCGCTTGATCTTTCGGTTCTGACAGAAGGCTTGCGGCGTCGTCTTGCGGCGAGGAATCGGGCGGCGCTGGACGATCTTGCGGCGGCGGTGCAATCGGCTGAGCGTTACCGCGCGCAAACAGCTGACCGCTCGCGCGCACCCGCCCCGCCCCGACGCGGCGAACGGCCGGGCACAGGGCCGCGCGCGCCGGCGCCAGGCGAGAAGTCCCGGGCCGACGATGAATTGCGCGTAAAGCGCGCGGTCGCAGCGAAGGGTAGCGTTTCGCAGACCGACGTCTCGGCGCGTGCGCCCGCCACGGTTGCGGAAACGGCGCGACCCTCATCGCCGGCACTGGGCGGCCGCGCGCCGGCGACGGGCGCAGCGATCGCATCCGTGCGGTCCGCCTTGATCGCGAAGGCTAATCTTGCGGCCGGCTCGCAGGCGGCGGTCGTCAAGATCGCGAGTTTCGGTTCCGGCGCGGCTCGGGCGCAGGCACTGCTGAGCTATCAAAGCGACAAGGGGGAACTGACGCTTGAGCGCCATGACGGGTTGATGATTACCGGACAGCGCTCCGTCGCCGACTTCGCCGCTACGTGGCGCGCCAAGATGGCCGCGCGCCGTCCAACGACGTGCTGCAGTTCACAATGGAGGTCGACGCCGCGCTGGGGGCAAAGGAGGCACAAGACGCGCTGGCGCAGGCCCTTCACGGCCACCACTATGCCTGGCGCCTTTCGCAGCATGGCGCGCATAGCCGCGTCGACATCGTCATGACGGCGGCGAGCCGCGAACGCAATGCGGGCGGCCGGCTGCACCGGATCTACGACAATCAGCGGTCGATTGACGGTTTGCGCGATCGGTTGGAGGGCGCATTCGGCCGGGACGCCGAATTTACCGACCCGAAATGGGCGCA
>WSXZ01000110.1 GCA_009773555.1 Methylocystaceae bacterium | reverse complement strand
CCCGGGCGGGATCATCTCGTAAAAGGGGGGCGCCATTATCCCGGAATCCCCGGGCGGCATTATCCCGTTACAGACGGGCGCCTTCGTCGGAATCGGCAGCTCTGACCGCCGACATCATCGCGTTCGCCCTCCAATATGGGCGGGATGGCTATCGGCGCATCGCGGCGTTGCTGCACGACGCCGGCTGGGCGGTGAACCTCAAGCGCGTCGAGCGGATCTGGCGGCGGGAGGGGCTGAAGGTCCCAGCAAAGCAGCCTAAGCGAAAGCGACTGTGGCTGAACGACGGATCATGCATTCGGTTACGGCCGGCACATCCGAACCATGTTTGGTCCTACGACTTCGTCGAAGACCGAACACATGACGGACGCAAATATCGCATGTTGAACATCATCGATGAGTTTACGCGTGAATGCCTGGCCATCCGAATCAATCGCAAGCTTAACTCGACGGACGTCATCGGCCTGCTGTCCGATCTGTTCATTCTGCGCGGCGTCCCGGGCCATGTGCGATCAGACAATGGCCCCGAGTTCATCGCCAAGGCCGTGCAGGATTGGATAACCGCTGTCGGCGCCAGGACCGCTTACATCGAGGGCAGTCCATGGGAGAATGGCTATTGCGAGAGCTTCAACTCGAAGCTTCGTGACGAACTGCTAAACGGCGAGATCTTCTACTCGCTCAAGGAAGCGCGGATCATCATCGAAAGCTGGCGGCGTCATTACAATGAAGTGCGGCCACATTCGTCGTTGGGGTATCGGCCGCCAGCCCCGGGCGGTTCTGTTCCCCGAGCGCCCGGCTGCGCAACCCCAGCCAGCTCCGCCGGGCGCTCAGCCGCTGGTTCAAATGCCGCTCTTAACATCCGAACTGGATCCCCCGATGGGGGCCGGCCAAGCGGCGGCGGTGAGGCGCATCGGCATCACTTAGCCTGGATGTTCGAGCCCACCCCATTTCTGAAAGCCGCATGAAACCCAGTTAATTTATCGGTCCCGCTGGCGCGAATGCGGGGCAGGGCCGATCACGTTTGGAAAATGCGTCCCGCGCGCTGCTTCTTTTGTCTGAGTCTGTGCACTAGCGCGCGACTGGGTGGCTGGACGGAAAACGTTCTAACTACGCCGGAGCCAAGCATTGGGCGCGTAGGTGAGGTTGTGGCCGTAGAAATCGCAAAACGTCGCATCGATGACGTAACGGCGTCCTACGCGCCCGAGAAATTCGGCCACTGCGCGGTTGGGGCCGTCGTCGAGCTTGCGATAGACCTCTCCTTCAAGGTCGGCGAGCACGCCATCCTCGATGACAAGCATGTCGCCCGACTCTAGCTGGCGGTCGAAATATTCGAGCACCGCGATCGTGCTGTCGCGCGCGTGTGCGCTGTCTTCGATGACGAGCCAAGGATGCGGCGACGAGGCGATAGCTTCGGTCGGAAAGGTTGTGTTGGGATCGAAGCTATCGCCTCGATAGAAGCGGACGTTCGCGAGTTCGATCGCAGGCGGGGCAACGTCGATGGCAATTAGATTTGTTTCGGTGAGCCCCAGGCATCGGCACTGGTCGATTAGCCAAGCGGCGCTGCCGCCTTCTGAAGTTCCGACTTCGATGATGGTCGCGGGGCGCAATTGCTCGATAGCTTGCCTGTAGAGCGCAAGATCGAACGGATCTTTGGCAAGCCGAAGCCCCTTGTAGCGGGTCCGCAAGGTCCCCTGCTGTATCTTGCCGAGCGCGCCGGTGGGCAGGTCTACGCGAAAATGGCGACCACGAATTGAATGGGCGTGTCGCAGCCTGTCGAGCAGGCGCGGGAAACCTTTATCGAGGCGCGCCGGATCGAGCGTGCCGACGAAATGCGCCTGGTATTTCGGCGTCGAAAACGATCGCCCTTTGATCTTGACGTATTCGTCGTGCATCGTGGCTCGGTCGTCGGCCGAACCGTTGGTCGCGGCCCCGCCATGCACTTGGTGGAAGGTGCCTTCCCCTAGGATCATCCACGGATGGTGGCCGGATTGAGCAACCGCTCGTTCCCACAACTCGAGATTGACGAACCCTCCTCCAGGTGCCTCGAATCTTTCGTCCAGCCCTCCCAGCGCGTTCCACAATTTGCGGTCCATGAAGATGCCATTTGTCTCACCAATGCAGCCGAACCAGCCCGGCTCGGACGATCCCGCCAGCACGGAAATGTCGAACAGTGCATAACCGTCCTGTTGCCAGGGAACGGACGCCAGAAGGGCGTCCTCCGCGGCGGCATCGTAGCCTTGGGCGACGGTCCTCATCTGGACGTCGGGACCGAGATGAAAGGCAAGCGTGCCGATCACGCGCGTTTGGTCGGCCCGCCAGGCTTCCATTGCAAGGCGAATGACGCCTGGCGAGACCATGCGCGCGCCGTCAATCCAAAGCGCGAGGAGCCGCCCGGTCAGCCGGCCCATGGTCTGATTGATCGCAGCGGCCGGAGAACGCCTGATCACGTCAGGCCGCACAACCCTGACGCCGGGCAGAACCGACTGCAGCGCACCCTCGTCGACGGGTGGGTCTGATCCGTTGTCGAGCACCACGACTTCCCAGTCGATCGCCTCCGCACCACGTTGGCCAGTGTGCGCCAGCGTCTGGAGCGTGCGCGGCAATTCGCGAGCCATGTTGAACGCGCAGACGAGTATACTGAGGTCGGGTCCGGGAGCAGAGGTCATCGGCCGCTCGCCGCACGCAGGTTCTCTATTGTAGGCTCGACCGCATCCGTTCGCGCCAGCACGCGATCGGGAGGCTGCGCCCCCGCTTCTTGGGCCAGCCGTCGCATTTTGGGGTTGTAGTCGTCCCACATGGCCCTGGACGCGGGGTCGAGACGGGAGATGACCAGCAGCCCGGTGGGCGATGTGTCGAGCCAGGTCAGTCGCAGGTCGGCTCTCTCCCTGGCAAGGTGTTCGGCAAAGCGCCAAACGTCTCCGGTCCACACCTGCGAAACGCGCTCACGGCTCGCCTGAATGGGATGGTTAGGTAGCACGTCATCAATGACCACGACGCCTCCGGGACGCATGATCCGCTCGACGTTCATGAAGTCGCGATAGACATATTCAGCTAGGTGCATTCCGTCGATGAACGCTAGGTCCACCCGCCCCACGAAGTCATGCTCGCCATGGAAAAAGAAGAAGTCGTCGCTGGTGCAGCGATGGAAGTGCACGGCGGGGGTGGTGGCGATGGCCAAATCCGGATGCGGGTCGGGATCGATCGCGACCGCGGAGCACGACGCAAGCGCAAGGCTCGCTCCCCTCCGCACTCCGACCTCCAAGTAGACGTCTGGACTAATCAGGGCGTGCAAGTCGCGCAACACTTCAAGATAAGGACGCGCCCCGTTGCGGGCTTCTACCGAGGGGTCCCAATGAGGCTTTTGCCGGTCGTTCGACGAAACTTTCACTGCACGCGGCGCAGTCACCGGCTGCAAGCTTTCGCCTTTCTGGAACACACCTACGAGATCGCACCAGGGGCCGCGCTCATCGCGCCAGCACTGGACGAGACGCAGTCCCGACCATTCGGCGAGCGCCTGGTACGAGTCTGGATGGAAACGATAGCAGTCGACCGGATAGCGATGCACCGGGCCGGCCGAAGGCGCAATGACGAAGGCGAGTCCGTCAGGCTTGAGAATCCGGAAAATTTCCTTGAAGACTCGCCAGAACTGTCCGGAATGCTCGAGCATTTGTCCGCTCAACACGACATCGAACGAGCCGTCTGCAAACGGCAGTTGATATGTGTCCGAGAGCGTAACGTCGACGCCCGGTCCCGCCTCGAGATCGACGCCGACGTATTCCACAGTCGCGGGCAGCAGTTCTCGATATGATCCGTTGACATTCATCGCCCCCAGATCGACGATCCGGATCCTCCCCTTCGGGAGGTACCAGTCCGAGCATCGGCGCATATTTTCCATCGAAGATGCGTGCAATTGTCCAGCCCGTTCGCCAGTTGCTCACTCGCAAGTCAATGCCATTTTCGGCGAGTCGGCCACCGTACGGCCAACAGATCAAATCGCAAAAAGGTGGTTACCATCTGAAGGTCGGAGCGACAACCGCACCGACGCGGGAATGATCCAAATTGGGCTGATCACCTGACGACCCCATTCTCGCAACCTCTGCGGCAAAGTCCGAGATGACGTCGAACCATCTGCGAGACTTCGGCGGCTTTCGGACTTACTCCAGGACTTGGCCCGGGGGCGCTTCCCGACCTAACCGCCGCGTGAATGCCTGGCCATCCGGATCAATCGCAAGCTTAACTCGACGGACGTCATTGGCCTGCTGTCCGATCTGTTCATTCTGCGCGGCGTCCCGGGCCATGTGCGATCAGACAATGCCGCACGGATGATTTATGTGGACGTGCCGGCCGCGCACATAGCCGAGCTGAAATCCTCGCGAACGCAGCCCGGCAAAGTCTTTGTCGTGCCCCGCGCC
>WSXZ01000003.1:0-100000 GCA_009773555.1 Methylocystaceae bacterium | reverse complement strand
CGCCGACCCGCGCTCAGACGGCGCGCGGCGCCGAGGCGGATGAGCAGCAGACCGTCAATCCCAAGAAGGGCGACCGGCTGATGCGCGCGGTCGACGTGGTCGCGGCCAAGCAGACCTTTCGCGCCGCGACCACCTCGCGGGCGGGCGACAAGGAGGTCGTGCGCAACCGCGCCTTCACGCGGGTCGCGGCGACCCTGGCGCTCGCGCCGTCGAGCTTTGCAGGGGAAGTGCCTCCCTATAATCCGCTGAAGCTGATGACCGACGCCCGCGCCCCCGAAAACGCCGCGGACGCCGATCTCGCTCCCGATTTGGCGGAAGTCTCGTTCGAGACCCGGGACCTCGCCGCCGTTGCGGCGACGGCCCAGAGCGCTCAGTTGACGCTTGATGAAGCGCAGGCGCAGGTGATTGAGCAGGTCAAATCCAGCCTCGCCGCGGGACCACAATCTTCAGCGCTGCCCCTGCCCGGCCAGATGCTGCTCACGCGAACGAGCCGGGCGGCGATCGACCCCCTCGCGCTCGCCTATGCGACGCCCGGCGGGTCGCTCACGCCCTTCTCCGGCATCGAAGTGCGCATGGTGGCGGAAAACGTCACCGTCGCGCCGCGCGACACACCGCAGCCGACGCAGATGGAAGAGAAGCTTGTCGTCGTGAAGCGGGGACAGACGCTCGCCGACGTTCTGGACAGCGTCGACGTGCCCAGAGCCCGGGCGGCCGCAGTCGCCGCCGCTTTCAAGAACAAGCGCGGCGAACCGGTGCGTGAAGGCCAGCGCGTCAAGCTGCTCTTCGCCGACTTCGACGGCTCCGGCAAGAACATGCAGCTCGCCCGCATGTCGGTTTACAACGATGAAACGATCGAATCGGTCGTCGCTGCGACCGACAGGGGCGCATTTATGCAGACGCCGACGGCGCCCACGTCTCTCGCCAACAATGGCCGGTCGAAGTCGCACATTGAGGGCGAGGAAGATGAAGGCGCCATGCGCCTTTACGATTCCCTATATGAAACCGCTCTCAAGCAGCAGATCCCGCGGCCGATCATCAATGAGCTCGTCCGGGTTTTCGCGAATGACGCCGATCTGCAGCGCGGCGTCTCGGGCGGCGATACGTTCGACATCTTCTACGACGAAGCGGAGGACGGCGCGAGCGCGGGTCGCGACGCGCTGCTCTATGCGTCTCTGACGACTCGTAACGAAACATATCGCTACTATCGCTTCTTTACGCCCGACGACGGGCTGCTCGACTACTACGACGAGAACGGCCGATCGAGCCGCAAATTCCTTGTGCGTAAGCCGATCGCCATCGGCGAGACGCGCTCAGGCTTCGGCATGCGCCGCCATCCGATCCTCGGCTACTACAAGATGCACACGGGCGTCGACTGGGCTGCGCCGATCGGCACGCCGATTCTCGCCGCCGGCAATGGCACGGTCATCAAGGCGCAGTGGGATTCGGGCTATGGTCGGCGCGTCGAGATCCAGCACGCCAACGGCTACATCACCACCTACAATCACATGTCGGGCTTTGCGCGCAGCGTGAAGGAAGGCATGCGGGTCAAGCAGGGCCAAGTGATCGGCTTCCTCGGCTCGACCGGATTGTCGACCGGACCGCACCTTCACTACGAGGTGATGGTCAATGGCCATTTCGTCGATCCGATGCGCGTCAAGCTGGCGCGCACGCGCGAGATCGAGGGCCGGCTTCTCGCCGAATTCAGGAAAGAGCGCGATCGCATTGATTCGCTGATGGCGAAGGCGCCGAACAACAGCGCCAAAGTGGCGACTCGTCAGGCCCGGTAAGCTTCGATCTGTAGTTGTCGCCTCGGCGCTGCCGGCCCGAATCGCCTCTTTTAGGCCGCCTGGAGCCATTCATAGGCGGGAGCGAACTGGGCGGCGCGAATGGCGCGGACAATATTCTCCATCGTCGCCATCGTCTGGCGATTGAGCGAGTCGCGCGGGAATTCGATGCGAAAGTCGCGCTCGATCGCGAGCAGCAGGCGGATCGCCGTATAGGGCGTCATCCCCAGTTCGTAGAGATTGGCGCGCGGAGTCAGATGGCGCGCCGGAACGCAGATCTGGCCTTCCTGGTCGATCAGGCTTTGGATGGTCTCGAACATTTCGCTCTCCCTTGCCGCTTCGCAATTCGATGATCCAAGGCTATCTGGAGCCGGAGAAAATGTTCGTGCGCCGACGCACATGAAGTCGCGGTCGCCTCCGTCGTTAGAGGCATCAGATGCTGCTTTCCTATCTGAATAACAGGAGCGCACATGCGTGCGAGAATTACGCTGGACGATGAACTCGTCGCCAAGGCAGCAGATTTAATGGGACTTACGGACAAATCCGCGCTGGTTCGCGAAGCGCTCAAGGCGCTCCTTGAGCGAGAGAGCGCCCGACGCCTGGCGCGACTCGGCGGCTCGGAATCACATCTTCGAATGACTCCGAGACGGCGAATGCCCGCAAAGTAGGCTCTACGCTCTACAACCCTATTCGCCGGCGCACGTCGGCTGGCGTCCAGCCTTCCGCACGCAAGGCGCGCAGCGCCGTCGAGGCGACGCTCTTCGAAAGCTTCTCGCCCTTCTCGTCCAGAACGAGGCCGTGGTGACGATAATTCGGCGCCGGCAGGTCGAGCAGGCGTTGCAGCAGGCGATGCAGGCTCGTCGCCTCAAACAGATCCTTGCCGCGCACCACGTCGGTTACGCCCTGCAGCGCATCGTCGACGACGACGGCGATATGATAGCTCGCTGGCGTATCCTTGCGCGCGAGGACGACGTCGCCCCACTCCGCCGGATCGGCGGGAACAAGCCTCCCTTCTCCGTCATCGCGAGGCGAAGCGGCCGGATCGCTTCGCTCCGCCCGCGGGAGCGCCCCGAATTCCCGCCACATCAGCCCCTGCCCCGCGAGCGTCGACGCCATGCGCATGTCGAGCCGCAGCGCGACGCCGCCCTTTGCGAGAACCTCGCGAGCCTTACGGCGCGGTTTAACGCGACATGTCCCCGGATAGAGCGGCGAGCCATCCGGGTCGCGCGGCCAGCCTTGCTTGCCAGCCGCAATCCGCTCGATGTCGGAACGCTTGCAATCGCAGGCGTAAACGAGCCCCATCGCATCCAGGCGCTCCAGCACGCGGGCGTAGGCGCCGAAATGCTCGGACTGGCGGCGGACCGGCCGCTCCCAATCGAGCCCGAGCCAGGCGAGATCTTCATAGATCGCCGCCTCGAACCAAGCGCCCGCCGCATTGGCGCGCGAGATCGAAATTCAGAAGCGCCGAATAGGCGTGGCCAAGATGCAAATAGCCGTTCGGCGACGGCGCAAAGCGGAAGACGCGCTGGCTATCCGCTGTCACTCCCGACGTCATTGCGAGGAGCGCAGCGACGAAGCAATCCAGCCGCCCACCAATGCCTCGATTGCTTCGCTTCGCTGGCAATGACGAAACTTCAACGTCGCGCCTTTTCCACGATTCCCCGCGCAGCTGCGAACGCCTCATCGATGTCGAAGTCGGTCGTGTCGAGCGTCACCGCGTCGGCGGCCGCCTTCAACGGCGCGGCGCTGCGGGCGCTGTCTCGCGCGTCGCGCTTCCTGACGTCTTCGAGAATGGCGGCGTAGTCCGCGTCTTCGCCGGCGCGCGCAAGCTCCAGAGCGCGGCGGGTGGCGCGAGTCTCCGGCGCGGCGGTGACGAAAATCTTCACCTTCGCGTCGGGGCAGATCACCGTGCCGATGTCGCGGCCATCGAGGACAGCCCCTTCCGGCCGCGCCGCGAAGCCGCGCTGCATGTCGACGAGCGCCGCGCGCACCGCCGGCATGGCCGCGACGACGGACGCCGCCTCGCCCATGTCGCGGGCGCGCAACCGCTTTTCATCGAAGTCGGTGAGCGACAGGCTGCGCGCGGCGGCGACCGCCGATTCGACGTCGTCGAGCCGCAGCCCCTCCTCCAGCAGCGCGCAGGCCGTGGCGCGGTAGAGAAGTCCCGTGTCGAGATGCGGCAGGCCGTAATGCGCCGCGAGGCGTCGCGCCAGCGTGCCCTTCCCCGACGCCGCGGGGCCGTCGATGGCGATGACGAAGCTCACGAGAAGCGCGCTCCGAGTCGCTCCATGAGCGGGCGAAACGCCGGAAAGCTCGTCGCGATCATCGTCTCATCGTCGACAGTGACTTTGTTTTCGGCCGCGAGCCCCATGACGAGGAAGCTCATGGCGATGCGATGATCGAGATGCGTCTCGACCATGGCCCCACCGGCGACCCTGCCGCCGCGCACGATCAAGTCGTCCTCGACGATTTCGCAGTCGACGCCATTGGCTTTGAGCCCGGCGGCGACCGCCTCGAGCCGATCCGATTCCTTCACCCGCAATTCGGAGAGCCCGCGCATCCGCGTCTCACCCTTGGCGAAGGAGGCCGCGACGGCGAGGATCGGATATTCATCGATCATCGATGGCGCCCGTTCCGCCGGCACATCGACGCCCTTAAGATGCGAGAAGCGCGCGCGCATGTCGGCGACCTCTTCGCCGCCCTCCTCGCGCCTGTTCTCCAACGCGATATCGGCGCCCATTTCCTGCAGCGTCGTCAACAGACCGCTGCGCAGCGGATTGGTCATCACCCCTTCGATGACGATATCCGAGCCCTCGACGATCAGCGCGGCGACGAGCGGAAAGGCGGCGGATGACGGATCGGCGGGAACCCGCACCTCGCGCGCGGTCATTTCCGGGCGACCTTCGAGCGTGATCTTGCGGCCATGCGGGCCATGAGGCGCGCTCACGACCGTCGCGCCAAAATGCGCGAGCATTTTTTCGGTATGGTCACGCGAAGCCTCGGCCTCGATCACCGTCGTTTGGCCGGGGGAATTCAGCCCGCAGAGCAGGACCGCGGATTTGATCTGCGCCGAAGCGACGGGCGTCTTGTATTCGACCGGCAAGGGCTCGCTCGATCCCTGCAGCACCAGCGGCAGACGGCCGCCCTCGGCTTGCTCCAGAACCTGCGCGCCCTGCAGCGCCAAAGGATCGAGGATGCGCTTCATCGGGCGTTTACGCAGCGAGGCGTCGCCGTCGAAGCGCGCGAGGATCGGGTGGCCGGCGACGACGCCCATCATCAGCCGCGAGCCAGTGCCGGCATTGCCAAAATCCAGGGTTTCGGTGGGCTGCAGGAGAGAGCCGAGCCCGGCGCCCCAGACGCTCCAGCGCCCGTCGTCATGGCGCAGGATCTTCGCGCCAAGCTGGCGGCAGGCCTGCGCCGTCCGCAACACGTCCTCGCCTTCGAGAAGCCCTTCGATCTTCGTCTCGCCGATGGCGAGCA
This sequence comes from Methylocystaceae bacterium, assembly GCA_009773555.1. Taxonomy (GTDB): domain Bacteria; phylum Pseudomonadota; class Alphaproteobacteria; order Rhizobiales; family Beijerinckiaceae; genus Methylocystis. The sequence continues at coordinate 94,736 of WSXZ01000003.1, read as the reverse complement.
GGCCGAAGATCAGCGCGCGATGCGAGACGGATTTATCGCCCGGCGGGCGCACGCGGCCCGACAGCGGCCCGGATCTATGGGCGCTGAGCGGCGCGGCGGGAGCGTGAGCATGGGCGGCGTGCGGCATAGTCGCTTTCGGTCGAGGGCGATTCAATCGCCATCCGCTTCGCACTTTTGGCGACGATGCTCAACCGCGGCGGCCAGCGGCGGCGAGCTGATTTTCGCATGGTTGGGGGAGATTGGAGCGGGCGATGGGAATCGAACCCACGACATTCAGCTTGGGAAGCTGACGTTCTACCTCTGAACTACGCCCGCGTGCTTCTTGTGTAACGCGGCTGGCGGCGCGTTTCAACGGACCAGCGTGTGAGGCGAGCGGAGGCCTGCCTCATCTTGAGGAGCGCCGAAAGGCGTCTCGAAGGAAGAAAATGCCCTTCCTTGACGGAACAAATTTCTCAGATCTAGTATGACCAACTATATAATTGATCATATCGTGCGGCAATAGGCTGAGCCTTTATTCAAGGAGCCTCGAATGTGGAGCAGGGAAACTTGGCTGTTCGTCATCCTCACTTGGATCGCCCTAATCATTGGCGGAATCATCGTGGCGGTGATCGAAAGTCGGCATCGAAATCAGAAATAGGCTCGGTGATCCGACAGCAGCTTTCAAACTCTCGTAGCTGAGAGCAGGCAGTGCGAAGACTCGCTCTGATTCCCTTGGTGTCAGCCGCTATGGCGGTCGCGGGCGCCGCCCTGACGGCGGCCGCTGAAGAACCTGGAAACTATCTTCAGAAGGATATCTCCACTGCAAAGATCGTTGAGACCAGCCGTGGATACGCGGTTGATGTGAGCATCCTCGCGTCTGACTTCGAAGAGATGTTTCAAAAGTCATTCAACGAACGACGAGGAGTCGATCTATCCGTCTCCGGCGCTTTGGAGCTGGAGATCGGCAGATTTGTCGCCAATCGCATCACAATGCGCGGCGGGGATGGAACGCCGTGTCCAGGTAAGGTCGAGCGCTCCGGCGAGGATCCCGGCAATGACGAGGGCGTTCGAGTGTCGATGACTTTTGAATGCCCCAGTCACGACGCGGTCTACGACGCGAACAAACTTCTGGCCACCCACAGCTCTCGTGCGTGGCAGGTTGTCACGATAAGCCGCGGCGACGCACATGGCCAAGCCATGGTCCAAGCCATGATCAATGCTGAAAGCCCGCCGGTGCGCCTTGCCGAATTCCGTTGATGCCGCCTAGCCACGGCCAACAGAGCGCTCACTCCCAGACTTTTGCGAGATTGATCGCTCCATGAGTCGGCGCCTTTTGCGGAGGACCCTTCGGTTCTCCGACGCGCAGTTGCGACGCGTTACCCGACCTCATCTGTTTGCGGCTACTTCACATTCGGATTCCTCACCTCGCCCTTCTCCTTCTCGATCTCTTGCAACTTCGCGCGGATCGGGCCGTAAGGCCCGTATCTGTGCTGCGCTTCTGAGAAGCCGTCCGCATAGGGGCCGTAAGGCGCGTCGATCGGCTTTTTCAAAAGGTCGGGAAAATCCTTGTCTAACCCCGCGCGCTGCGGCCTCGGCTTCGAGATCATCAGCGCGGCGACGTCCCAAGCCTCTTCGGGCGAGAGCCGCGGGTGCAGATAATCGACGCCGTCCGGCATGTTGGAGTGGATGAAGTTCGCCGCCGTGATCAGCCGCGCCATGCCGGCGCCGTCATTAAAACTGTCCGAGCCCCAGAGCGGCGGAAAGGCGTAGCCGGCGCCCAGCCCCGGCAGGCTGTTCTGCACGCCGGCGCCGTCGACGTTGTGGCAGCCGATGCAGCGCGCCTGATAGATGTCGTGCCCGCGCGCGGGATCCGCGGCGCGATCGAGTTCCGGCATCGTCCCCGCGCCGAGACCGGAGAGCTTCTCGCCCTTGCGCACGCCGGACGAGAGAAACTGAATATAGGCGACGATGGCGCGCATCGGCGCGGATGAAACGGGCAAAGGGCGGCCGTTCATGCTGCGCGTCATGCAGGAGTTGATGCGCTCCTGCAGCGTGATCTGCGCGCCGACGCGCGCGCTATAGGCGGGGAAATCCTCGGAGAGGCCAAAAATCGGCAGACCGAATTTCTTCACGCCGGCGTCGAGATGGCAGTTGCCGCAGGCGAGATTGTTGCCCGCAAAGCGTTGCGCGCGGTCGGGCATGTCCGGACCGATATGGGAATAGGTCGCGGTGATGAGATCGCGCCCGTGGCGGATCAGCCGGCTATGCGCGTCGTAAGGCAGCGCGTCGACTTGCGGAACCGACCAGAACTTCGGGCTCGATGCGCCAAGCTCTTCGGCGGCGACGGACGTCGCGAGCGAGAGCGCGAAGAGCGCGGCTAAAAGAAATGCCTGACGCATGAATTCGCTCCGCTTTTACGTCCAAGTTTAGAAACTCGCTATTTGCTGGGCGTCGCCTCGGGGAATTTCCACTTGCCGTCCAGCACCGCCGCGCGCGGTTGGTAAAGGCGCACAGTATAATTCCACCCCTGCATGATGCGCAGATAATTCGGCGCGTTGGGATCGCCGCCGAAATGAATCGTGACTTTCCCATCCTTGTCCTTGTGCGCGGTGACGTTGTTCACCGAGATCGCATTTTCCGGCGCCTCATAAAATCCTTTGGCGTTGTAGACGGTGACCGACCAGAAGCCCTCGACCGGCACGTCTCCGACGGTCAGCGTATACGGCGTCTTCCCATCGTTCTCTTTCGGGGTGACGTTGAGATATAGCGCGTCCTGTTCGCGATTGCCGCCCCAGCCGGCCGCCGTCATGATGAGATGGCGAACCGGATCGACCTCCTTCTCGTCGCCAAAGGCGCGGCGGCTGTCGCCGACGAAAGGCGTGAGCGCCAGCAGCGCGTCATGCAGCTTCTCGCGTTGGGTCTGATCCCAATCCGGCAGTTCGAGTTTGCCCGGGCTGGCCTGGATGACTTTGATCTCGTCCTGCGCCTTGTGGCCGGCGGCCATGTCGGCCGGATCATTGGGATCCATGAAGGTGCGAACGATGACCACGGCGTATCGCGTGCCGATCTTGTCGCGGGTGAGTTTGTAGCGGCCCGGCTTGTAAGCGACGAGCTTGATGTAATGATCCTCGTTGATGACGACGAGCGATTGATAGCGCTTGCCGACGTCAGGCAGAACGATCGTCACCGGCGAGGTCAGGTCGAATACGCCGCTGCTATAGGGCGTGTCGCGATTGAGGCGAATGACGGATTGCTTGTCGACCGGCATCGGTCCGCGTTCGCTGCAGAGCTTTGCGAAGCAGCCCGCGTCCGCCCTCGACTGCATGTAATAGTCGGTTTCCGCGCGCTTGAAATTATCGACCGTGACCCGCTCTGCGGCGAGCACAGGCGCGCAGGCCAGAACGATCGCGGCGAACAGCGACGCCATCGAAATCTGCATATCAGACTCCTGCCTAAATTTCGCGGCCCTACGGTCAGTCCGCCATGAAGTGTTTCGAGAGCTTGAGCCCCTGCCCCTGGTAGTTCGATACGCCGCTTTGGCCGTAAAGCGCCTTTGGAGTTTCGGCCATGCGTTCATAGACCAGGCGGCCGATGAATTGGCCGTCTTCGAGGATGAAGGGCACTTCGCGCGAGCGCACTTCGAGAACGGCGCGGGCGCCCGGTTGGCCGTCGGGCCCGGCGCCGAAGCCTGGATCAAAGAAGCCCGCGTAATGCACCCGGAACTCGCCGATCGCCGCGTCCATCGGCGCCATTTCGGCGGCGAGATCGGGCGGAATGGCGAGGCGCTCGTGCGAGGCGAGGATGTAGAAATCGCCTGGATCGAGAATCAGCCGGCCGTCACGCGCCGGCAAACGCTCCCAGTAGTCGTCGATCCGATAGGCGGCGATGCGATCGACGTCGATGACGTCGGTGTGCTTCTGCGCGCGATAGCCGATGATTCCCCCGAACGCATCCGCGTCGAGCGCAACCCGCAGCACGACGCCATCCCGCAAATTGAGCGGTCCGTCGACGAGCGGCGATGTGCGATGCAGTTCGGCGAGCGCCGCGTCGCCGAGCGTCCCGCCCTGCGAGTCGCTCTGCGCATGCGCGCGAAAACGCAGTTGGTTCAATCGCGTGCCGGTGCGAACGCGCACCGAAAAGCTGCGCGGCGACACTTCGGCGTAGAGCGGGCCGTGATAGCCGGGGGCGACCTCGTCGAACCGGTCGCCGCGATCCGTGATCAGCCGCGTGAAAATATCGAGTCGCCCCGTCGAGCTTTTCGGATTGGCGGCGCCGAGGACAGCGTCGCCGAGCGCCAAGCTTTCCAGAAGCGGCACGACATAGAAGCACCCGCGCTCCAGCACGGCGCCGTCGCCTTCCAGCGACATCTCGTCATATTTGAGCGCGGAGAGGAGCTCGTCGACGCTGCGGCGCTTTCCCGGCAGAAAACTGGCGCGCACGCGATAGGCCTTGGGGCCAAGCCGCAGATCGAGACTGGCCGGCTGAATCTGCCCATGCGCCAAGGGCGCGGCGAGGCGGATCTGACCGGCGTCGGCCATCGCCTGAATCTGCCGGCTGGAAAGCACGCCGCGGCCAGCCGCGACTTGAGTTGAATTCGCCCGATCTTCCAGGGGCGCGGCGGGCGCGTTCATTTGTTCTAGCCGTCTTTCGCGAAATTGGCGGGAGCTTACCCCACAAATCGAAAAGCCGAAAAGCGTGGCGCTCATTCGTTCGAATGACGCGACTTATGCGTGAGGCGCGCAATATCGTTCGAGCGGGCCTCGATTGCCCTGGATCTCTATATTGCAGGAGTGACATTATGCGCGATTACGTAATGCTTTGGAACGCAGTCGCTCTGGAGATGAATCGCCGCGATCACACGGGCAGGATGAATGCTAAAAACAATCGCGGTCCAACGGCGAGCTCTCGCGCCCTGGCGATCATTCACCTCGCGATGCATGACGCGTTTTTCGGCCTGACCGGCCGGCCGCCGATAAGCTCGACGCTCGCCGGTCTGTCCGGCGCAATCAACCCGTATTCGAATGTCGCGCCTCATGCTCCGCAGCCGTGGAGCGCCGACAATGAAGGGGCCGCCGTTTCTGGAGCCGCGGCCGCGACACTGACCGCGCTTTACCCCGATTTCCGCACGCTTGTCGACGACATGTTGCGGGGATTCCAGTTCGGCGCCGGCAATCCCGCTTTCGACTTCGGCTTCAAGGTCGGCGCGGCGATCGTTGATTCCCGCAAGAGCGACGGTTCGTCGGATTCGGGCGGGGTCGACCCTATCGACGCCTATTGGCGCCATCGCGAAGATCCCACGGATTTCACTCAGGGGCTGCTCGGCCCGAGATGGGGCGCCGTCAAGCTTTTCTCAGCGGCGGCGATCCCACCCCAGAACGCGCACCCCGCGCCGCGCTCGGCCCCGTATAACAACGCGCATGACGAAGTCCGCGTTAAGGGCAGCAAAAATCCGACATCCGGCACGCCAGGCGTCACTTTCAGCCAGCGCTCGCCGTTCGAGACGATCGTCGGCTTTTACTGGGCCTACGACGGCGCTTCGCAGATCGGCACGCCTCCGCGGCTCTATAATCAAATCGTGCGCGACATTATCGCGCGCAATGTAACGGGATCGGACCGCGCGGCCGCATCGGCGCGACTATTGGCATTGATTAACGTCGCCATGGGTGACGCAGGCATAGCTGCTTGGTACTGGAAGTATCGTTATCAGCTTTGGCGGCCGATCCTCGGCGTCCGTGAATATGACAACAGTTTCTGGCACAACAGGGACATTGTTTCGTATCACCTCCATCGGCGTTGCGATCCTTGGTGGATTCCGCTCGGCGCGCCCCGGACCAACGAGCCCGGCAAGCGCAGTTTCACGCCGCCATTCCCCGCCTATCCTTCTGGGCATGCGACGTTCGGCGCGGCCTGCTTCGAAATGACCCGCAGGTTTTTTGGCGTGGCGCCGAACGCGGCCGACAATCTCGCTTTCAACTTTGTATCCGACGAGCTTGACGGACGCGCCATTCACGAAGATGGCTCGTATCGCGCGCTTCACCGCCGCCACTATGACTCGCTGCTGCAAGCGATGTTCGACAACTCCGTGAGCCGCGTGTTCCTGGGCGTTCACTGGCGCTTCGACGGCATTGACGAAAGCGTCAAGAACCCAAGCGACATCCTCACGGATTCGTCCGATGTAGGCGGCGTCCCTGTTGGACGGGCGATCGCAAAGAACATCTTCGAGAACCGGCTGACGAAGAGCGCCGCTGCGCCGGGCGTGGTGACGCCGATCAATCTGCCGGCTGTTCCTTAACCAGGCAGAAAAACAAAATGGCGGCGCTCGCGGCGCCGCCAGCTTTCATCAAGGAAGGCCGGGCTATCTGTTGACAGAGTCCGGCCGATCGGCAATTTTGCGGACCACGTGGTTATTTGAGCCGGCCGGCTTGCCGCCACGAAAAACAACGCGCTAAAAGGCCGGGTCTCCCTAAGGAAGCCCCGCTTTTTTGCGTAGCAGCGCCGTTCGGCGCGCATCAAGGCAATGGCGCGCCTTTGCGCCGAGGGAGAACCAATGTCCGCCGACGCCCCGCCCCGCAGGCCGCTCAAACCCGCGACGCAACTCGTTCACGGCGGAACGCAGCGCTCTTCCTTTGGAGAATTGTCGGAGGCGCTCTACCTCACGCAGAGCTTCGCCTATCCAACGATGGAGGCGGCCGAGGCGCGTTTCAAAGGCGATGAGCCGGGCTTCATCTATTCGCGCTTCTCGAACCCGACCGTCGCGATGTTCGAGCAGCGCATGTGCCTTCTGGAGGGGACGGAAGCTGCCCGCGCTACGGCGAGCGGCATGGCGGCGGTGACCGCGAGCCTGCTCGCGCAGCTCAAAGCCGGCGACCATGTGGTTTCGGCGCGCGCGCTGTTCGGCTCCTGCCTCTATGTCGTCGAGGACCTCCTGCCGCGATTGGGAATCGCCTCGACGCTCGTCGACGGCGCCGACCTCGAACAATGGAAGGCGGCCGTCCGTCCTGAGACGAAGCTCTTCTTCCTGGAAAGCCCGACCAATCCCGGGCTGGAGGTCTATGACCTCAAGGCGATCGCCGACATTGCGCATGAGGCCGGCGCGAAGCTCGTGGTCGACAATGTCTTCGCCACGCCGCTTCTACAGAAGCCCTTCGATTTCGGCGCCGACGTCGTCGTCTATTCCGCGACCAAGCACATCGATGGGCAAGGCCGATGTCTTGGCGGCGTGATTTTGGCCTCGCAGGCGCTGATCGAAGAGAGCGTCCACAATTTCCTGCGCCAGACCGGTCCGGCCATGTCGCCGTTCAACGCCTGGGTGATGCTGAAGGGCCTCGAGACCTTGCCCTTGCGCGTCGCGCAGCAGACCACGAGCGCGGCCAAAATCGCCGACTTTCTGGCCGAAGAGAAGGCCGTCAGCCGCGTGCTTTATCCGTTCCGCGCCGATCACCCGCAGGCCGATCTGGCGCGACGTCAGATGTCAGGCGGCGGCACGCTGGTGAGCTTTAGTATGGCGGGCGGCAAGCCAGCGGCGTTCCGACTCGCCAATGCGCTGGACGTGATCAAGATTTCGAACAATCTCGGCGACGCCAAGAGCCTCATCACCCATCCGGCGACGACCACCCATCAGCGGTTGACGCCGGAGGCGCGCGCGTCTCTCGGCATCGGCGACGGCCTGCTGCGCCTGTCGGTCGGCCTCGAGGACGCCGACGATCTCGTCGACGATCTCGCGCGCGGGCTGTGGGCCGCCGCGCGCGCCTGAGCTTTACGGCTAGAGCGCTTCCCGATCACATGGAATCATGTGATCGATAAGGAATCGCTCAAAATCAAAACGTTAGAGCAGGTTCTGATCGAAAAAGTCTGTCAACTTTTTCGGAACCTGCTCTATGCCCCGGGCCGCCTCTTGCGGCGGGCGGGAATTTTCGCCTCCTGCATCGCGTATTCGGCGATGAAATAGGACGCGGCGAGTATGGCGCAAAGCGTCTCAAGCACGACGCCCATCATCAGTTCGTTCATCAGCATGCCCTTTGGAAAGCAATCGCGGCGGAATGGTGAAAGTCGAAGCGGCGGCCCGCGGCGGCGGCGGGAGAAGAGAATTGACGCCGACGCAGGCCTTTTCGCGACGCAGCGCTAGGCCGCCGGCGGCGCGCGCGGGCGGTGAGCTGGGCTGGGACGGGGCGTCGGCGCGACGCAGTCCGCCACCGTCCGCGCGAGCATGAAGCTCGGGACGGGCGTCGCGCCGATCGGGCCGGGCCGCGCCGGAAGAGGCGCAAGACCGCTGCAAAACGCCTGACAGAGGATACAGGCGGAGCGATCGTCCTTGGGGCCCAGCCGCCCCGCAAGCGCGCCGGGTTGGGAGGCCCCCGGCGCGAAACAGATAAAGAGTTGAGCGATGAGACGCCCGCCGACGCCCGACTCGGCGACGCCGCGCGCGACCGGCGCGACGGCAAAGAGCGACGCCGCCGAGAACAGCAGAATCGCGCCAAGCCATGCGCCAAACCATGCGCCAAACCATGCGCCAAACCATGCGCCAAGCCGCGCATGCGCGCGACGCAGCGATGCGAGCCAGAACGCCAACGGGGACATCGCTTCAGATCGCGTCGGTCAACGGCCGCGAGAATCTCGCGCGGCGTTCGAGGTCGATGAGGCGAATGACGCGCTGGTCATTGCCGCGCCACAGAGGCGTCGCCGGCACGATGGCGGCGAGCGCGGCCATGCCCGGCGCATGACCCGGCTGCGCGCGCTCTCGTTCATTCAAGGATTCGAGCGTCGCGCCGGCGACGAGGCTTTCCCTCGCGCTCGGCTTACGTTTACGAAACATGGGCTTACTCCCGTCCCGCCGCTTGACGCGGCATTGTCCTTAAGCTGCGCCAATGCTGTGCGCGGACCCGGAATTCGGGCGAGAGCGCAAAGCGGCGCGGCAGCGTGCGAAGGATCAGGAGTTGGCGGGAGGCGCTCGCGCCTGTCGGGAAAAATCCTGCAGGCGGGTCGGCAGGGCGCAGTCCGCCACCGTCCAATCAAGCGCTGTCCATTGGACGGGCGCCTTGCCGAGATGAATGACGCGCGCGGCAAGCGGCGCAACGCCATCGCAATGGTTTTGACAAAACAAACAGACGTCCCGGTGGCCCTTTGCGTGGCCCGGAGCCTGCGATCGGTCGCTCGAGGCGACGTCGGTAAAGCAAAATTCGCTGACGGCGTCGCCGGCGCCCATCCGCACCGCGACATGCGCCGCCGCAGGCGCGAAGGCCTGAACGGTCAGCGCGAGCGCGAATAGCAGAACTGTCAGCCAGTTACGACCATGCGCGCGCTGATGTAAGCAAAAAGCGAAGGCCACGACAAGTTAATCTTGGGGCGACCGCCTCGCCGCGGCAAAGCGTCTCAGCAGGACGATCGCTCTTGGAACGCCCTGGCGGCTCACCTGACCGCCGACGTGCCTCCCGAACCACCCCGGTCGATCGTTACGCCCGATCCGTCCGGGCCGCCGAAATCATAGTTGAGCGCGATAAAGAAGGTGCGCTGCGGATAGGGATTCGGATTCACATAGGCTTTCCAGCGGCCGATGTTGTTCACGCCGACGGACAGCCACCAATTTGGCTCAAGCCGGTATCTCGCCTTCATATCAAAAACCAGGATTTCACTGTCCACATTGCCGTAGTTGTTATGGTTGAAGTCGGTGTTCGCAAAGGTGACGAACGCCGGGGACGAGTAGCGCGCGCCAAGGGCGAAGGACATGTCGGGATTGGGGCTGTAGCTCGCGACGCCCCGAAAACGAATTCTCGGGACGCGCGGGAACTGGTTGCCGGCGAAGAGAATGCTGTCGAGATTGCGGCTCGAGAGATTGCTCTGAATTTTCGCATCGGTGAAGGTCAGGCCGCCCTCAAAATCCAGTCCCGGAACGAGAATGTCCTTCATATGCGCCGCCGCCTCGATGCCGCGAAACCGCACCTTGTCGAGATTGGCGTTTTGCGAGATCTGCGTGCCGAAGATGGAGAGCGTGGTCTGGCTGGCGATGGCGTTCCAGCGATCGTCGAGGAACAGGCTGATGCGCGGATTGAAGAGCCCGATCGCGCCGCCGAATGCGTCGATCTTCCGATACTCGCCGGTCAGATCGTAACAGGTGCAGATTTCAGGCTGCAGATTTGGATTGTTGATGAGCACCGAACTTGGGCTCGACAGGGACTGGAACAATTCGTTGACTGTCGGAAAGCGATAGGCGCGCGCGATCGAGCCGCGCAAGGAGAGTTCCGGCGTGAAAAAATATTCGAGCGCCGCCTTCGGCGAGAAAGCGCCCTTATAGGAATCCGGGAAATAGGTGATGTTCGCGGCTCTAAGCGGCAGGCCGACGATCGCCTGGCCCGTCGGGTTCGACGCGTTGCCAAACCCGCCCGTCGCGTTCATCCCGCCAAAGGCGCGCCACCATTCGCCGCGTGCGCCGGCGGTGAATTTCCAGTCCGGGAGAGGCCTCCAGACCTCCTGAACGTAGACGCCTTTCGTTTCGGTCTTGCCGAAGTTCTGCGCCTGAATCCCGAGATAGTAATTGTTCGGCCAGGACACCGTGCTGGTCTGCTTGGTGGCCAGCGAATAAAGATCGCCGTGGGCGCCGAACGACACTTCATGCTTGCCGAGGATGTCGTAAGGCGGCCGCCAGATAAAGCGCGCGTCTCCGGTGCGCCAGAACGTTCCGCCATTATTGGCGTTGAGCCCGCGCGGATCGACATTATAGGCAGTTCCGGCATTATTGACGCGCGGTCCGTAGGACTGCGCATTGTTGGTGAAATCGCGAAGGAAATTGAACGACGTCGCCGACAAATCGAAATCGAAGACGCCGCCGGTGTCTTGTCTGAGCTCGAGCGCCTGCATCAGGTGGCTTGCGGCGCCGTGGCCGGGATTGACGCCGCCGGGCGTGACGGAATACGGGCCAAGCTGCACGCGCCCGCTCTGGGTGTTGTAGATCGGCAAGCCGTTCCTGTCGTTAATGAAGCTTTGGACGCTGGTGGTGTTGTTCAGCGTCCAGAAGCCGACCTGATATTTGGCGCGCAGAAGCGGCAAGATGTCATAAGAGACTTTGACCTTCGCCAGATCGGTTTGGACATAATCGGCGCCTGCGGCTGCTGTAATGATGCGCGGACGACCCTGCTGGTCGAAGTCCTGGAAGCCCCCGGAGAACGCCGAACCTGTCCCCGGCGTCAAAAAGACGCCGGGGAATGTTTGCGCCTGTCCTTGATTGTCCAGGTGTTCATAGCCGACCCAGTAACGAAAGTCGTTGATGCGATCGCCGACCAGGATATTTGTCACGCCGCCGAGATTGAGTTCTTTCCTGCCATAGAGGCTGAACGGCTGCACCGCCACGGTGCCCATCGCGTGGACCTCGAATTCATCCGGCATCCGCGTCGTCATCGTCAGCACGCCGCCGATCGAATTGCCCGGATAAAGCGCCGAGAACGGCCCGTACATCACATCGACGCGCGAAATTTCGGCCGGGGAAACCATGCCCCAGCGCGGCGCGAAGTTGAAGCTGTTGCCGAGCAGATTCGAGAGCAGCACATTGTCGGCATAGACAAGCACCAACGCGCTCTGAATCGTGCCCGTGGTGCGTGTCGAAACGATCGCGTTGCGATCGCCAATATAGCGTTCGCGAATGAGAATTGACGGCATATATCTGAACGCGTCGGAAGAGGTCATGATATTTGTGGTTTTTTGAATCTCTTTGCGCGTCCTGCTCTCGACGACCGCCGGAATGTTCGCCGGCAAGGTGCGGCTGAACGGCGCTGGCGTTGGCTCCGCGTAACGATCCGCCACAGCAGGCCCCGGCACAGGCGCCGCTGTGGTGACGCGTCCCTGTCCGCCGACGGGTCTGCCGACGGGACCCGGCCGCACAGGGCCGCGGGCCCCGCCGACGCTGATGGTGGGAAGCGCCTGCTGCGCATCCGCGACCGACGGGGCGAGTAGGCTGAGTACGGCGAAAGAGGCTCCTCCGAGGAGGCGAGAACGACGGATCATGACGGTGTTCCTTGACGCCGACGTCAGTCGGCTTAGGGAGAGCGGCCGCAACGTTGAATGCAACGCGCACGCGGACCAGTGACATGGAGGCTGCTTCGAGCAGCGGCGAGAACCGGACGGCGCGCTCTTGCGCGCCAGCGGCCTCAGGCGCGTGAGAAGGGCGGCGCCCGTGCGCTATGCGCGCGCGACGATCGTTCGGAGAGCGATCGCACCGCGTATGTGGGCGCCTCGATCAGCGCATATTCGCCCAGCGCGACAACATGGTCCGAGGCCGCCGAAACCCAGGCCGGCGGCGGCTCGCCGCATAAGAGGCAGGATTGGCAGTTGTGCCGATGGCCGAGCCGATCGTTGGGCGCGGACTGTTCGCCTGCGCGCACCTGCTGGCAATGAGCTGCAATCGTCTCTTCGGGAGAGATCGAAGCGGCGCGCGCCAACCCGGCTCCGCCGGCGACGGTCTGGACGACCATGGCCAGGATAAGCAGCAGGGTGCGAAGAGTCGTGAGCCGCATTTTGATTCCGGTCAAAACTGACAACCCACTATTTACAATTCACTGCATCGCGGATAGTCGCGGCCCAACGAAATGAGTCCGAAAAGCCGTTGGTGTGTCTATTGGGCCACAGTCTGTGATCGTTCGCGCGCCGATCATTGCCCAATCAAAAACATTTCACTTTGTCGGCGCCCGTTCTAATCTTGCATCCATGTACATCTCCATCACCAGAGACATTCAGGTCACGGCGCTTCCCGACTTCCTGCCGGATCGCTCAGACCCCGACCAGGATCGCTACTTCTGGTCGTATACGATCGAGATCGCCAATCTCGGGCGCGTTCGCGTGCAGCTTTTATCGCGCCACTGGGTCGTCATCGACGCCAACGGGCGCCGCGAGGAAGTGCGCGGACCGGGCGTCGTCGGCGAACAGCCGGTGCTGGAGCCCGGGGAGACGTTTCGTTACGCCTCAGGCTGTCCGCTTGGCACGCCTTCAGGGATGATGCAGGGCAGCTATCGGATGATCACCGACGCGGGGGAAACCTTCGACGTCGAAGTGCCCGCGTTCTCGCTCGACAGTCCGCTGTCGCGTCCGACGCTGAATTAGGCGGGCGAGATGGACCGCCTGGAAGACGCGATCGATATGCTCTCCCGATTGGTCGCCTTCGACACGGTGAGCTCCAAATCCAATCTGCCGCTGATCGATTTCGTCGAAGCTTACCTGCTCGAACAGGACGTGCGCTTCGTGCGCGCGCCGAACGCCTCCGGCGACAAGGCCGCCCTCTTCGTCACGATCGGTCCCGACGTCGACGGCGGCGTACTGCTGTCCGGCCACACAGACGTCGTGCCGGTCGCCGGGCAAGCGTGGACCGGCGATCCGTTCACACTGCGGCGCGACGCGACGCGACTCTACGGGCGCGGCGCTGTGGACATGAAGGGGTTCGACGCCGCTTGCCTCGCGATGATTCCGGAATTCAAGGCGGCGCAGCTGTCTCGCCCGATCCACATCCTCTTGAGTTATGACGAGGAGACCACTTGTCTTGGTCCTCTCGACGTCATCGCGCGCTTCGGGACGGACCTGCCGCTGCCATCGGCCGTCATTGTCGGCGAACCGACGTCGATGGAGGTCGCCGACGCGCATAAGAGCGTCGCCACCTATGTGACGCGCGTGCGCGGGTTCGAGATCCATTCGGCCAATCTGCATCGCGGCGTCAGCGCCGTGCATGTCGCCTGCAAACTCGTGTGCGAGCTGGAGCGCCTCGGCGAGGAGTTGCGCGCAGCCGGCGATCCGAGCGGGCGCTTCGAACCGCCTTTTTCGACCATACACGTCGGCGTGATTCACGGCGGAACGGCGCGCAATATCGTCGCCAAGGACTGCGAATTCCAGTGGGAGTTTCGAGCGTTGCCGGGCGCGCCGCCGAATTTCGCTTACGACCGGCTGGACGCCTGTTGCGAGGCTCTAAGACGGACGATTTTCGTCGGTTTTCCCGACGCCGGCGTCGAGACCACGATTGAGAATCAGGTGCCGGGACTCGCGCCGCAGCCGGGCTCCGAGGCGGAGACCCTGGCGCTGCGGCTCGCCAGGCGCAATGGGACGATCGCCGTCCCTTATGCGACCGAAGCCGGTCAGTTTCAGCGCGCGGGCGTGGCTGCCGTCGTCTGCGGCCCTGGCCGCATCGACCAAGCGCACCAGCCCGACGAATTTATCGACATCGCCGAGCTGGCAGCCTGTCTTGAGTTCCTGCGCGGCCTAGCGCAGCAACTTCGCGCATAAGGATCCCGCGTTAGCCGCAGACCCACATCCAGGTCTGGCGGTAAGGATGCCAGCGCCAGCAACGGCCGACGCCGTAATCCCACCAGCGACCGCGCCACCAACGCCCCCCGCCATGCCGACCGCCCCAACCGCCGCCGCCGCCCCAGCCGCCGTGGTGGCCGCCGCCGCCCCAGCCGCCATGGGGGCCATGGCCGCCACCCCAGCCGCCGCCGCCGCCCCATTTGCCGCCGCCGCCTTGGCCGCCGCCACCCCATTTGCCGCCGCCACCGCCTTGGCCGCCGCCGCCCCATCCGCCACCGCCCTGGCCGCCACCCTGGCCGCCACCTTGGCCACCGCCTTGGCCGCCACCTTGGCCACCGCCCCAGCCGCCTTGGCCGCCGCCGCCTTGGCCGCCGCCGCCTTGGCCGCCACCGCCTTTACCGCCGCCGCCACCTCCGCCTTGGCCGCCGCCTCCGCCTTGGCCGCCGCCCCAGCCGCCAGCGGCTCCGGCCGCAACCGGCATCGCCAGCGCGCCGATGAGCGCCGCGACCACAGAAATTTTCTTGAAAGCTGACATTGGCTCCACCTTCCATTGAATAGCTCAGCGCGGTCCGCGGATCGGCGAAAAGCTTGGGCTGAGGCAAGACCCCACAGCTATGTGGCGTCGCTTCTACAATTTGCGAGCGATCCCTCTCCGGCGCCGCAAGTGAGCAGACTCGCGAAAGACCATCGCCCGGCGCCATGAACCTTTCTGCGACTTGACTTATCTCTTAGAGACAAAGACGCCTGAGGCGCTTTAACTGTTTATGCCTTGCGTCCACGATACGCCGTGCGTGGCCGCACATTCGATTGCTCACGCTTATGCGCGCGCATCGCGTGAAGTCGGCCGCGCGCCATTGCTTTCGTGAAGTGAGCGGCTATAGTCCGCGCCCATTCCGGCGCTTGGAAAATAATCCGCGCCGGGCTCCGAGCCCTTAAAGAGATTTTCGCGATGAAGCTGATCCCGGACGCTTTGGCCCAAGCCCAGACGCCCTCACCGCCTGCCGCCGAGTCTCCTGCGAGCCCGCCGGCCCAGCCGACCGCGCCTTCGACGCCGGCGTCGCCAACCCCGCCACATCCGCCAACCACCGTCCAGACGGGTCAAGCCGTCGAGACGCCGCCCGAAGCGCACCAGCCTCCGACCATGCCGGAGATGCTTGGACAGCTTATTCCCATCTTCGTGGTGATGGGCATCGTCTACATATTGGTGATCCGCCCGCGCTCCCGACGCGAGAAGGAGCAGCTCGCGCAGCTGCGCAACGTCCGACGCGGGGACACGCTTGTCACCACGAGCGGATTTGTCGCCAAGGTGACGAAATCCATCGACGACGCTGAAATCGAGGTCGAGATCGCGCCCAACGTGCGGGTGAGAATGCTGCGCACCGCCGTCGCCGAAGTGCGCGCCAAGGGCGAACCCGTAAGGGAGGAGACGCCGCCTGCGGCCAAGACTGGAGGAGCCAAAAGCGGCGGAAGGTCGTCGGCGAAGGCCGGTGAGACCAAGTCGAGCGACGTCAAGGCGGGCAACGGCAAAGCGGGCGGAAGCAAGCCCGGCGACGCCGAATCTGGCTCACAGAGCTGACGCGGCTCCTTTCGATCACTAGCCAATAGCAGGACAATGCTGCGATTCTCGACCTGGAAATTTTTCGCCATTGTGGCGATGACTATCGCCGCGGTGCTTGTCGTCGCGCCGAGCATGTTGTCGCCGTCCCATTATGAAGAGTTGAAGTCGCGCCTGCCCTCCTGGCTTACGCCTCCGACCATCGTGCTCGGCCTCGACCTGCAAGGCGGCTCGCATGTGACGCTGGAAGTGGATCAGGCGGATCTCATCAGCACGCAGGTGAAAAATCTGCGCGATGACGTGCGCCGAATCCTGCGCGAAGAAAAGGTCGCCATCTCCGGCGGCATAGGAACGACCACGCGTGGCGTGCAGGTGCGCGTCGCCGACCCTGCGGATCGAGAGAAGGTCCTTCCGAAATTGCGACAGCTGCGCAACAGCTTCAGCGGCGCTCTCTTGGGCGGGCCTTCGCCGCTCGACGTCGAGGCGTCGCCGGACGGCCTCATCCGCGTGACCGTCACCGACGCGGGCATCACCGACAAGTCGCGCAAAGCCGTGGAGCAATCGATCGAAGTCATTCGGCGGCGCGTCGACGCCCTCGGCACGCGTGAGCCGAGCATTCAGCGTCAGGGCGACGACCGCGTGCTGGTGCAAGTGCCGGGCCTTCAGGACCCCGAGACTCTCAAAGAAATCCTCGGCAAAACCGCGAAGCTCGAATTTCGCCTTGTCGCCGATCCGGGCCAAAATCCATCGGAAGTCGAGGAACTCGATCAGGTCGAGCAGGAAGGCAAGCTCGGCGTCGAAAAACAGGTGATGGTCAAGGGCGAGGATCTCACGGACGCACAGCCCGGATTCGACCAGCAAAGAAGCGGCGAGCCAGTCGTCAATTTTCGTTTCAACATTCGCGGCGCCCAGGCCTTCGGCGAAGTGACGTCTAAGAACGTGGGGCGCCTGTTCGCGATCATCCTCGACAACAAGATCATTTCCGCGCCGCGGATCTTGACGCCGATCACCGGCGGCTCCGGCCAGATTTCCGGACGCTTCACCGTCGAACAGGCGAACAACCTTGCGATCCTGCTGCGCGCCGGCGCGCTGCCGGCGAAGCTCAACATCGTCGAAGAGCGCACCGTCGGTCCGGGCCTCGGCCAGGACTCAATCGACGCCGGCAAACGCGCCGCCTATGTCGGCGCGGGCCTCGTCGTTGTTTACATGCTCGTCACCTACGGCATCTTTGGCGTCTTCGCCAATCTCGCGCTGTTCGTGCACATCGCCTTCATTTTCGCCGGACTCGTGCTGCTCGGCTCGACGCTGACGCTGCCGGGCATCGCCGGAATCGTGTTGACGATCGGCATGGCGGTCGACTCGAACGTGCTGATCTACGAGCGCATCCGCGAGGAAAATCACGCCGGGCGCTCCATCCTCGCCTCGCTCGACGCGGGCTTCACCCGCGCCTTCGCGACCATCGTCGACTCCAACGTCACCATGTTCGTTGCGGCGGCGATCCTTTATTTTCTTGGCTCGGGACCGGTGCGCGGCTTCGCCGTGTCGCTTGCGCTCGGCATTCTGACGACCATCGTCACCGCGGTGACCATGACGCGCATGATGATCGCCGTCTGGTATCATTACGCGCGGCCGACAAAACTGCCGATCTGAAGGGTCGACATTTATGAAACTTCTGCGCCTCGCCCCCGAGAACACCAAGTTCCCGTTCATGCGGTTCCGCCGCGTGAGCTATCCCTTCTCGGCTTTGCTGTCGCTGATCGCGGTCGCCCTCTTCGTCTTCAAGGGCATGAATTTCGGCATCGATTTCGCCGGCGGCACGGTGATCGAACTGCGGGCCAAGTCCGGCGCTGCGGAAGTCGGTACGCTGCGCACGCTCGGCGAAGGACTCCAGCTGGGCGAGATCGAGGTTCAGGCGTTCGGGAATCCGGCGGACGCCACATTGCGCTTCGGTCTGCAGCCCGGCGGCGACGTCGCCCAGCAGGCGGCGGTGGAGCGCGTGCGCGGCGCTGTCGGCGGATATTATGATTTGCGCCGCGTCGAGGTCGTCGGCCCGCGCGTCTCAAACGAATTGGTGCAGTCGGGCACGCTCGGCGTCGTGCTGTCGATCATCGCGGTTCTGACCTATCTTTGGTTCCGCTTCGAATGGCAATTCGCGATCGGCGCGGTGATCGCCACGATGCACGATCTGCTGCTCACCGTCGGCTTTTTCTCGATCACGCAGCTCGAATTCAACACCACATCGATCGCCGCGATCTTGACCATCGTCGGCTACTCGCTGAACGAAACCGTGGTGGTGCTCGACCGAATTCGCGAAAACATGCGCAAATACAAGAAACTGCCGACCGCTCAAATGGTCGACATGTCGATCAACGCCGTCCTGCCGCGCACGATCATGACCGCGACGACGGTGATGCTTGCGCTGTTCGCCCTCGTCGCCTTCGGCGGCCAAGTGATCCGGTCGTTCTCGGTCGCGATGATTTGGGGCATTTTCGTCGCGACCTACTCGTCGATCTTCATCTGCTCGCCGATGCTGATCTATCTCGGGCTGCGCAATGAAGACGCCGACAAGGCGGCGCAGAAGCACGAGACGGAGCGCAAGGCCGACGCATCAGTCGCCGCGCGTGAGGATATTACGGACGAGCCCGTCTCCGCGCCGCCGAAGTCGACGCCCGCGCCCGCTCGGAAGACGTCCGGCAAACGCGCCAAGACGAGGCCGGCTTGACGAGCAGCGATGGCGGCTATGTTCCCGGCCGCCATAAAATCGATGACTATGGCGGCGGGGGGTTCCGCTTCGCCGACATGTCCCACCGCGGCTCGATTCTCGCGCTGCCCTCGGGCGTGCGCGCCGTGCCTCTGACCAGCGCTGCGGAGATCGACGATTCGATGATCGATAGCGCGCTTTCCGAAAGCGGCGGCCTGGACGTGTTTGTCGTCGGCACCGGCAAGGATTTGCTGCCGCTTGCCAGCGGCTTGCGCGCGAAGCTGCGCGCGGCGGGCGTCGGTTGCGAAACCATGGCGACGGGAGCCGCCGTGCGGACTTACAATGTGCTCGTCGACGAGAATCGCCGTGTCGGCGCGTTGCTGATCGCCGTGTGACATCATGACCGCCGCCTCGCAGGAGCATTATGTGCAGTGCGAGGAAGTTCTGCGCGCGCGTGATCGCGACCTCTGGCTTGCCTGTCTCTTTGCGCCCCAGGCCGCGCGCCCGCACATTCATGCGCTCTACGCCTTCGCCCAGGAAACGGCGGACGTCAGCGGCAAGGTCACGCAACCGCTGCTCGGCGAGATGCGGCTGCAATGGTGGGTCGACGCGCTGGAGGCCGACGCCGCGCAAGGCGAAGGCGTGCGCGCCAATCCCGTGGCCGATGCGCTGATCGACACGATCGAGCGATTCTCCCTGCCCCGCAGCGAATTCGTCGCGCTGACGGACGCGCATATTTTCGATCTCTACGACGATGCGATGCCGACTTGGACGGCGCTCGAGGACTTTTGCCGCGCGACGGCGTCGGCGCCGATTCGCTGGGCGGCGCGAATTCTCGGCGCAGATCTTCAAGCGCCGGCGGCCGGCGCTTTCGATGAGGCGGGCGTCGCGCTCGGCCTCACGCGCATCTTGCGCGCTCTTCCTGAGGGTCCCCACCAGCAGAAATTCCTGCCGGATGAGGCCTTCGCGGATGACGGCGGGCCGTCAGATCGGCGCAGCGAGCTTGGTCCGATCATGAAGAAATTGCACGGACTGGCGCAGTCCCACTATGAGCAGGCGCGCCGGCTGGCCGTGGATCTCGGGCCCGCAAGCGCCGCGCTGCTCCCCTGCGCCACCGTTCCACTTTATCTGGAGCGGCTGGCGCGAAGCGACTACGATCCGCTTCGACCGCTTGGCGATCCCTCGCCGCTGCGGCGACAATGGCGCATCTGGCGCGCGTCGCGCGGCGTGGGATTGTGACGCGCCGGAAGCAGCGCTCCATGGAATTACTGAAATGACAACTGTCGAATATGATTATGACGCCCGGCGCCTGCGCATGGAGACGCTGCTCATGCTCCGCTGGGTGGCCATCACCGGTCAGGCGGCGGCATGTATCGGCGTCTATTTCGTTCTGGGATTCGATTTTCCCGTCGGCCTCTGCTTCGTCTTCATCACGGCGTCGGCGACGCTCAACATTGGCATGCGCTTTGGCACGCCGCGCAGTTTCCGCCTCGGCGACGTCGAAGCCGCCGTCCTGCTGGGATACGACATCATCCAGCTGGGATTTCTGCTCTATCTCACCGGCGGGCTGACGAATAGCTTCGCGATGTTGTTTTTGACGCCGGTGATCATCTCGGCGGTGTCGCTGCCGAGCAACCTGACGCTGCTGCTCGGCATCGTCATGATCGCCGTCGCGACGGTGCTCACGGTCGAATATTATCCTTTGCCCTGGTATGCCGACGAAAAGCTGACGTTCCCCCTCCTCTACCGCACCGGCGTCTGGGCGGCGCTCGCGCTTAGCGCCGCCTTCATCGGCATCTACGCCGCGCGGGTGTCAGACGAGGCGCGGCTCCTTGCCGACGCCCTCGCGGCGACGGAACTGGTGCTGGAGCGCGAGCAGCATCTCTCGCAGCTCGACGGCCTCGCCGCCGCCGCCGCGCATGAACTTGGCACGCCGCTCGCGACCATTACGCTGATCATCAAAGAATTGCAGAACGCGCTGCCGGAGAATGCGCCGGCGCTGCGCGACGACCTCGCGCTCCTGGCGCAGGAGACGGCGCGCTGTCGGGAGATCCTGGGCAAGCTGGCCTCGCTTGGCGCAACGGACCAAAGCAGCGTGATGAATCTGCTGTCGATCGACACGCTGATCCAGGAAGTGGTTGAGCCGCAGCGTGAGTTCGGCGTCGAGGTGGAAATTTCGAAAAACGGGCCCTCGGACGCGCCGGTGCTGGCGCGTAATCCTGCGATTCTTTATGGACTGGGCAACCTTGTCGAAAACGCGATGGACTTCGCCAAGTCACGCGTGAAGATCGACGCTTGGTGGAGTTCAAGCTACGTGACGATCGCCATTCAGGACGACGGGCCCGGCTACTCTCCAGACATACTTGATCGCCTCGGGGACCCCTATCTGCGGGGGCGGCCGGTTGAGCGGCGCACGAAAAACGACGCCGAGTCAGGGCTTGGTCTCGGCCTCTTCATCGCCAAAACCCTTTTGGAGCGCTCCGGCGCCACAGTCGAAACAATGAATGTTTCTCCGCCGCGCACCGGCGCAATCGCCAAAGTCACGTGGCCGCGGGCCGCGCTGGAGCCCGCCGCGGCCAGGCCAAGGCTTCCCCAACAGGACAAATAGAATCGACGCGACGCCGGCGATAAGCTAGATTTGACAAAAATCAGGGTTGGAAACGCGCAATGTCGACCGAAGAATTGAAGGCCGATCGAGAAGGCGTCTCGGAACCTGAGCAAGTTCCAGCGCTGCCAGAGGATCGTTCCCTGCTGATCCTGGATGACGACAAGCCGTTTCTAGGCAGATTGACGCGTGCGATGGAGGCGCGGGGCTTTTTGGTGACGCCCTGCGAAACGGTCGCCGAGGGTCTTGCCGCCCTTGAGACAAACCCGCCGGCGTTCGCCATCATCGACATGCGGCTTGACGACGGCAATGGCCTCGACGTCATCTCAAAGCTGAAGACGTCACGTCCCGACGCGCGCGGGATCATCCTGACCGGCTATGGCAACATCGCGACCGCGGTCACTGCGGTTAAGCTCGGCGCCTTCGACTATCTGGCGAAGCCCGCCGACGCCGATGAAATATATCACGCGCTGATGGCGACGCAGGTCGACAAACCCGACGCTCAAGAAAATCCCATGTCCGCCGACCGTGTGCGCTGGGAGCATATTCAGAGGGTTTTCGAGTCTTGCGACCGCAATGTCTCGGAGACGGCGCGGCGGCTCAACATGCACCGCCGAACCCTGCAGCGCATTCTCGCCAAACGTGCGCCCCGCTGACGGCTTTAGTTCGCCTGTTCGTCGCCAAAGGCCAGCAGGCAGTAACGGTCCGCCGCCATCGCCGCGAAGCGTAACAGCATCGAACGTCGACGGGCCGGCGCGAGGGGGAACGCCGGCGCCTCGCGCGTCAGCAGGGCCCCGTGCGCGTCCGCGACGATCAAGCCCGCATCATTTGGAAAAATCGCCGGATCGAGCGATGCGGGGATCGCGAAATAGAACCGATCGCAAAAGCCGCGATACTGCGGCCATTTAAGATCCGCACGAAAGTCGGCGCAGCTCGACTTGACCTCGACGATGCGCAGGACGCCGTCGGAAGCGAGCGCGATGAGATCGGCGCGTCGGCCGTTCGGCAGGGGAGCCTCGCAAACGACCGAAAATCCGCAGGCCCTCAGATAGCGGCGGGCGCCGCGGGCGACGCATTTGGTCACGTCGGCGCGGCTTTCGAGCGCCGTCGCGCCTTCTACGAGGATCGCGGTCATAGTGTCTCCGCTGGCGTGTCGCCCGCTCCACCCAGCATGGCGCGTCGCCAAAGCGCGCGCAACCATGATAGGTTCGCCCCATTGATCCGCTACACGGCTAGTCGCATGAAACGGCTTCTTCTCGCATGCCTCCTCACGCTCGTCGCAGCAACATCGCCCGTCCTGGGCGCAGAGCGCGTCGTCAACATTTTCAATTGGAGCGATTACATCGATCCAAGCGTGCTCGAGGACTTCACCCGAGAGACCGGAATCAAAGTCATTTACGACACCTATGACTCGAACGAGATGCTCGAGGCGCGGCTTCTTGCCGGCGACACCGGCTACGATGTGGTCGTGCCGTCGGCGACGTTCCTTCAGCGGCAGATCGCAGCGGGCGTGCTGCAGCCGATCGACAGAAGCAAGCTTGTCAACGCGCGCAATGTCTGGCCCGAGATCGACTCCAGACTTTCGCGTTTCGATCCGGGCAACCGCTACGCCATCAACTACATGTGGTACACGACGGGCGTCGCTTACGATGTCGCGAAGGTCCAGGAGCGGCTTGGCAAGCCGATAACGAGCTGGGACCAGGTCCTGCGGCCGGAAAATTTAAAGAAGCTCGCCGACTGCGGCGTCTACATGCTCGACAGTCCGGAGGACATGTTCGCGATCGCGCTCAACTACCTGAAGCTCGATCCCAATTCTAAAAATCCGAAGGATCTTTCGCGCGCCGCCAGCCTCTTAGGAAGTCTGCGCCGCTATGTGAAGAAATTTCATTCCTCTGAATATATCAATGCGCTGGCGAACGGCGACATTTGCGTCGCCATCGGTTGGTCGGGCGACAGCCTGCAAGCGCGCAATCGCGCCCGCGAAGCCGGAACCGACGTTGATATCGCTTACGCGATACCGACCGAGGGTTCGCTCCTGTCGCTGGACAATCTCGCGATTCCAAAGGATGCGCGCCATCTCGACGAAGCCTATCTCTTTATCGATTATCTGCTTCGACCCGACATCGCCGCGCGCAATTCAATCGCCACCAATTTCGCCAATGGCGTCGCGCCGTCACGACCGCTGATCGACAAGGCGGTCGCCAATGATCCGTCGGTTTATCCGAACGACCTCACGATGCGACGCCTGTTTACCGTCGCGGCGCCCGATCAGACGGTTCAGAAACTGATCACCCGAATGTGGACGACGGTGAAGACCGGCCGATGAGACGGGCTGGCGCGGCGATTGCGCGCCCGTCGCCGCGTTACGCGTGAACCAGCCGGGCGCCGCAGTCTACTGCTCGCTCAATATGCGCTTCAGAAGTTCGATGACTTCGGCCAGCCCTTTGTCCTTGGCGGCGAGCTCCTCGATTTTCCGCACCGCGTGCAGCACGGTTGTGTGATCGCGGCCGCCGAATCTGCGGCCAATCTCCGGCAGCGAGCGCAGCGTCAGCACTTTCGACAGATACATGGCGATCTGCCGAGGCCGCACCACATTGGCGGTGCGCCGAGACGACAGAATGTCGGAGCGTGAAATATTGTAGTGGCTCGCCACGAGCTTCTGGATATCGTCGATCTTGACGCGTTTGGGATCCTGTGTGCGCACAAGATCGCGAATGGCGGTTTCCGCGGTCTCGACGGTCAGCGGCGCTCCGGTCAGCGTCGCGTGGGCGAGAAGCCGGTTGACGGCGCCCTCGAGATCACGGCCGTTGGTGGCGATCGTATGCGCGACGTAGGAGATGACCTCCGGCGGCACGTAGAAACTGGATTGCGACTCCTTCGCCGATGCAATACGCGCGGCGAGGATCTTGACGCGCAAGGACTCGTCCAGCGGGCCGATGTCCACGCAAAGCCCGCCCTTGAATCGCGACAGCACGCGCTCGTCGAGCGTGTCGAGCTCCGACGGCGGCCGGTCGGCGGCGACAACGACCTGACGGCCGGCGTCAATCAGCGCATTCAGCGTGTGGCAGAATTCCTGCTGGATTGATTTGCCTTGGAGAAACTGAACGTCGTCGATGATCAGCACGTCGATGCCGCGCAGCTTCTCCTTGAACGCCAGCGACGTATGCGTGGTCAGCGAAGAGACAAAGCCGCTCATAAAGCGTTCAGCCGTTAGATAAATCGTATGGCGGCGGTTGTCGTTCGACGCATGCGCAAGCGCTTGCAGAAGATGCGTCTTGCCGAGCCCGACCGCCGCATGGGCGTAGAGCGGATTGAACATCGGAAGATCGCCGGCGCGCGCCTCCGCGACGCGGCATGCGGCCGCGTAGGCGAGCTGGTTCGACGGCCCGACGAGAAAGGTCGAGAAGGACAGCCGACGATCGAGCGGCGAGCCGACGAATGCGTCGGCGTCGTGACGCAAGGTCATCGGGCGAGCGGCGCGGCGCGCATTGCCTTCGTTGGTCGCCTCAAGCGCCGGCGCGAATGTCGCGACGGCGCGCGCGACGCAGTGCGGCGTGCTGGACTCGACCTGATCTGCGCCGTCTTCACGCGAGCGCGTCTTGCGCATAGGCGAACGCACGTCGATGAGGACTCGCTCAACTTTCGAGAATTCGCTCGCCACCCGCGCCTTGATGCGCGGCGCGTAGTGCGACTGCACCCAGCTTTTCAAAAATTTGG
The DNA here is from genome assembly GCA_009773555.1 of Methylocystaceae bacterium. Classification (GTDB taxonomy): domain Bacteria; phylum Pseudomonadota; class Alphaproteobacteria; order Rhizobiales; family Beijerinckiaceae; genus Methylocystis. The sequence goes on along the minus strand of WSXZ01000003.1, from coordinate 69,908 downwards.
TGGGCACCGTCAGATGCACTGCGCCGCCGTCGATGCGCTCGAGTTCCAATCGCGTGAACCAGGAATTGTAAACAGCGTCGCCGAGGTCGCTCCTCAGTCTGTGTCGGACTCGGTCCCATTTCGAGCGGTCTTCAGCGGTTACTCCGTCGTCTGCCAATTGTTCTCTATGATCGGACATATCAGACCTTTTTTTCGAAACGAGCGCCAGAAAGGGAGCCCTCGGCGAATCTCGCCGCTGGCGCTGATCGAAAGGAACCTGGTTGGATCGAGTAATTGCCGCCGCGAACGGCGCTAAATCAGCACTCTTGTAGGCGGCCCAATCGCGAGCCGCGCGCATCTGCCGACGTTGGCCTCCTGCGTGAAACAGACGCCGCACGGCGCCGTGAACGACCGCACACTGATGCGATCGTTGACGCTGCGCGCTCCCTCGACTGTCTCGGCCAACCGCCTCTTCGCCATGGCAAAAGCCTCCCCTCGTCCGGGATCAGCGAGAATCCCGGATTGATGCGCGTCGCAGGAAACGGAATCTACTCTACGCCCTTGCGAACTATCACTTGAGTTTTCAAGCCGAACGGCTGGAAGGCGGCAATGCGTCTCACTCTGGGCCCATCCGCGCCGGGGAACGCAGGTCGTTCCCCTCATTATTGCGCGCCCATGAAAAACCGACGCCGACCGCCTTTCGTTCGACCCTTAGAAGCTACACGTCAGCGCCATCACGCGCAACGACGCTCGTGATTAAATCCGTCACAATGATTGGAGTTCTCTAGCGGAGCGCCGCGATCTTTTGTCATCTTTGGCCATAAGCCGATGATTCGCCGCCTATAAAATTCCACAGGCGACAGGCGCGTTGGAGTCGCTCGCCGCACGCCAACGCCGCGCGAAACAAACGCGAAAATCGTGTCAAGTGCCTAGCTTTTTCCCGTTCGTGACAGCTTCATTGCAAGAGATTGAATCGGGAGAATTTTGAATGATCACGCATTATTGCTGCGAAAAAAAATCACGACCGTGTCATCTGGCCTTATTGCGACGAATTGCCGTCGCCGTCCTGCGCAATAAAAAGCCCGGCTCTCGCCGGGCTCCTAGAATGTTGCGTTCACGCTATGCGCAGCAAAACCTTACGCCTGTGCGGCCAGCGCCTTCACGCGCGCGGTCAATCGCGAAACCTTTCGCGAGGCCGTGTTCTTGTGAATGACGCCGCGCTGCGCAGCGCGCATCACGATCGGCACGGCATTTTGCAGCGCGTCCGCCGCCACCGAGGCGTCGCCCGACGCGATCGCCTCCTCGACCTTGCGCACAAAAGTGCGCATGCGGCTGCGACGCGCCCGATTGACCGAAGTGCGGCGGGCGATCTGGCGAACGGCTTTCTTGGCCGAACTCGTATTGGCCATGCTTTGCGTGTCCTCGAAAGTGACGGCGATGCGCCGCCTAAAAACCAAGCGGCCGCGAAATCGCGGCCAAGTGGCGTGGTTTATAAGCGCGGCGGCCGCCGTTCGTCAATGGCGGCCTATCGATTAGCGAAGGCCGGCTTCCGCTTCTCGACGAAGGCGTTCATGCCTTCCTTTTGATCGCCCGTGGCGAAAAGTGAATAGAAAAGCCCTCGCTCGTGCCGGATTCCCTCCGCGAGCGTCGACTCAAAAGCGCGGTTGACCGCCTCCTTGGCCATGAGCACTGCGGGAAGCGACATCGACCTCGGCGAGAAGATCTGCGGCCGGGACAATCCGCGCGACGAGGCCGGCGCGCTCGGCCTCCTCGGCGCCCATCATCCGACCCGTCAGTATGAGATCCATCGCCTTGGCCTTGCCGACGGCGCGGGTCAGCCGCTGCGTGCCGCCGGCGCCGGGAATCACGCCAAGCTTGATTTCCGGCTGGCCGAATACCGCCGTGTCCGCCGCGAGAATGAAGTCGCACATCATCGCGATTTCGCAGCCGCCTCCTAGCGCGAACCCCGAGACGGCGGCGATGATGGGCTTGCGGGCCCGCGCCACGACATCCCACCGGCCGATGAAATCGTCGAGAAAGGCGTCGACGAAGCCCTTGTCGCGCATCTCCTTGATGTCCGCGCCAGCGGCGAAGGCCTTCTCGGAGCCGGTGAGGACGACGCAGCCGACGCCGTCGTCCGATTCAAACGCTGCGAGCGCGGCGTCGAGCTCGGCGATGAGCTGTGCGTTCAACGCGTTGAGCGCTTCAGGCCGGTTGAGACGGATCAGTCCGACTCGGCCCTGCGTCTCGACTGCAATCGTGTCATAGGTCATGCGCGCCTCCTCGCCCATCCGGCAACTTTGCCGGCTCGCGCGCTTCATATCTCAAAAGCGCCGCTCGCGTCCGGCCTTTCTCCAAAGCCAAGCGCGACCGCGCGGGCGTGCAGATCGTCGAGCGTCACGTCGTCCAATCGCCGGAGCGCGCTCTCTTCGGCTTCAGCGATGATCGGCTCCAGCACCGCCGAGAGCAGCGGCGGCGCCACGTCCAGCGCCTCTTCCTCTTCCGCCCGCAAGGCGACGCGAACGATCTCGCCGACTGAAAGACGACGCCTCTCGCGCGCCAGCGCATAGCCTCCTGCTGGCCCTCTGACGCTTTTGAGAATCCCCGCTCTCACCAAGGCCTGCAGGACCGTCTCCAATCGTCGCGGCGGCAGATCGTGACGCGCGGCGAGCTGCTTTGACGACACCGGCCGGCCCCGTGCATGAAGCGCCACGTCGAGCGTCGCCATGAGCGCGAAGCGAGCGGTGCGCGGCAGAAGCTTCATCACGCGCCTTCTCCGCTCACGCCCGTCGACCCGAAGCCGCCGGCGCCGCGCGTCGTTGCGTCGAGATCATCGACCTCCTCAAGCATCACATGCGTCACGGGCGCGATCACGAGCTGCGCGATGCGCATGCCGCGAACGATCTCGAAGGGCTGCCCCCCGAGATTGATCAGCAGCGTCTTGATCTCGCCGCGATAGTCGCTGTCGATGGTGCCCGGCGCGTTGAGCACAGTGACTCCGTGCTCCGCGGCGAGGCCCGATCGCGGGCGAACCTGTCCCTCATAGCCCTGAGGCAACGCGATCGAGAGCCCTGTGGGGATGAGATCGCGGGCGCCGGGCTCCAGCACCAGCTTTTGCCCCGGCGCCAGCGCGGCGTGGAGATCAAGCCCCGCTGCGCCTTCGCTGGCGTAAGCCGGGGATGGCAGACCTTCGGCGTTCGGCAGTCGGCGGATCGCGACTTTCATGACATTTCGCCGATCAACTGCGCAAGGCGCGCCACGAGCCGCTCCGCGACGTCTTCCTTGCGAAGACGCGGCCAATCTTCGACGCCCGCTCGCGAGACGAGATGGGCCTGGTTCATGGCCCCGCCAAATACGCCGGTTCCCTCGCTGACGTCGTTGGCGACAATGAGATCACATCCTTTTCGGGCGAGCTTTTCCTGCGCGTGGCGGATAAGGTCGCTCGTTTCCGCAGCAAAGCCGACGACCAAGCGAGGGCGGTTCGGTCCGTGTGAGACGCGCGCAAGAATGTCGGGATTTTCGACAAGCGACAGACTCGGCGCGCCGCGCTCGCCTTTCTTGATCTTGTCGTCTGCCGGTTCCACGCGCCAATCGGCGACCGCCGCCGCGCCGATGAAGATGTCGGCGGGAAGCGCGGCGTTCACGGCCGCCAGCATGTCTCGCGCGCTCTCTATATTTATGGTCTCGCAGCCGGGGGGATCCGGGAGGGCGACCGGCCCCGAGATCACCGTCACGCGCGCCCCTGCGCGCGCCGCCGCCGCCGCAATGGCGTGCCCTTGCCGTCCTGACGAGCGATTGGCGATGTAGCGAACCGGATCGATCGGCTCATGCGTGGGCCCGGAGGTGACGACGACATGCAGCCCTTCGAGCGCGCCGCCGCGAATCGATAATCCTTCGGGCGCGGGCAGCCTTGTGTCCTGCTTCAGCGCGGCCTCGATCGCTTGGACGATCTCCAGCGGCTCGCTCATGCGCCCGGGTCCATATTCGCCGCAGGCCATGTCGCCGACGTTTGGCCCCACAAACCAGGCGCCGTCGCCATGCAGCGTCGAGACGTTGCGCTGCGTCGCAGGGTGAAGCCACATGCGCACATTCATCGCCGGCGCATAAAGGACGCGCTTGTCGGTTGCGAGCAGCAGAGTGGTCGCAAGATCGTCGCAGAGACCGCGCGCGGCGCGCGCGAGAATATGCGCCGTCGCGGGCGCGACGACGAGAAGGTCGGCGTCGCGCGACAGCTGGATATGGCCCATCTCTTGCTCGTCCGTTGCGGAGAAGAGATCGTCGTAGACTTTTTCGTTCGCGAGGCTGACGAAGGCGAGCGGCGTCACGAACTCCTTCGCCGCCGCCGTCATGACGACGCGCACCCGCGCGCCGCGCGCGCGCAGGCGCCGCACGAGATCCAGCGATTTATACGCGGCGATTCCCCCGCCGACGATCAGCAAGACGCGCTTAGCCTCGAGGCTCCGCGCACAACCCACGCCCGCCACTGAAAAAACTCCGATCGCCGCAAGCGGAGAATACAGATTTTATGCGTAAGGCCAAACGACTTCGCTCATACGATCGGGAAGAGCTTTTGCTCGCGGAGGATGCTTGTGCGATCAACCGCCGCTCCGCGACAAGGTCGCGAGCGACGCTTTCCGGCAGACCCAAGCCGACAAGCACGGTCTCTCCCAGTTGAAGCGCGGCTTCGCGGGCCTCCGGGATCACCGAAATCGCGCCTGGCTTCAGCGATGGCGACGCCGGGTCGCGCATGCCCAACCGTCGGCCTCCACGGCGAATGACATTCGATTAGACCTTTCGCAGCGCGATGCTAGTGTGCGCCGGCGCCGCATATGTCGAGTCGAAAGGAAAAGGTGTGCGCAATGCCGCTTAGCCTTGCCCCGCGTGTTCTTGCCCCGCGTGTTCTTGCCCCACGTGTTCTTGCCCCACGTGTTCTTGCGCTCGCTCTGGTCGTGAGCGCCTTCGTCACGGAGTGCGCGGCTCGGTCGCCGCCGCCGTCGGCTCAGCCCGTCATCGTCAGCCCCGACGCCACGACATCTGCGCCGGCGGAGAAACTCAGCCTCCGCGGGCGCACGCTCATTCCGCTGCATTCGACGCTCATCGGGCAAGGCGGCGTGACGCGGTTGAACTTCTCCGGCGCGCTGTCGATTCACAACGCCTCGGCGACGAATGTTCTTGCGATTGAAAAGATCGAGTACCGCAGCGGCTCGGGTCAACTGATCGAAAGCTACCTGAATGATCCCATCTATCTGAAGCCATACGCCTCATTGCAGGTCCTGATCGCGCAAGACGACGTTCGCGGCGGCACGGGCGCCAGTTTCACGGTCGATTGGTCAACGTCGGAAGGGTCGGACGAACCCTTGATCGAAGCCGTCATGACCTCCTACACCGGACCCCACAGCTACGCCATCCTCTCGCCGGGACGCCGCGTTTCGCGCTCACAATGATCGCTCACGCGCAGGCGCCGCGCCGCTTCGACGCGACGGCGCCATAATGACCCTTGCGACCAAGAGCGCGCCGCGCGTGCGCCGCGTGACGCTCAGCGACTTCCGCTCCTATGCGGCGCTCGATTGCCGGTTCGAGTCGACGATGATTGCGCTCTTTGGAGAGAATGGCGCGGGTAAGACCAATCTGCTCGAAGCGCTGTCGCTGTTCTCGCCCGGCCGCGGCCTGCGCCGCGCAGAACTCGCCGAATGCGCGAGGCGTGGCGGCGCCGGCGGTTTCGCCGTCTCGGTCGAAGTCGAAACCGACGGCGTGGCGACGCAGCTCGGCCATGGTCTGACGCCGTCAGGCGAGCGGCTTTTTCGCGTTGATCGCATGCCTGTGAGTTCAGCGCGGGCCTTCGCCGACCATGTGCGGGTGCTCTGGCTCACGCCGGCGATGGATGGACTTTTTTCCGGCGCAGCCGGCGAACGACGGCGCTTTCTGGATCGGCTGGCGCTCGGCGTCGACGCCGAGCACGGCGCGCGCGCCAATAGGCTGGAGCGGGCGCTGCGTAACCGAAACCGGCTTCTCGAAGAAGGCGTCGCCGACCGGCGCTGGCTCGACGCCGCTGAGCAGGAGATCGCCGCGCTCGGCGTCGCCGTGGCCGCCGCGAGACGCGAGACTGTTTCGCGGCTCGTCGCGCTGATCGCCGCAGGACGCGACGACGCCTCGCCCTTCCCTTGGGCGGAGGTGACGATCGAGGGCGAACTGGAGCGGCGGCTGGCGCTCGAGCCCGCGCTCGCGGTGGAGGAATGGTACCGCGGCGAACTCGCCGCGTCGCGCCGCCGTGACGCCGCCGCTGGACGAACATTAATTGGTGGCGGCTCGGGCCTGTTCGACCGGCGAGCAGAAAGCCCTGCTGACGGGGCTGACTCTGGCCCATGCGAAGCTGATCAACGCCATGACCGGACATGCGCCAATTCTTCTTCTCGACGAGATCGCCGCGCATTTCGACGTCAAGCGCCGGGAGGCTCTCTACGCCGAACTGCAGGCGCTTGGCGGCCAGGTCTGGATGACCGGCGCCGACCCCGCCTTATTTGCGCCCGTGCAATTGTCCGCCGAGCCTATGCTTGTCACGCCCGGATGCGCCACCCATGTCTGAGGGTGCGCCGCGTAGGCTCGGCAGGCTACAACTTAAGATATATCGATGAGAAATTTACTCGTATTACGTGAATATGAACGAAAGAAGAGGGGATTTCGCGAGATTTCGCGTCGAAATTGAAAAAAATTGGAGTAAGCCTCATGGCGTGTAGAACGTGACAGCGGCGGTCTCCTGTTTCCCCAACGGACAACCACTATCGGGCAGAATGACTACCGGACTGGCGATACTCGGATTGGCCCTCTGTGCGGTCTGGCTGGCTGTCGGCGCTCTTGTCGGATTCACGGCCTGGTTCATCGGCGCCACATTTCTGCTCGTCGCCCTGCTCTTCGCCTTGCGCGTCGACGTGGTGACGCGCGGCATTCTCCGCCGCCGCGCGAAGATCCGCGACCGCGATCCTCCGGACGTATCCGGGGACTAGCGCTTACCGATCAAGGAGTGAGCACGACTTTCACGCAGCCGTCCTTCCGGTCGCGAAAAGTCTTGTAGAGTTCAGGCCCGTCCTCGAGCGATCCGCGGTGCGTGACGACGAAGGATGGATCGATTTCCCCGGACTCGATACGTTCAAGCAACCTCGGCAAATAGCGCTGAACGGGAGTCTGCGCCATGCGGAAGGTGAGGCCGCGATTCATCGCCGATCCCAGCGGCACTTTGTCGAGAAATCCCGCGTAGACGCCGACGATCGACACCGTTCCGAAATTGCGGCAGCAATGAATCGCCTGGCGCAGCACATGCGGCTGATCGGTCCCAAGAAACGTCGCGACCTTGGCGCGGTCGATCATCGAGTCGATGCTCGCGGTCGGGTCGGGCTCGGTTCCAACCGCGTCAATGCAGGCGTCGGCGCCGCGGCCCTTCGTCAGGCTCTGGATCGCCTCGTAAACATCAACCTTACTATAGTCGAGCGTCTCCGCTCCGGCCGCTTTGGCGAGGCTGAGCCGCTCAGGCGCCTTGTCGATCGCGATGACGCGTTCGGCGCCAAGCAGGAACGCGCTGCGGATGGCAAATTGCCCGACCGGGCCGCACCCCCAGATCGCGATGACGTCGCCGGGCTTAATGTCGCAGAATTCGGCCGCCATATAACCCGTCGGGAAAATGTCCGACAAAAACAGCACCTGGTCGTCCCGAAGCTGAGAGGGGACCTTGATGGGCCCCACGTCTGCGTGCGGCACGCGCAGATATTCCGCCTGGCCGCCAGCGTAGCCGCCCAGGAGATGCGAGTAGCCGAACAGACCGGCCGGAGAGTGCCCCCAGAGCTTTTCAGCTTTGACGCGGTCACGGTTGGTGCGCTCGCAGGCGGAGAAATAGCCGCGCTGGCAGAAGAAACATTCCCCGCAGGAAATGGTGAAGGGCACCACGACTCGGTCGCCGACCTTCAGTTTCTTCGTTTCCGAGCCGACTTCAACGACCTCGCCCATCGTTTCGTGCCCGAGCACGTCTCCAGTATGCATTTCAGGAACGATGCCGTCGAAAATGTGCAAATCGGAGCCGCAGATCGCGCAGGCCGTGACCTTGATGATAGCGTCGCGCGGGTCTTCGATTTTGGGGTCGGGAACGCTCTCGCAGCGAATGTCGCCTTTGCCGTGGAAGGTAAGCGCTTTCATGGAAAGTGACTTTCTCTTGGCGGCCCGCGAACTTAGCCAGCCCGAAACGCGAGCGCGTCGCCCCGCCTGTGAACTAGCGGCCGCAGCGAATGGTTCCAGCCCGGCCTGAAGGTCGGCGGAGCGCCCGTCATGGGGGGCGCGTTCCCTGGCAAAAGCGCCCAATCGTCAACTATTTCCGTGCATTGACGCCGCCATTTGAGGTAAGGTCGACTGTTCGAATCATCGCCTCTCAAGAGCACGGAAACCCCCAAGAAATATGAGCGATAGCGACAATCGGAACGACGACCCGGCTGAATATGGCGCAGGGTCCATCAGGGTGCTGCGTGGCCTCGACGCCGTGCGTAAGCGCCCCGGCATGTATATCGGCGACACGGACGATGGCACCGGCCTCCACCACATGGTTTACGAGGTGGTCGACAACGCTATCGACGAGGCGCTCGCCGGCCACGCCACCCATGTCGACGTGACGCTCAACGCAGACGGCTCGTGTACGGTCTTCGATAATGGCCGCGGCATTCCGACCGACATCCATCACGAGGAAGGCGTTTCAGCGGCCGAAGTGATCATGACGCAGCTGCATGCCGGCGGAAAGTTCGACCAGAACTCCTACAAGGTTTCTGGCGGCTTGCACGGCGTCGGCGTCTCCGTGGTCAACGCCCTCTCCGTGTGGCTGAAGCTGCGCGTCTGGCGCGACGGCAAAGAACACGCAATCGAGTTCGCCAACGGCGACGCGGTTGCGCCGCTCGTCGTCGTGGGCGACGCGCCGGCCGTCGACGGCGCGCCCAAGCGCGGCACCGAAGTGACGTTTCTGCCGTCCTCCGCGACCTTCACGATGACCGAGTTCGACCTTGCGACGATCGAGCATCGGCTTCGCGAACTCGCCTTTTTGAATTCCGGCGTGCGCATCGTTTTGACCGACGCGCGACACGCAGAGGTCAAGCGCGACGAGCTTTATTACGAGGGCGGGCTCGAAGCTTTCGTGCGCTATCTCGACCGCGCGAAGACGCCGCTTGTCTCGGCGCCGATCCTGATTCACGGCCAGCGCGACCAGATCAACGTCGAAGTCGCGCTGTGGTGGAACGACAGCTATCACGAAAATGTGCTGGCCTTCACCAACAACATTCCGCAGCGTGACGGCGGCGCGCATCTCGCTGGATTTCGCGGCGGGCTGACGCGCCAGATCACCAGCTACGCCGAATCCTCCGGCGCCGCCAAGCGCGAGAAAGTCGATCTCACCGGCGATGACTGCCGCGAAGGACTGACCTGCGTTCTCTCGGTGAAAGTGCCGGACCCGAAATTCTCTTCGCAGACGAAGGACAAGCTCGTCTCCTCGGAAGTGCGTCCGGCCGTCGAGAATATCGTCAATGAATTGCTCGGCCAGTGGCTGGAGGAGCATCCGGCCGAAGCCAAGACCGTCGTTTCCAAAGTGTGCGAAGCGGCCGCGGCGCGCGAAGCGGCGCGCAAGGCGCGCGAGCTGACGCGCCGCAAGGGCGCGCTCGACGTCGCCAATCTTCCAGGCAAGCTTGCCGATTGCCAGGAGCGCGATCCGGCCAAGGCCGAACTCTTCATCGTCGAGGGCGACTCCGCCGGCGGCACGGCCAAGCAGGGCCGCAATCGGGAGTTTCAGGCGGTGCTGCCGCTGCGCGGCAAGATCCTCAATGTCGAGCGCGCGCGTTTCGACAAGATGCTGTCGTCCGAACAGATCGGCACGCTGATCACCGCGCTCGGCACGGGCATCGGCCGCGACGAGTTCAACGCCGACAAGCTGCGCTATCACAAGGTCATCATCATGACGGACGCCGATGTCGACGGCGCCCATATTCGCACGCTGATCCTGACCTTCTTCTATCGGCAGATGCCGGAGCTGATCGATCGCGGGCATATCTTCATCGCCCAGGCGCCGCTCTATAAGGTGATGCGCGGCAAGTCGACGCAATATCTGAAAGACGAACGCGCGCTTGAAGATTATCTGATCGAAAGTCTGCTCGACGGCGCTGTGCTGCGCACCGGCACAGAGGATCGCGCCGGCGCCGACCTGCGCCAAACGCTCGAAGATGCGCGCGCGTTCCGCAACGTGATGCTGAGCCTGCATTCACGCTATGACCGCGCCGTCATTGAACAGGCGGCGATGGCCGGCGATCTGACGCCACTGACGGATGAAGCGGAGGCGAAGCGCTACGCCGACGACATCTCGCGGCGCCTCGATGCGATTTCGGAGGAGACCGAACGCGGCTGGACGGGCGAGGTGCGCGACGGCGGCCAAAGTCTCGAATATGTCTTCAAGCGCACGCTGCGCGGCGTGACCCATGCGGTGACGCTCGACGCTTCGCTGTTAAATTCCAGCGAGGCGCGCAAGCTGCATGAGCGCGCCGAGAGCCTGCGCGAAATCTTCGCCGCGCCGGCGACTCTGATCCGACGCGGCGACGAGGCCCCGCTCTCCGGTCCGCTGGCGCTTTATGAAGCGATGAACTCGATCGGCCGCAAGGGCCTGATGATCCAACGCTATAAGGGTCTCGGCGAGATGAACGCCGAACAGCTCTGGGAGACGACTCTCGATCGCGATGCGCGTTCGCTCCTGCAGGTGAAGGTGAAGGAAGCCGTGGAGGCCGACGACATTTTCGTCAAGCTGATGGGCGACGTCGTGGAGCCGAGGCGCGAATTCATTCAGGAGAACGCGCTGAACGTCGCCAATTTGGATGTGTAAGACTGAAAATTGATGGAATCGAAATTTATTGTCCCGTTCAAATTCAAACCATCGGCCTCTGAATACGAGGGCGTTCATCTGAATTTTGAAAGGGTCACAGGGGGACAGACGGTAAGCTGGCCAATCGCTGGGGTGCAGATATTTCTTCCGGGAGACGACCCATCCCCAACGATGGAACTTCTGGAATCAAAAAATCCAGGATTTAAAGCCCATGGCTTGAGCGGCTTCAGTATTGGAAACTATCACGAGTTCCTCGTCGGCCTTTCTGCTGGAAGTTTTATCGAAAAAACTCACTATGTTGGGATGCAGTGGAGCGGCATCGAGGCCACTTTTGGCGACGCAACTCCGATAGCCGCCTGGGTATTTTGTCCATATCATGAGGATATATTTGGCGAATGGGATGAAATTTCGAGCCTTAGAATTGTCGGAGCAACAATTGCAGATATTGAATTGGTTCTTGTAAATGCATGCATAGCTTATCAGCAGAAGTTCGGTATCACTCCAACAACACGTTCTTTGTATTACGATGAAATATCAGAATCTGATCTGGAATGGGAAATAAAGAAAAGCGATCGGACCACAATGTCTGCCCCACCTATGATAGCGAACATCGAGCCTTTAAGATTTTTTTATCGTGGCTTGATCGACCCCGACCATACTGGTGCTTGTATATACTATTATAGAGTTATTGAGTATTTTTCGACGTTTGCTAATATTGGTGAAATAAAAAATCTTAGACATGACTATAATTTAAGCGATGTAGAATTTTGTAAACGAGTCATTGAGCTAGCTACGAGAGATGAAAAAGGCCCTCTATTTCGTCTTGTTACTTCAATTACAGATGATGCTCTCTTAGCAGACGCGGCCACAGCTCGTTTGACGCAAAACACAGCCATAAGCACTTTTTGTGAAGCCCTCTATTCATTTCGAAACTCCATTGTTCACGGTAAATTTAGCGCTGGGTATACGCTGCACTCAGATTCTGTTCTTGAAGATGATGCCAAGCCCGCACAATGGAGAACTTTGCTCCGCAAACTGGCATACGTCGCGCTTAATCGGTTTGGTTCTAAGAAAATCTGACGACTTCATTGCGCAACATCCATTCGGTATCAGCTGAGAGGAGCAGACGCTTGGTGCTAGCGAGATGCTGATGCCGAGAATCTTTTTCACCGCCGGCCTCTCCGCCGATCCCGAGCTCGCCTCGGCGATCGCCGGCGAGATGCGGCGCAGGCAATACCGCATCAAACTCATCACGTCCGAAAATATCGTCGCGCGCCGACCGCTGGATGAACGCCTTCATGCTTTCTTCTTTTGGCCCGCGCGCGCCTTGGCCGAAGCGACGGCGTCATTCCGCAATCGCGCCCAGAACTCCTTCGACAAGGGGACGCCCTCGCCGCTCGCCAATCCTTCAAGCAACAGCGTCTCAAGCCGCGCGTCGCGTTCCTTTGCTTGCGCCTCGCGCAACAGGCCGCGAAAATATTCGCTCACGTTTCCATAGCCCTTGTCGGCCAGTTGATCTTCGACGAATTTCTTGAGCGACTCTGGAAGCGAAATCGTCACCGTCGCCATCGCATCCTCCCATTTTTCGGATAAACTCTTATCTATTAATAATAGATCATAACTACGCGGACCGCCAGCGGACGCTGCGACGCGCCCCGACAGGCCCGAATACGGCGTCCAGCGTCGATCGATTTTCCCGGAGCGCGATGTTAAGGGGAACAAATCCATTGGAGATCGAGAGTCTTTGTCTGCGACTGCGACCCTACACGATCACGATTTCACCGCCGGCCTCTCCGCCGATCCCGAGCTCGCGTCAGCCATCGCCGGGGAGTTGCGGCGCCAGCAGGACGGCATCGAGCTCATCGCCTCCGAAAATATTGTCTCGCGGCTGGTGCTGGAGGCGCAGGGCTCGATCCTCACCAACAAGACCGTCGAGGGCCTGCCCTTCGCGCGCTATTATGGCGGCGCGCAATTCGCCGACGCCATCGAGGCCCTCGCCGTCGAGCGCGCGAAGAAACTCTTCAACTGCCGCTTCGCCAATGCGCAGCCGCATTCGGGCTCCAACGCCAACGCCGGCGTGTTTCTTGGCCTTCTGAAGCTCGGCGATACGATCCTCTCGATGAACGTCGCCGCTGGCGGCCACATCAGCCACGGCCATCCGGCGACGCTGACCGGGCGCGATTATAGAATCGTCTCCTATGGCGTCAGCCGCGAGTCCGAACGCATCGATCTTGACGAGGTGCGCGATCTCGCGCGGCGCGAAAAGCCGCGCATGATCGTCGCCGGCGGCTCCGCCTATGCGCGCGCCATCGATTTCGCGTCGATGCGCGCGATCGCCGACGAGGTCGGCGCCTATCTCCTCGTCGACATGGCGCATTTCGCCGGCCTCGTCGCGACCGGCCTCTATCCTGATCCCCTGCCCCATGCGCATGTCGTGACGACGACGACATACAAATCGCTGCGCGGCGCGCGCGGCGGCATGGTGCTGTGGAACGACGAGGGCTTAAGCAAGCCGATCAACGCGGGCGTATTTCCTGGCGTGCAGGGCTCGGTGCTGCTGCATGGCGTCGCCGGCAAGGCGGCGTGCCTTGGCGAAGCCTTGCGGCCGGAATTTACAGCCTACAACCGTGCGGTGATCGACAATGCGCGGGCGCTGGCGCGCGCTCTTGCAGATGCCGGACTGCGCATCGTCACCGGCGGCACGGATATGGGAATGATGCTCGTCGATCTTGCCGCGCGCGAACTCACCGGCGATGTCGCCGCCAAGGCGCTGGAGCGCGCCGGCCTCGCCGTCAACAAGAATATGATCCCCTTCGATCCGCGTCCGCCCGAGGCGCCGTCGGGCCTGCGCCTTTCGAGCAACGCCGGAACGACGCGCGGCTTCGGCGCCGCCGAGTTCGAAAGGATTGCCGGATGGATCGACCGGGTGCTGAAAAATCCGGAGGATGACGCGTTGATCGAAGCTGTCCGCAAAGACGTCGCGGCGCTGTGCGCGCAACACCTAATCTATTAAGCGCCGTGAACGCTGGCCCCGTGCGTCTCCTCGTCTGCGTCGGCCCACGCTGCGACGCCGAAGGGAAAGGCCGCATGCTGCTCGCGTCGGTCGAGACGTCTTTTGCCCAGGCCTTTTCGAATGAACTGGCTTCCGGCCGTCTCGTCGTTACGACGCGAGACTGTCTGCGGCTCTGCACGCGCGATCCCGTCGTGCGTTTCGAACCGTCAGGCGACGCCCTGTCCAATCCCTCGCTCGACGACCTTTTGCGTTTCGCCCGCGCCGCCCTTGCCGAACAAATCCCAGCGCCATCGCGAAGTTACGATGAACAAGAAAAGCTTAGTTGAACCGCTTTGCTTTTCTCAAGAACGGTTCTACGCTTATATTTGCGCATCACAGACGCTTAGGTGTGAAAGGATCAACATGCGTAAGCTCATTCCGTTCTCGTTTCTCTTCCCGTTTCTCTTGGCGTTCGCCGCCGCGACGCCCGCCTCGGCTCAGGGCACAACTCAGGAGCGTTCCGACTGCATGGGCGACGCCATGAGATTTTGCAGCTCCGACATTCCCTTCGTCGATGAGATCGAGTCCTGTCTGCAGCAGAACATCGCGCGATTGAGCCCCGCCTGCCGTCGCGAATTCGCCCCGACGCAGAGCACGAAGCTGCGCGAAGAACATTTCCAATAAGTCTGCGCCAGGCGCGGCTCTGCGCCGCGCTTGGGTCATTGAAGCCTGCGCCGAAGGTCGTCGAGCCACCTCTTGGCTCGGCCCAGATTAATCTTTTTTGCTTCGTGCAAGCCGATCTCTTGCGCGAAACTCTCGCCAGACCTTGCGGCCGCCGGCGTGGACTCGCGGGCGCTCCCCGACTGGAAATATCGCGCGAAGATGCGTACGACCACGTAAAAGGTCGGCGTGAACGCGAGGCCAAACAGCGTCACGCCGAGCATGCCGAAAAACACCGCCGTGCCGATGGATTGACGCATTTCGGCGCCGGCGCCCTGCGCAACGGCGAGCGGCAGCACGCCGAGAATAAACGCCAGCGACGTCATCAAAATGGGCCGAAGCCGCGTGCGGGCCGCGGTGACGGCGGCGTCGAATTTGGATTGGCCGGCGTCTTCCGCCTGTTTGGCGAATTCGACGATGAGGATGGCGTTCTTCGCCGCGAGGCCGATCAACACGACCAGCCCGATCTCGACCAATATGTTGCGATCGAGCCCCCGTGAGACGACCCCGAGCATCGCCGCGAGAATGCACATCGGCACGATGAGGATCACCGAAACCGGCAGCAGCAGGCTCTCATACAGCGCGGCGAGCAGCAGAAAGACGAACACCACCGCGAGGCCAAAGGCGACGGCCGCGGTGTTTCCGGCAAGCTTCTCCTGCAGGGCGATTTCGGTCCATTCGAAGCCGAATCCCTGCGGCAGCTTCTCCGCCGCGAGCTTCTCGACCGCCGCGATGCCCTGGCCCGAGGAGACGCCGCGCGCGAGATTGAGCTGCACCTCGGCGGCCGGATAGAGATTGTAGCGCGGCACGCGGAACGCCCCCGTCGCGTCGCGGAAGGTGGCCACCGCGCCGATCGGCGCCATCGCGCCCGAGGCGCTGCGGGTCTTTAGATTGGCGATGTCGCGCAGCGTCAGGCGAAAAGGATCATCCGCCTGCGCCATGACGCGGTAGGTGCGTCCAAGGACATTGAAGTCGTTGACGAAGGTCGAGCCAAGATAGACCGAAAGCGTCTCGAAAACGCGCGAGATCGGCACGCCGATGAGTTCGGCCTTCGTGCGATCGACGTCGGCGAAGATTTGCGGCGTGCGCGTGTTGAACAGCGTGAACGCCTGAGTAAATTCTCCCGACTGACCGGCCGCGCCGGCCAGCGCCCACGTCGCGCCTTCGAGCGCGGGAAGTCCACGCCCGGCGCGATCCTGCACATAGCCCTTAAGGCCGCCGCCGGTGCCGATGCCAGGAACCGACGCCGGCGCCAGCACGAAGACGAAGGCGTCGTTCAGCTTGGACAATTGGCCGTAAAGGTCGGCTTGGATCTGCGCGGAGGACAGCCCCTTTTTCGCACGTTCTTCGAAGGCCTCCAGCGTGACGAAGATCACGCCGGTGTTCGGCGCATTGGTGAATGTCGCGCCATCGAAGCCGGTGAAAACGACGGCGTCCTTCACGCCCGCACGTTTCAAAATAATGTCGGTCGCCGCACGCATGACCTTATCCGTGCGATCGAGCGTCGCCCCGGGCGGCAATTGGAAAGCGGCGATCACATAGCCGCGATCGAGTTGCGGAATAAGGCCGGTCGGCGTTCGGCGCAGCAGATCGAAGGCGAAAAAGATGAGGATCGCATAGACGGCGAGCATGACGACGCCAAGCCGCACGAGGCGGCCCGTCGCCGCGCCATATGCCGTCGACACCCTGTCGAACACAGAATTAAAGGCGTCGAAGAAGCGCCGAAGCGGCGCATGCGCCCAGCTCAGCCGATGCGTCTTCTCCTCCTCCTCCACATCATGCGGCTTCAACAACATCGCCGCCAGCGCCGGCGACAGCGTCAGCGAAACAAAGGCTGAGATCAGCGTGGCGCTCGCGATGGTGATGGCGAACTGCTTATAGAAGGCGCCTTGCAAGCCGCTGATGAAGGCGGTCGGGATGAACACGCCGCAGAGCACGAGCGCGATCGCGATCAGCGCCCCGCCGACTTCATCCATGGTCTTGTGCGCGGCTTCCTTGGGCGAGAGCCCTTGCGCGAGATAGCGCTCGACATTCTCCACGACGACGATCGCGTCGTCGACGACGATGCCGATGGCGAGCACCAGACCAAAGAGCGAGAGCGTGTTGAAGCTGAGGCCGGCGGCCTTCATCACGGCGAAGCTGCCGATCAGCGACACCGGGATCGCCGCGACGGGAATGATCGCCGCGCGCCACGTCTGCAGGAACAGGATGACGACGAGGACGACGAGGACGATGGCCTCGAGCAGCGTATGGACAACTTCGTCCACCGACTGCTGGATGAATTCGGTGGGGTTGTAGACGACCGTGTAATCGACGCCGGCAGGGAAGTTCTTCTTGAGCCGCTCCATCTCCTGCTTGACGGCTTCGGCGGTTTGTAAGGCGTTCGAGCCGGGACGCTGAAAGATGCCGAGCGCCGTCGCAACGTCGTGGTTGAGATAGGCGTTGAGCGTATAATCCTGCGCGCCGAATTCGATGCGCGCGATGTCGCGCAGATAAATCTGGCCGTCGGCGTCGGCGCGGATGACGATGTCGCCGAATTGCTCCGGCGTGCTGAGCCGTCCCAGAGTCTGCACCGAAAGCTGGAAGGCGCCCGCCGAGGCCGCCGGCGGCTGATTGACCGCGCCCGCGGCGACTTGCAGATTGGCTCCGCGCAGCGCGGCGATGACGTCGCCCGCCGTCAGATCGCGCGCCTCGACTTTCGCCGGATCGAGCCAGACGCGCATCGAATAGTCTCTCGCGCCAAAGAGGCGCGCGTCGCCGACCCCGTCGATTCGGGCGATGGCGTCCTTCACGTAAAGCGTCGCGTAATTTGAAATATATTGCTGGTCGCGCGAGCCGTCGGGCGACAGCAGATGGACGACCATCATCAGATCCGGCGAGGCTTTCTTCACGACGACGCCGAAGCGCGTCACCTCCTCCGGCAAGCGCGGATTGGCGATGGCGACGCGGTTCTGAACAAGCACCTGCGCGAGATCGATATTGACGCCCGGCTTGAACACGACGTCGATCGACACGCGTCCGTCGCCTGTCGATTGCGACGTGATGTAGAGCATGTCGTCGACGCCATTGACCTCCTGCTCGATGGGCGACGCCACAGTCTCGGCGATCACGTCCGCCGACGCGCCGGGATAGGTGGCGCTGATATTCACCGTCGGCGGCGCGATCTCCGGATATTCGGAGACGGGAAGCGCGCCTTGCGCAATCGCTCCCGCAAGCGTCAGAAGCACGGAAAGCACCGCCGCAGAGATCGGCCGCTCGATGAAGAAGTGCGAAATGCGCATAGGGTTCCTGATCTCGACGTCTAGCGGTCGCTGACCGCGACTGGCGCTTCCTTGATTTCGCCTTCCTTGGGCTGAACGGTCGCGCCGGATCGAACCATTGGATTTGCGAGCCCGCCGATCACGATCCGATCCTTCGCGTCGAGGCCGGATTGGATCACACGCAGACCATTGTGAATGGGGCCGAGACTCACCGATTTGGCGATGACCTTGTTGTCGTCGGACACGACAAGCACGGTCTTGCTCGTCTGATCGGAGACGACGGAAGCATCGGGAATGAGCAGCGCGGAGACGTCGCCGCCGAACAGGCGCAGGCGCCCGAACGTGCCGGGCGTCAGAAAATAGTCCTTGTTGTCGAAGACGGCCCGGCCGCGGATCGTGCCGGAGCGCCGATTGAGCTGATTGTCCATGAAGTCCATGACGCCGCTGCGGGTCCACTCGGTCTCGTCGGCAAGCCGCACCGAAACGCGATTTTTAAACTGGCGCGAATTTTCTTTCTGGCGCTCCGCAGAGCGCGCATAGCGAATGTAGTCGGCCTCGGAGGCGTCGAAGATGAAGTGAATGGGATCGAGCGTCACGATCGTCGTGAGCAAAGTCGCATCCGCCTGTCCGCCCTGAACGAGATTGCCCGAATCGACGCGACGGTCCGACACGCGCCCGGCGATCGGCGCGCGGACCTGCGTCCATTCCAGATTGAGTTCCGCGTTGCGAAGCGCGGCTTCGGCGCTCAAAACCTGCGCCCTGGCGATATCATTGCTCGCTTTGCGCTGATCGACGTCGCGCGCGGTGATGGTGCGACCCTGCGTCATTTCCTGAGCGCGTGCATAATCGCGGATCGACGCCACGGCTTGCGCCTGCGCCCGCGTGAGTTCCGCACGGGCGCTGTCGACCGCGATCTGATACGGCCGCTGATCGATGACGAAAAGGACGTCGCCGGCTTTAACGAACTGCCCATCGGTGAAATTGATCTTCTCCAGAGCGCCGGAGACGCGGGCGCGCACCTCGACCTGCTTCAAGGCCTCGAAACGACCCGTATATTCGTCCCAGCGCGGAATCGTCCTGGCGAGCGGGCGGGAGACAACCACTTCGGGGGATGGACCCTCTGCGCGCGCCCCCGCTGATTGGGCGAGAAACACCAATGCCGCGAGCGTTTTAAACAATGCGCTTGCGACTCTCCCGTGACCATCGCCGCCGCGCGTCGCCACAAAAGTCAACAGCATCTCACCTCCGGTTTTGACGTTCGCATTGAACCGGCCATTCTTGACCGGCGCATAACGCTGGCACGCAGTAAGGACAGCGCTAGCGGAAGGCGAATCGCGCTGTGCAGCGCCTCTCCCGCCCAGCGTTGCCAAGCTTTGCCGAAACGCGCAAACTGCCGCCTCCGGACGGAGGAGCTAACCACATGCCCTTGTTCCTGGCGCAGTTTGCCTATTCCCCTGCCGCTTGGGCCACCTTCATCAAGGCGCCCCAGGACCGCGCTGCGGCTTCAGAAGCGCTTCTTGAGCACTTCGGCGGCCGCCTCGTCGGATTATATTACACGCCTGGCGCAGAATATGACGGATTCGCGCTCTTCGAAGCGCCCGATGAAACCACCGCCGCAGCTATTGAGATCGCGGACGTCGCCGCAGGGCATCTGAGCCGCAATCGCCTCACCAGAGTGTTCTCGGTTGACGAGACGCGCGCCATGCTCCTGCAGGCGGCCACAGCCCCAAGCATGACGCCTAAGAGCGCGGCGTAGCACATCAATAGGCGCTGAGCAGGTCGACTTTGGCGTTTGCAAGCACCAGGCGCCTTGCCAATAACGCTGCGAGATTTCGCATGATCAGCTCTCCGCTTGCTGGATGGCTCTTGCGAAACGAAGCATAGGCGCTCAGCGGCAATTCGAGGCACTGCACCGCCGTGTCGGCCCACACGTCTGCGCTGCGCTCGCGTTCGATGAGCGCCATCTCGCCGAATGCCATGCCCGGCGAGATCGACGCCAATCGCGCGCCGCTGCGCAGTTTCACGCTGACCATGCCGCTTTGCAGAAAGAACAGCGAGGCCGCGGGATCTCCGGCGGCGATGATCCGCTCGCCGGTTTTGAAAGCACGCGCGAGCCCGATCGCCGCGATGTGGTCTATTTCATCCGAACACAGACCAGCGAGCAGCGCTTGTTCGCTGAGATGGGTCGTCTTGGCCAGGCCTTCGAAGCCGCCATAGCGATAGATCACCTGATCTTCGGCCCATTCGATTGCGTCGTCGAGCAGCGAAAAATGACGCAACTTCGGCAGAACGTTGCGCTCTGCGTGTATCGCCTGCCAGAGCTGCGACGCCTTTTCAAAGCCGGCGACGATGAGGGTGACGCCGCGGGCGGCGAGGCCAGCGAGCGCTTCCGCCAGGAGTCGCGCAGCGGCGGTCGTCGCGCTCGGAACGCGTCGAAAGTCCAAAATCAGCAGCTCGCCTGGCGGCCCTTCGCCATCCAGCCTGCGCGAGACGTAGTCCATTGCGGCGAATGAGAGCGCGCCGACGAGTTCGATCACCCGAATGTCGCTTGCGCGCTCCTGAAGAATCGCCAGCTCGAAATTCTGTCGGTTGCGGCGCGAGGAAACACCGGCTGCGTTGTAATCGCTAATGATGCAGGTGCGCACATCGTCGCTGCGATTGAGCACATGCAATCCGAAATGCGCCGATAGCGCCTCGCAGACCTTTAGACCGCGGACGCTGTTGCCATGACTGTCGAGCCGCGGCGAAAAGGTGCCGAGCCCCAGTTGCGCCGGAAGGGCGGCGATGATTCCGCCGCCGACCCCGCTCTTTGCGGGAATTCCCACCCGATAGATCCACTCGCCGGCATAGTCGTACATGCCGGAGCTCGTCATCACCGAGAGCGTGCGCGCCACGACGTAAGAGGAAATGATCTGCTCGCCGGTGAGCGGGTTGCGGCCGCAGTTGGCCAACGTCGCCGCCATGACCGCCAGATCGCGCGCGGTGACGAGCACGGCGCATTGACGAAAATAGACGTCCAGGACGGCGTCGACGTCGTCGCCGAGCACCGAATAATTACGAAGCAGCCAGGCGATAGCGCGGTTCCTGTCGCCGGTCGCGCGTTCCGAGGCGAACACCGCTTCGTCGACGTCGAGTTCGCGTCCTGCGAAGCGGCTCAGCGTCCGATGGATGAGGTCAAAAGCGCCGTCGCCTTCATGCTGATGGATCAAACCGGAACAGGCGATCGCTCCAGCGTTGACCATGGGATTGAACGGCTTGTTGTCGCCCGTCAGTCGAATCGAATTGAAAGCTTCGCCGCTAGGCTCGACGCCGATCACCGACTCGACGCGCTCGTGGCCAAGCGTTTCGAGGGCGAGCGCGAATACAAAGGCCTTCGATATCGACTGAATCGTAAACGGCGTGGAACTGTCGCCGACTTCATAGACATGGCCGTCGATCGTTGCGAGGCTGACGCCGAAATGCGCTGGGTTGGCCCTCGTCAATTCCGGAATGTAATTGGCGACCGCGCCGGAATCATCGGCGGCGAACTGTTCATGGCAGCGGCGCAAAAAGCCGCGGAGGGGTGGATACACGGCGTCTCCAAATTTTTCTCGACTGCGGAACTGATCCCAAAATCGAATTAATTGTCACAGCAAAGTATATGCCTGTCACTAATCTTCTCCGAATTCAGCTGATCAGCGTGATCTCCAATCGATCAAATCCGCGATACTGCAGAAGTTTTTCGCAACGGACTTTTTAGAGACGCAGGGCGGAGCGGGCGCGTCGCTCTTGCCCGCGCGGCTGCCAAAGGGACCGCCCATCCTTCGGGACACACGGCTGTAACCTTATTCGTAGCGGCGACGAATAGCGTCCGTAGGTTCCCCGTGAACCTGGAACGCTCGTCCGCGAGCAGATTTTCAAGGAGATGGAAATGAACGTCAAAAGCGTTTCGGGCGCCTCAATGGCCGCCGCGGCGATCGCCCTGGTTCTGAGCGGCGGGGCGCCCGCGCCGGCGCTCGCCAAAAAAATGAGCAAGTCTGTCCACTGCGCCGGAATCAATTCCTGCAAGGGGACGAGCCTCTGCAAGACCGCGAACAACGCCTGCAAGGGCATGAACTCATGCAAGGGTCAGGGGTGGTTGCCTGAAAAATCAGCAGCGGCTTGCGAGGCGAAGGGCGGCAAGATCGCCGAGATGTAAGCCAAGCGGCGCGGACGGATGCGTTTTCTTCGTCCGTTCCGCGCCGGCCGGCGATTTCCTCAGCCAAGAAGAGCCGTCGTCAGCGGCGATGCGCTTGAAACGACGCGATCAACTCGTCGCGCATGGTCCAGTGCAGGAGCGCCCGGCCGAACAGCGAAGCGATTCCCGTCAGCAGGACGACGGAACCGAACTGCCAGATGCAGACCGACACTGCCGCGTCCTGTCTGAAAGACAGACGTAGCGCCGCCGCCGCCAGGGCCGTCGATGCGAGAGCGGCAAGTCCAATCGTCACGAATGGCGCAATGGGCGCGCCGCGCTTGACCATCGACAGGATCAATACCGCCGCCGGGATGCTGATGGCGAGAATGGTGGGCAGGCAATAGATGTCCGAATGCGACAGGAGACCGGACACGCCGAAGGCGTTGACGTCCCTCCAGCATCCAACGGCAAGCGCGCCTGCCCAGAGCAAGAAGAACAATCCGGCGACGAACCGTTCCCACATCGGGCGCGCCGGACAGCCCGCGCTGAAGGCGCCCGCTGCGGCCACGACGCTCGTCAGGAACGCCGCAGCCAATTCCGTCGCAAACTGCGGGTCGGCGATCTTGGCGACAAAGTCGGGCCTCACCCCCATCGCCGCCACCACGATCGCGACATAACAGAGCGAAACCGCAAACCAAACGAGCGCGCGCCACGCCGGATGCGCGAGCGGGCGTATGGGCGCGCAATTGGCGGTCAGAGTTTCGATCAGGTCTCGGTTCAACATCCGCTTAGCCAATCCGCTCCAGGGCCTGCCGCATCGCTTTGATGGCTCTATGGATTCCGACTTTCAGCGAACCGACGCTCTTCCCCGTGACCTGAGACGCTTCGTCCAGCGAAAGACCTTGTATCTTGACCAGTTCAATCGCCTGGCGCTGGCCAGCCGGCAGGATCGCCATGGCTCTGCGAAGCGCCTCGCGATCGTCCGTCGTCTCTTGTTCGGAGTTCGCGCCGTCGCCGTCAAAGGTTTCAGGCAAAATATCGACCGTCGTTTCGTTGGCGCCTCGTGCGTAACGACTACGTGCGGCGTCGGCGACGCGCCGCGCCGCGATGGTCATCAGCCAGGGCGTAAACGGACGCCGGCGATCATAGGTCTGGCGCACCGTGTGAATGGACACCAGGATTTCCTGAACCACGTCTTCCGTGTCATGCGCGTTCGGCCATTTTCGCACGACGAACCGGCGCAAAACGGGAAAAAGATCTGACAAGAGCTCGCCATACGCGGCATGATCGCCGTCCTGCGCCGATGTCATCAGCGCGCGCCACCGACTTTCCCGATCGTTCGACGTATCGCTCAATTCGCTCATGTCCGCTGCGAATCTGCCAGCTCTAATCGATCAAGCGTCCGCGCGCCATCTCACCCTACTCGACTTTTTCGTAGTTTTCGATGAACGCTTTCGGCTGTAACCTTTGACGCCGTCGCGACGAAATTGACCCTTGAGACGGCGAACGGTCGTCTTGAATTGCACGCCAAATACGTCAGGTTCAACCGATTGCTCCTTTATGGATGATCGGACGCAAGCAGAGGGAGATCAGAATGTCGGACAAGAAGCTTTGCGCCGCCTTTGCGATCGCCGGCGCCTTCGCGACGGCTGTCGCTCTGGCGGAAACGGCGAAGGCCGCGAACGACCAGGAAAAGTGCTTCGGCGTCTCCCTGAAGGGCAAGAATGATTGTGCGGCAGGCCCGGGAACCAGCTGCGCGGGAACGTCAAAGACCAATTATCAAGGCGACGCATGGAAATATGTTCCCAAGGGCACGTGCACGTCTATCGTGACGCCCAAGGGCAAGGGCAGCCTCGAGCCGATTTCGCACTGAGGCCGGCATGGGCGCGCATTCCGCCCCCGAACATCGCCGTGAGCGCGCAGCGTCCTCGCTGCCCGCCCGCGCGGGAGTCGGTTTCAAGAGCGTGCATCTCGCCGAGATCGAGGCCGAGGCGCGCGATGTCGGTTTTTTCGAAATCCACGCCGAGAATTACATGGGCGCCGGCGGCACTCCGCATGCGCAGCTGATGCGTTTGCGTAAAGATTCGCCGCTCTCGATCCATGGCGTCGGCCTTTCCGTCGGCGGCGCTGAACCCCTCGACCGCGAGCATCTTGGCCGCCTAAAGACGCTCGTCGATCGCTATGACCCGGCCGCGTTCTCCGAACATCTCGCCTGGTCGACGCTGGGCGCGCGATTTCTCAACGACTTGCTGCCCCTGCCCTATAACGCGACGACATTGGCGCATGTCGTCGCTCATGTGGATGAGCTCCAGGAGGCGCTCGGCAGGCCGATCCTCCTCGAAAACCCAGCGGCCTATCTGCGGTTCCGATCCTCGGAATATTCGGAGATCGAATTCCTGCGCGAGGTGGTGCGCAGCACGGACTGCCGGCTGCTGCTCGACGTAACCAACGTCTATGTCAGCGCAACGAACCTCGCTTATTCGGCGGAGGACTATATCGACGCCTTCCCGATGTCCTACGTCGAAGAGATTCATCTTGCCGGATATGCCGAGGATGTCGATGAAGTCGCCGCGCCTCTGCTGATCGACGCGCATTGCGCGCCCGTCGCTGACGCGGTTTGGCGACTCTATGATCGCGCGCTGGCGCGATGCGGACCGGTCGCGACGCTGATCGAATGGGACAATGACGTTCCCTCCTGGCCGACCCTCTTGGCGCAAGCCACGCAAGCGGAGGCGTTCCTTGAAAGGCGGCGGCGTGTTGTTGAAGATGGCTTAAAATCGGAGGCGCTTCATGACGACCTCGGCTGACGTCGATCAAGCCGCATTTGTCCGCGCGCTGCTCGAGCCAGAGCTGCCGCCGCCCAACGAGCTCGAAACCCCCGGCGGCTTTCCGCCAGAGCGACGGTTCGCCGTCTATCGCAACAATGTGTGCGTCGGACTGGTCGACGCGCTGGCGGAGCGCTTTCCAATTTGCGCGCAGTTGGTCGGCGATGAATTTTTTCGCGCTATGGCGCAATGCTATGTCCGCGAGCGCCTTCCGCGCACGCCGATGCTTTTCGAGTATGGCGACGCGTTTCCGGCATTCGTTTCGGAATTTGAGCCGGCGCGCGAACTTCCTTATCTTCCGGACGTCGCGCGGCTGGAATATGCCGTGGGCGCCGCCTATCACGCCGCTGACGCCGCGCCGCTGCCATTGGATTTCCTGCGCGCCTTCCCACACGAGCGACTAGACAGCGCAACGGCTGTTCTGCATCCCTCGACGCATGTCGTGGCGTCCGCGTATCCAATCGTTTCGATCTGGCGACGGCACATGTCGGACGACGAGATGACGCCAGTGGAGCTGGACCACGGCGAAGAGGCGCTTGTCGTTCGTCCTGAGCTGGCGATCAAGGTAGCGGCTCTTCCCGTCGGCGGATCGGCTTTCGTGGACGCGCTCAGGAACGGAAGAACCTTCGGCGAGGCCATGAACGCGGCGACCGCCGTCGCGGCGGATTTCAAACTGATCGATTGCTTGCGCGAGCTTCTCTTGACTGGAGCCTTCGTGGCCCTCAGCGTCGCGCACTGAACTCAAAAAAAACGCGTTTTGGCGTGGCCGCAGCGATCATTGATGGAGCTTGAACGCAATGAATTTCATAAGAAAGATCGCACGCTGGTTGGATGCAATCCCCTACTCGCTGATCGCGCTGTTTCTGCGGATCGTCGCCGCGCATCCGTTCTTCGTCTCCGGTCAGACAAAGATTGAAGGACCAACTCTAGGCCGCGAATTTTTCGGCCTTGATCTGTCGTTCCAGATCCCGGCAGCCGTGCGCAGCGCGACCTTCGCGCTGTTCGCCGACGAATATAAACTGCCGCTCATTTCGCCGACCGCCGCCGCCTATGTGGCGAGCGGCCTCGAATTCGTCCTGCCGCTGCTGCTCGTGCTTGGGCTTTTGACGCGCTTGTCGGCGTTGATTCTTCTGGCGATGACAATCGTCATCCAGATCTTCGTCTATCCCGATGCATGGTGGACGGTTCATGCCTATTGGATGGCGATCCTCACCGTGTTGATCGCCCGTGGGCCCGGCGCGATCTCCCTCGACCATCTGCTGTTTCGAGCGTAGTCGGCGAGGCGCGCTTAAGGCGCCTCGACATAGACAACAGATCCGGTCTGCTGAGGCGCAGTATGGGCATGAGCCAAACCGGCGCCGACTCCGAAGAAGATGACCGATCCGATGATGGCTCCGACAAACGCGCTGGTAAATTTCGACATGACGTCCTCCTGTTGTTTTGCTGAAGAGAACGCTACCCGTTTCAGAACCGCGCGAATGTGCGCCTCCGCACGCGCCCCTCGTGGATAGAGGATCGTGTGGTTTCTCTAAGCCCTCCGCAGAAAAATGCCTCAGCGGCGGTTGACCCACACGCCGAGGACCGCTCCGCCGATCGCGCCGGCGATGGCGCACATGAATGCAACGGAAAGTCCTGCCGCGGCGACGCCCAAACCTGCGGCCAGTGCGGAGCCGATTCCGGCAAAGGCGAGTGGAGCCGTCGCGCCGCTGATGTCGTCAGAGGTCTTTGCGTCGGTCGTGGCGTATGGCTTGGCGTATGGCTTGGCGTATCTCTCAGCCGTCTTCGGTGTCTCGGCCATTGTTCTGATCCTCACTTGCGCTCAGGCCTTCCGCCTGATCGCGCTTGCAAGAACAGATAGGGCGCCACGCTTCGAAGGGACGAGGCGTGCGAACGCTGAGCAGCTTAAGGAGGGGACCCGACGACCACGCCGCGGGTGGTGCGACGCCGCGCTCTAGCAAGATTTTTCAATCCGACTTCAGGCGCGGCCTTCTCAGGCGCGATACTCGCGGCTCTACATCACCGGCGACGTAACGGATAATCTTCGCTGTCGTAAAGCGGCCGAATCTCGCGGCCGAAAAAGTGCTGCTCATCCACTTCGAGGGAGCAGCCGGCGAGAGCCTTTGGCGTAAGCTCCTCTACGGCGAAGCGAATAGCCTCCGAGGCGTGCTCGAAGCGCCGAAAATTGAGGGATTTTGAATTCGAATGGGCCGCTTTGGAAAAATAGAGGGCGGCTTCCGTTGTATATTGCTTCGCGTCCATCGATCGCCTCCAGAAGTTATTGCATGAAGTCTTCCCGCGCGACGAGTTCGAGAGCGGATTCTACGGCGACCCTTTCCTGCCCATCGCGTTCTCTCTTCATCCGGTACTGCAGGCCGGCGCCGGCGTCTGGCAGATGGCGGGAGATGCTGAACGAATCCGTCCCCGTCGCGGCGCCGAATTTTTGGATCACGCGAACCCCGATCGCGAATTTATGCGATGGGACAGCGGTAAGCCTTTGCGCCGGACGCCGAAAGCTTCGGATCGTGTCGTTGTCATTGGTCATGTGGAGGCGCTCCTCGAGTGTTCGTCATGAGCGCATTCAGGCGGATGAGCCCGCCATGCGCTCGACTTACCGCCGTCGCTTCGCGTCGGCTTCACGCGCCTGGAGCTTTTCAACGGTCAGCCAGGACGAATCCTTAACGACCGCCGCCGCACCCCCGTCGCGGGTTTTGTCTTTCTTGGGCTTTTTCGCTTCGCGATTACTGCGCCGTTGGCCTTTAGCCATGTCCGCCCCTCCGTATGAATGGGCCTCGCGCTCAACGTCCACTGCTGCGCCATCTGGCGCGGACGTTGAATAGAGTCTCGTTCCTCTTTCAAAGGAACTCGCCGGCCCCGGCGATCGGCCGCGTTGCGGCCGGACCACCAGGGGCCGGGAAGATGATTAAGCTGCGACCTGCAGCTGATCGGCCGAAGACTTTCCGCTACGACGATCAATGGCGATTTCGTAGCTGAGCTTCTGGCCTTCGGCGAGGCCCATCAACCCTGCGCGCTCAACCGCGCTGATGTGGACGAATACGTCCGGGCCGCCGGACTCCGGCTGGATGAAGCCAAAGCCTTTTTGGGCGTTGAACCATTTTACGATACCGGTCTGCATGACATGTCCTTTCGAGAACAGCTGTCTGCGCCATGCAAGATTGCGTGGCGCTTGGGGATCGAAGTTCTGGAGAGGAAGTCAGAAGCCGACGCGCCAAGGGAGCGGAAGCAAGATCATTCGGCCGAAACTCGATGTTCAATATTTAGCGCATATGGGCGAAAATACAAGCTGTAACGCGGGAAGAACTGAGCGACGTTGAGCCCTCGGCCGGCCTTCGAGGGAAAAACATTTCGGCCCGTATTTGGCCTGAGAATACGTTCGGCTTCCACCTTCAAGACGAAATAAATCCAAAAAATTGCTTTCGTCGATCGCAACGCCCATTTCGTGGACACTCCCCGGCTTCGCGGCAGTGAGCACCGGCGAAGGAGCAAGGGCGATGGGCGAAAAAGTGAGTCTGCCCTTTAGGTCATCAGCGTGGTGGGCTGAACATCCCCGCGCCCATCTGGTCATCGTGCATGCGATTCTGTCGCTCTCCACCGATGATCGGACCCCAGAGGAGATCTGGCTCTCGCCGACCACCGACGAGTGGCGGAAAGTTGCTGAACTTGCCGCGGACTGCTGCGATGACGGCGACTTCGCTCTGACCGGCGACAGGATGGCTTGGCGCATTCTATCGCAAACATTTCGCCGACGCGCCGCCTTTCACGATTTGAGTGGCGCGCCAGCGTGGATGCGGGACCGCCAAGCGTACGCCGTGTAGATACGTACCGCAAAGCCTGCAGCCGAAGCTACTTGTTGACTAGGAAACGATTTTCAGGCAGTTTCCTAGTCAACAGAGCGCCTGTGCCAAACGACAAGCCCCCATCGGATCTCCACCACCACCTCGGCTATTGGCTAAGAGCGGTTTCCAACGCTGTATCGCAAAATTTCGCACGGCAAGTGGAAAAAGAGGGGGTCACCGTAGCGGAATGGGTGTTTCTGAGAGTGCTCTACGACGCTGACCGCATTGCGCCGTCAATGCTCGCGGAGCGCATGGGCATGACCAGGGGGGCAATCTCGAAGCTCGCGGAGCGCCTCGGCGAGAAGGGCCTTGTGGAGCATGAGGCAAATCCGACGGATCGGCGGGCTCAGGTGCTGGCTCTCACGCGAGCCGGCCGGGCGCTGGTCCCAGCGCTGGCGGCGATCGCGGATGCGAACGACGCCGCTTTCTTCAAGATGCTTGCGCCCGACGAGCAGCGCGCCTTGAGAGCGCTTCTCATGAAAATCGTATCCGAACGCAAACTGACGAAGGCGCCGATCGACTGACGTGATCGGTAGAAGGACGCAATATACAGACGAGAAGGATGGCGCGATGCAAGCGCAGCGGATCTCTATTGCTCAAAACTGCCTGAACGCAGCCTACGATAAGACGATGGCGTTTCCGGACATCGTCGGAACGCTGATAAAAGCTGGCTTTGAGGGCTATTTCGTCGATTACCGCCGTAACGCCACCACCTATTTCCTGGCGGATGGGGAGAGCGTTGTGCTGGAAAACCGCCCGTCGGACGGAGTGATCGCCGCGCAGTTCGACGGAGCGGGCGTTTCGGCTCAGGTCAAATGGGCGCAGACCAATCCGCCTGGCTATTCCTATGCCGCCTTCTGCAAGAATGTGAAGGCCTTAGGATGCGCGGGCTACATCGTGTCCTTCTCGGGCCGCCGCGTACTCTACTTTGGCCGCACCGCTGAAACGCATGTGGAGCACTTCCCGCAGTAGAGCCTCGAAAGCTTGTCGGGATGCGGCGGCGTTTCGGTTTCAGGTGAGCGGCGCGATTATGTCGCTCACACGTCTTTTAAAGCCATGCGATGCTTTCGGATGCAGCGAGCAGCATTGAGCTTCGAATCGTCTCAAACCGGGGCGGCGCGCGGCGTCAGCCCGAGCCATCGTGAAACGCCGGGCAGGAAGCGCCGCGCGGTAGCTTCAAAGCCGAGAACAAGGATGAGCGATACGCCGAGGGTAGGCAGAAAAACGCCTATCGCCAAAATCAGCAAGACGAGCGCAGGCGCCAGACGCGGCGGCGTCACGAGCGCCGGCGGAGCGCCCAATGCGCCTATCGGGCGACGCCGCAGCCACATCAGGACCGACGTCACGACGAGCGTCAGAAAAGATAAAGCCGTGAAAAGGCCGAGCAGCTGATTTGCGACGCCGAACAGATGACCCTCATGCGCCGCGATTCCGACGCCGACGACTTTGTCGATGAGCGGCTTGCCAGAGAAGTCTTCGCGCTTGATCACATCAAAGCTTTTGGGCTCGACATGCAACGTCTCCTGAAGAGGCCGATTTTGCGTCTCTGAACGCACCAGCCAATTCGGGTTCTTGGGAGATGGCGGCGCCAGCATCACGGGCTCGGCGAGACGCGCGTCTCGCGCGATCGCGGCGACCCTGTCGAACCCAACGATGCGCGAGGGCGAGCGCTCCTGCTTCATGGCGGCGTGGTCTACATGTCCTTCATGTCCTTCATGTCCTTCATGCGCGTCAGGCGCGCTCGACGCCTCGGCAAGCGCCTGAGGCGCGGCCTGATAGGCCGCCATACGCTGCGCCTTCGCCGAACTCGGCCCCGTGGTCCAGTCCATTTTGACCTGCTGCTGGGCCGTGATCCCCTTAGACCAGCGGAAGGCCTCGCCCCAGACCTTTGTCCAGGGCAATCCGGAGACGAGCAGAAACAATGCGAAGAACGAAACGTAGAGTCCCGTGACTGCGTGCAGATCGCGCAGGAACGCACGGCCCTTGCGCGGGTATAATACGCCGCCGATCCCAATCGAATTGCGCGGCCACCAAAGATAGAGCCCCGTCAATAACATCACGATGGCCCAGGCCCCGGCAAGTTCTAGCGCGATCGCGCCCGCATCGCCGAGGAGCATAGATCCATGAATGTCACGCATCAGCGTCGATAGACGCCATTTCTCGGCGTCGACCTTCAGAATTTCCAACGTATCCGGACGGACCAGCACGCGTTGCTCCTGGCCCTGCGCGTCGACCACACGCACGCGCGCGGCGTCGGTCGGATCGTCGCGCAGTTCGAGGCCCTTGATGCGAGACCGCGGGACCGCGGCGAGAGCCGCTGCGACCTGATCGTCGAGACCGCGCGCCGGCGCAGAGAGGGGCATATGATTGTACGGCAGGTCGAAAAAGGCGTCGATCTGCGGCTTGAAAAGGTAAACCGATCCCGACAAGGCGAGGATGGTTACAAAGGGGAGGCAGAAGAGCCCGGCGTAGAAATGCCAACGCCAGATCATCCGGTAGAACGCGGCCTGATCGAGCCTGTTCAATCCCATCTTTTCCCATGAACCGATTGTCGTCGACATGTTGGCCCCTATGCGCGTCGCGCGATTGGCGGTCTTGCGGCGCATGGCGACGCCGCAGCGTTACAGAAACAGTCAGCGGCCGTCTCGCATGCGCTAAGAGGACAGGCTCTTCTCAGCCTATCGAGGAACGACGGAGCCCCCTTGGACTGCGTTCGAATTCGCATCTCCTGAAAGTGGAGTTTCGTGGTCCCCAACTTAAAACGCAACTCTAACCGTTCCGAAGGCCGTGAACGGCGCACCTGGATAGATGCTGAGTCTTGGCGTGGAGAAGTTGTTGTCCACAGACTCGAAATATCGGGTGTTGGCGAGGTTTCGCAGATTGAGCTGCGCGGTCACCTCGTTGCCCATAACCTTGAACTTATAAGCGGCCATCGCATCGAGCCGCACATAGCCGGGCAGCTGGAAGGTGCTCTGATCGTCGCCCTGGCGGTTGCCGACCACGAATACGCCAAACCCAAGACTGAACCCATCGAGCTCGGCAATCTCCTTAATGTCCCATTTCGCCCAGAAGCTGCCCTGATAGCGCGGCACGCCAATCAGGCGGCGTCCGAGCGTGGTGGTCACAGGGTCGGTGTTATTGTCCTGGGTGACGCGCGCGTCCATATAGGTGAAGCTGCTAATCAGGCTGAGATTGTCGAGAATCTTCCCCGTCGCGTCGAGTTCTATGCCCCGACTGCGCGCCGCGCCGACCAAGACGACCGCGGTCGGATCCAGCGATGTGATGTCCCTCACGGGAATATTCGTCTTCGTGAGGTTGTATAACGCCAATGTGGTCAACAGACGTCCCTCGAACCACTCCGCCTTGGCGCCGATTTCGATTTGTTCGCTCTTCCCCGGCGCGAAGGGCCGATTGAATTGGTCAGCGCCGACCGAGGCGTTGACGTTCGGTCCAAACCCCTGCGTCCAGCTTCCATAGAAACTCGCCCAGGGAACCGGCTGGACAAGCAATCCGACGCGCGGACTGAAGGCCGAGTCGAAACGCGTGGGCGCAAAGAAAGTGTATTGCCGATTGGCGGCGGAAAAGGGATTGCCGGTGGCGAAGGGACTGATGGTATAGGGCTGAGTGTAGATGTAGGATTCCGCCAGGTCGCCGGTGGCGCCTCTCGCCTGGCCTTGCCAGAACCAGTCGAAGCGACCGCCGCCGAGAATATGCACTTTCCCGTCCAGAAGCGTGATGTGATCCTGGAAGTAGAAACCTTCCTGGTTCGAGAGGTTCGCTTGGCGATCGTTCAGGAAGCGGGGCCGGTCGAACACGCGTTGCCAGTCATAAAAGGCTGTAGGGATCGAGGTGTAGATGTTGCTGGTCCACGGATAGTACATATTGACGGTGAGCATAGGATTGGGCGGAAAAAAGCGCCCCTGATTGCCGTATATCGAGTGGACGCGCTGATAGTCGAATCCGAGCAGCGTGTCGTGATGGGCGCCGAGAAAATCGAAATTCCCGAGCAGATCCAAATTGGTTCCGTAAACTTCCGAGTCATTCTGCTGACTGAAGGCATTCTTCAGGACATTGCCTATCGCATCGACGCCTGCATGACTGGAGTAGGCGTCGTCATGATGCAGGAACGCCGCGAGAAACCGCTGCTTGAACGTGAACGTGTCGTTGAAACGGTGCGTGAACTCCGATCCGACAAAGACGTTGTTGTTATTGGACAGCGGCACGTACGGACCTTCAAGGTTGCGCGAAACCGGAACGTCCGCCGGCCTCGTGGTATTGAAGGGATTGATGGTCAGGCCGAGAGTGGGCCTATAGTCCTGATTGTAATATTCGACGTCCGCCACGAAGGTCGTATCCTCATCCGGATGCCAGGCGACGCTCGGATTGACATGCACACGTTCGGCGCGGCTGAAATCGACAAATCCGCCGGTGTTCAAATAGCCGCCCGAGAACCGATAGAAGAGAGATTTGTCTGCGTTCAATGAATCGGCCATATCCCATTCGGTGAAATAGTCGTTATACTTTCCAAAGCGCTGCTGGACCATGTGGATGCGATCGACGATCGGGCGCTTCGTTATGAGATTGATCAATCCGCCAGGATCGCTGCGTCCGTAGAGCATCGCGTCCGGCCCTTTCATCACCTCGATTCTCTCGATGTTCGACGTGCCGAAATCGGTAAAGTTGGTCGGCGACACCGCCAATAATCCGTTTCGGAAGATTCGCGGCGTCTGGAAGCCGCGAATGCGAGTGAAGGAGGCGTTGCCGCCTTGCGTCTGCGCCGATTGCACGCCGCTGACGTTTTCGAGCGCGCCTTTGATGTCGGTTATGCTCTGATCCTGGATCACTTCGCCTGGCACGACCTTCACCGAGGCGGGAAGCTGGATCATTGGAATGGCCATCTTCGTCGCGGTGGACGTGGTTTTGACGACGTAGCTATCCTGCCGGCGTGGAATCCCCAGGAGCGGCTGAGGCGCAGACTGCGACGGCGACGGTTGCGAAACGGCGGCTTGTGGCGCGCCCGTCGAGGCGCCCCGCGAAAGTTGTGCGCGCTGGGGCTTTCCAGTCGTGCGGCCCCCGATGTCGATAGTAGGCAAACTTTGTTGCGCTTCGGCCATAGACGACCAGCACACGAGGGCGACCGCGCTGGCGGAAACGCCGCGCAATAGAGTGTTGAAGGACATGAGTATCCCCTTATGCGGCGCGGACCGCATTCCTGATTTGATCTGAGAGTGGCTAGGCCTGCCTTGAGGAGGCGATCAGGTCAGAGGGACACAGGAGGGGCGCGGGAGGACCAACTGCTGGCCCATCCCAGCACGCGAGGAAAGAATTCGCGATGGGTGAAATACGCGACCAATCCGTAAGCCGCAGGAGCGAAACAATAACCAGCGATGTGAATGCTTGCGATGAGAAAAGCTAAAAGGTCGCGCCCGCCTGCGGTACAGGATAGGCAACATTGAGCGTGCCCACGGCGCGGATGCGTCGGGGCTTCGTCGCCCGCCTGGGCCTTGCAATTTACAGTATCTGTGGATGACATCAGGCTGCTGTCGACTGCCCGATACTCTCGAGATTCGATCGCATCGCGCGGGCCGACCGTCAGCACGAGGGCGATCGCGGCAAGCTGCAAACAAACAGTTAGAAGACGGCAGGGGAATAATCTGGCGAAGGATCTAAGATCAGTCCGGTGGGAAAAGATTTTCGATGCACGAAGGCCGACGCGCGCGCCGAGTTGAATCGAAAAGCCGAAAACCGCCTCGCGCGGGTCGGATTTCCTGAATTCGGCAAGCGGCGCATTCCGACGCATCGACCGTCCCAAATCGAAGTCTTCTGGAGGCGAAGATTTCCCTGGACATTTGATACGCCAGGTCACCTTGCAACAGCCTGTCAATGGGCTTGATGCTGGCAATTACAGCCGGTTGTGGCATTCTAGCCACAGCACTCCGAACAAGTAACCCTAGCGGCGAGCGGAAACAACAATGGCGAATCTCAACCTTACGCGTCGCCAGACTCAGCAGAGCCAGTAGGTTGGCGCCGGCAATTCGTGTCGCGCGCGTGGAACGGCGAAAATCGGTATCGTCTTCCGTGCGCTGCCGCCATAGATCGGCTCTCCCGCAGGCCTTACACTCAAAGCGCTCAGCGCGACAGGAGCGTGCCTGATGAAGATCTTGCTGGTCGAGGATGAGAAGGAGATGGCGCGTCTGGTGGCGTCGCTAATCGCTCACTCTGGTTTCAAAATCGACGTGGTCACGACGATGGCCGATGCGTTCCATGCAATTCGCGAAGGAGCGTACGACTTACTTCTCTTGGACAGAAGATTGCCCGATGGCGACGGAGCGTCCATCTTGAAGGCGGCAAGACACCTGCATCCCGGCATTCGAGTCATCATGTTGACTGCGTTGGACGCATTGAGCGACAAAATATCCGGGCTAAACGCCGGGGCCGATGATTACTTGACCAAGCCTTTTCAGGGCGACGAGCTCATTGCGCGTATCCGCGCCTGTTTCCGACGGCCGGGCGGGGAGATCCGCCCGCCTATTGTTGTCGGCGCCCTGTCCTATGACCTGCAGACGGATGATGTATCGGTCGATGGCTCGATAATTCATTTGTCTCGTCGAGAATTGATGCTGTTACGGACGCTCGTGCAAAGAGTTAGCAGGGTGACCTCACGAGAATCTTTGCTTACCGAGATTTATGGAAGCGAAGACGACGTGCGTGATACGGCCCTTGAAACGATTGTTTCTCGACTTCGCCGGAGATTGTCGGAACTCGGCGCCCGCGTGGAAATTCATACCGTGCGCGGGAGAGGCTACTTGCTTGCGGAGAAGGCATTATGAAATCATTGCCTCTCGCGCCGCGCGTTGTCGGATATCTTATCGTCGCTCAGTTGTTTGCTTTTTTTTGTGGTTGGACCATCTCGACCGCGCTATCGATGGCGGGAATCGGCGTTTTTCCCTCGTCATGGGATTCCCTTGCGATTTCGCGTGCGCAGCGACAGGCGATCGCGTCACTCACCGCGGACGGAGATGGCGCTGTCCGCATTACGCCGACGCAAGAACTTCTGTCCGAGATACGTCGTGCGCCACACATGCGCATCGCCGTGTTTGACAAATTCAAGCAAGCGCTGCCCGGATCAGACCCGGTGCTGGTTTCAATTTTGACTCCCGTTGTCGGCATCAGTCCGACACATGTTCATTTTGCGCTTCCCCAGGATGACAGTTTTGCGCCCGAAGGCTTCATGGCGCCAATGAGGACGCAGTTTGGACAGCTTCATGTCGCGGTACATGGGCAAAAATTTCTATGGTACGATCTGATCGACGCCTGGGCGTTCGATATCAAAGTTCTTGCCGCCTATTTTGCAACGGCCGCCGTGCTTTCAACCGCGACTGCGTGGTTTGCTGTGCGAAATGGGCTTTTGCCGTTGCGTCAGGTTGCTCATGAAGCGTCGCTCATCGATATGGACACTCTGGGGAATCGACTGACCTTGGATGTCGTGCCGACTGAGGCGATGCCGCTCGTTGGAGCGATCAATCATGCGCTTGAGAGACTTGATGTCGGAACGAGAAGACAGCGACTTTTTACCGCAAATGCCGCCCATGAATTGCGCACGCCAGTCGCGGTGCTTGCGGCGCGCCTTGACGCCCCGCGCGAGCCGAATTTCGAATTCCAACTGAGACGAGATGTTTGGCGTATTTCCCACATCGTTCACCAGCTGCTCGCCGAGGCGCGTGCGGACGAGCAAACATTACCTCTTGATGAGCTTGTGGATGTCGCTGCCTCGGCCCGGACAATGGTTGACGACGCTGCATTGCTCGCAATTCGGGACGGCCGTGAAATCGAGTACCTGGGTCCTTCAGGCGCTGTCTTCGTTCGCGGCAACAAGGGTGCGATCGAGGCGGTTATCGCGAACCTTATCGACAACGCTCTTCGTGCGGAGCCCCAGGGCGGCTCGGTGGCGATTAGAATTGGTGAGAATGCGACGATCGAGGTTATCGATCATGGCGCTGGCGTCGCCGAAGATGATCGGCAAACGATTTTCGAGCCGTTTTGGCGCAAGAGCGAAGGCGCATCCGGCGCGGGGCTTGGCTTAGCGATCGCCAAGGAGCTCGTCACCAAGCTGAAAGGAAAGATATGGGTTGCGGATACGCCCGGCGGAGGCGCGACGTTCAAAGTTTCCCTTCCTAAGATTGTTTGATGAGGGGCCTATCGGAGATGGGATTAGACGATAACCTTGCTTGTCGAGAGGTCGTGGACGTCGAAATTCTTTTCACAGCGAGCGACATTCCTGGCGTCGGCAGTGAGTTACTTTGGCGCGAACCCGCGCGTATCGCGCGACGCCAAATAACTCGCCGCGGTCGCCGCTATGTTGTCGGTAGCACCGACCAACATGGCCGTAGCGTCTACGACGCGCCACAGCTGGGCGCGCGTTTGGCGTTGCTATTGACCGTTCTGCTCTGCGCTTCGCTTGCATCGGCGCACGCCGAGATCATCGGCGCGAACGCGCCGCGCGCGGTCACCGAGGACGAGATGAAGGCCTCTCTGGGCGAGGTCGATCTCGTGGGCGCAAATGGCGCGCCGCTCGATCTGCGCGCGCTGATGGCGAACGGTCGGCCGACGCTTGTCAGCCTTTGGGCCTATTGGTGTCCGAATTGTCTCGCCGAAATGAAAGGCTTCAAGGCGATCGCCGCCGCCTGCCCGGATCGCTGGAACATCGTCTTCGTCTCGGCGCGCGCAAGCGACTACCCCAAGGATCTGGCGAAGTTCAAAACCTACGGCCTGCCCTGGAAGATTTTTCGCGTCGGCGATTCTACGAAAACCGATGTCGCGAAAGCAAAGAGCGCGCGGGCGTTCTACGGCGCAACGGCCGACGGCGGCGTCGTTACCCCTCTCCACTATTTGATCGGCGCTTCCGGTCGCGTCGACGCCATCGTCAACGGAAGACTGAACTTCGCGGAGCCACAGCGCCTCGCCGCCTTCTGCGCCGATTGAAACGGCGCCGTTCGGCCTTGTCGCCAAAATGCATTATCTTGGCGCGAAGATTCGGCTCTGAAGCGCCGAGGAGATCCCATGCGAGAACTTGTCGCGTCGCCCGGCAACCCGATCCCCGAAGGCGCCGCCGTTTACTCCCTGAAGACGCGGGACGGCCGACGATTGCGCGCCGCCGCATTTCCCTGCAGCGGAAGTGCGCGGGGCACGGTGGCGCTGTTTCAGGGCCACAATGAATTCATCGAAAAATATTTCGAGACGATCGAGGAGTTGCGCAGTCGCCGCCTCGACGTGGTGGCGCTCGATTGGCGCGGCCAGGCCGGCTCGGAGCGCGAACTCGCCGACTCGCGCAAGGGCCATATTGACGACTTCTCGCAATATCAGCGCGATCTGGAGGTTTTCATCTCCCAGGTGTTGAGCGAACGGCCGCAGCCCTGGTTCGCCCTGGCCCATTCGATGGGCGCGGCTATCCTGCTGGACGCCGCGCATGGCGGAAAAACGCCGTTCCAGCGCTTCGTGCTGACCGCCCCCATGATTGATCTCGCCAATCTGCGCTTTCCACGCGCCTCACGCTGGCTCGCTGACACGCTCGACATGGGTGGACTGGGCGGCATGTACATTCCGGGCGGAACGGGCGCCTCCTTTATCGAAAAACCCTTCAACGGCAATCTCCTGACCACGGATCCGGTTCGCTTTGAACGAAACGCGGCGATTCTCAGGGTGGCGCCGCAACTCGCGATCGGCGATCCGACGATCGGCTGGGTAAACGCCGCCTTCCGTCTCATGAGGGGCTTCGAATCGCCCGACTATGCCCGAAGAATCCGGGCCACAATTCTGATGTTCGGCTGCGGGCGCGAGATGATCGTCTCCAACGCCGCCATCGAGCGTTTCGCTCAAAATCTCGACAGCGGCGTTCTCGCGATGGTCCCCGGCGCCAAGCATGAACTCATGATGGAGCGCGACGAGTTTCGCAGTCAGTTCTGGCGCGGCTTCGACGCTTTCATTCCGGGCGAAGCGCACGTTTCCTAGAGCGCGTGATCGCCGAGCAGCTTCAACGCCTGTTCGTGCAGCGCCGGGTCGCCCGCCGCAACGATGGCGCCGCCCAGCGCCGCCGCGCCGCCGTTCCAATTGGTGACGACGCCCCCCGCGCCCTCGATGATCGGAATCAGCGCGACGATGTCATAGGGGTGCAAATTCGTCTCGATGACGAGGTCGACATGGCCGGCCGCAAGCGCGCAATAGGCGTAGCAGTCGCCGCCGTAGCGGGAAAGCCGCGCCCCGCGCTCAACGCGGTGAAAATGCTCGCGCAGCGCCGGGTCGATCAGCAGCGGCGATGTCGTCATCAGCGTCGCCTGCGCGAGCTCTGGACAGTGGCGCGAGGCAATCTTGCGCGTCTCAAGAACGCCGCGCGCGCCCTCCGGCCCGCGCGCCGGCCCGCGCCAATAGGCGGCCTCGCCGTCGCCGAAGAACCGCTCTCGGGTGAACGGCTGGCTCATCAAGCCATAGCAGGGGCGCCCGCGATGCGTGAGGCCGATCAGCGTGCCCCACAGCGGCAGGCCGCAGATGAAGCTCTTGGTGCCGTCGATCGGATCGAGCACCCAGACATATTCGGCGTTTTCGCGCAAATGTCCGAATTCCTCGCCATAGACCCCGTGGTCGGGGAAGGTCGCCTCGATCAGCCGCCGCATGGCGAGTTCTGCGCCGCGGTCCGCTTCTGTGACGGGATCGAACGCCCCGCCATGCGCCTTGTCATCGGCGGCGAGCGCGGTCCTGAAGAAAGGCATGATGGCTTCCGCCGAAACGTCGGCGAGGCGCTCAACGAACTTCTCGAAATCAACGGCGGTCATGCCAGCTCCCGGCGGGGCGCGCGTCGAGCGCCCGGCTATTCGGCCGCCGCCCGCCGCTCGCCGCCCAAAATCTCGTTCAAGTCTTCGTGGCGCGCCACCACCGCCATGACGTCCGCAAGATCGCGGGCGACGGCGTCGAAGCGCTCGTTCTTCTGAAGCGTAGACTCGTCCATGTAAAGACCACGCGACACTTCGATCTGCAGGGCGTGCCAGCCCCCGACGGGCTTGCCGTAATGCTCCGTGATGAAACCGCCCGCATAGGGCCGATTGCGCATGACGTGATAGCCGCGGCCGCGCAACCGATCCTCGACGACGTCGACGAGTCCGGTGAAGGCGCTGGCGCCGTAGCGGTCGCCGATAACGAAGTCGATGCGCCGCTTGTCGCCCCGCGTCGACAGCAAGGGGTCGCGCGCGCCGGTCGACGGCATCGAATGGCAATCAATCAGCACGGCGACGCCAAAACGCGCAGCAGCGCGCTCCATCAGGCCGCGCAAGGCCGCATGGTAGGGCTTGTAGAGGCTGTCGATGCGCCGCAAGCCCTCCTCGAGCGTGAGGCGGCTTGCATAGATCTCGCGCGCGTCGGCGACCACGCGCGGGATCGTCCCAAGTCCGGCTGCGACGCGCAGCGAGCGCGTATTGGCGAAGGACGGCAAAGCGCCGTCGAAGAGCTTGGGATCGAGTTCGTAAGGTTCGCGATTGAGATCGAGATAGGCGCGGGGAAAGCGCGCCCGCAGCAGAGGCGCTCCCAGGGATGAGGCCGAAGCGAAGAGATCGTCGACATAGGCGTCTTCCGAACGGCGCAGCGTCGCCGCGTCGAGCGGCGTCGCGGCGAGAAAGCGCGCAGGATAGATCCGCCCCGAATGCGGTGAGGAAAAGACCAGCGGCGAGATGAGCGCATCCGGCTCGATGATATCGAAGGCGCGTTCAAATTCCGGTTCGCAGCAGGGCGTCGCCGTCAAACTGGTTTC
Source organism: Methylocystaceae bacterium (assembly GCA_009773555.1). Taxonomy (GTDB): domain Bacteria; phylum Pseudomonadota; class Alphaproteobacteria; order Rhizobiales; family Beijerinckiaceae; genus Methylocystis. The sequence goes on along the minus strand of WSXZ01000003.1, from coordinate 29,443 downwards.
GCGCCACTCGCGCATGCCGTCGTTCATTCGTTTTTCTCGTTCCCGCGCCGCGATGGCCTCTTCAGACGAGCGCCGGCGTGGCGGATCAGCTCAAAAAGGACGGTGCGTCGCGCTATAGTGGGCGCTAAGTTAACGCGGCGCCACCCCGGTTTCACCTGAAATTTACGAAGCTCGGGCGATATGGCTAAAAACCCGCGAGGATGGCGATGAACGATAGACCGACCGCGAGAATTCTGCTTGCGGAAGACGACAACGACATGCGGCGCTTCCTGGTCAAGGCTTTGCAGCAGGCCGGTTTTTCCGTCACGTCATTCGACAACGGGCTTTCTGCCTATGATCAGCTTCGGGTCGAGCCCTTCGAACTGCTGCTGACCGACATCGTCATGCCCGAGATGGATGGAATTGAACTCGCCCGCCGCGCGACCGAGCTCGATCCCGACATCAAGGTCATGTTCATCACCGGCTTCGCCGCCGTGGCGCTCAACCCCGACAGTCACGCGCCGCGACAGGCGAAAATCCTCTCCAAGCCGTTCCATCTGCGGGACTTGGTCACAGAGGTGCACAGAATGCTTGCGGCATAAACGCTTTAGATCACGCTGCGTCTGGGCTTTATCGCCCATGCAGATCACGCGGCGCGCTCTAAGCGCAGGCTTCGCAGATCGCGGCGACATGGCGGTCGTCCGTCCCGCAACATCCGCCGAGGATGCGCAAGCTGGGATATGCCTGGCGCAATTTCCGATATCTGCGGCCCAGATCGACGGGATCGCCAGAGTCGAGCGTCTCCGATTCGTCCAGCTCGGCGTGGCTTTTCGTCGAAGCGTTGGCCTTGATCCCCAACAGCCGGTTCATCCACGGCGCGTCCGCTGAGAGCGCCTGCTCGAAATGCGTCGGATGGGCGCAGTTGATCATGTAATAGGCAGGCGCCGCGTCGGTTTCGCGATCCACCGTCTCGACCGCGTCGCGCAAGCTCCGCCCGCCGATAAGGTTGCCGTCGGTCTCCACCGTGAAGGAAATTGAGCAGGGCATGGCGAGCGCGCGGGCGGCGCGGGCGATCCCGATCGCTTCCTCGACATAATTGAGAGTGTAGGCCGCGACCATGTCGGCGGCCGTTTGGGCGAAGGAGGCGATCTGCGGCGCGTGATAGTCTTCCGCTTCCACGGCGCTCATGCGCCCTTCCGCGTAGCCGTCTCCGCGCGGCCCGAGCACGCCGGCGACGACGATCGGCGTTTGAGCCGTCTCCCAGGCCTGCCGCAGCTCGTCGAGCAGCGCGATCGAGGCTTCATTGATGCGCTTCAACCCTGCCGCGTCATAGCCAATCTTCGCGCCCCAGTCGGGATTTGCGCGCCAGGTCGGACTGTCCAGCATCAACCCGCGTCCGTGGCGCCGCGCGATCGCGAGGTAGCTCTCGTAATAGGCGCGGAGTCGCGCCCTGCCCTCCTCACTGTCGAGCAGGACAAACGACGCGAAATGCGGCAACTCGACGCCCTCATGAAAGATAAGCGTCGTTTCCATGCCGCCGTCGCTGACGAAGAGCCCCGGCTTCAACTGCGGCAGATCGGCTCGGTATCCGGTCATTACCTGTGTTCCTCGCTTGTGGCGCCCGGCCGCTAGGGGCCAACTTGCCCATTTGCCCGCAGTGCGTTATCAGCGCCAGCAAATTCGCTTGTTTCGAACGGCCGACCCCGCGCCGCCGCGGCGTGGGTCTTCAGTCGTTTCCATCGCAAAAAGGATGCATCATTATGAAAAAGGACATCCACCCCGGATATCACATGATCAAGGTCGTGATGACCGACGGCACCGAATTTACGACCCGTTCCACCTGGGGTAAGGCGGGGGACACGATGCAGCTCGACATCGATCCGAAGACCCATCCGGCCTGGACGGGCGGTTCGACGCAACTGCTCGACCGCGGCGGACGCTTGTCGCGCTTCAACTCCCGCTTCGGAAATCTCTCTTTCGGCAAGAAATAAAGCGAAGGCGGCGGTTCAAACCGCCGCCTTCAGTTGGTTCGGCTGAAGGATCTCACTGGGCGAAAGCGGCGCGCAGTCTCGCAATCTGCGCTTCGACCGGACTGGACGTTGGCGCCGGCGCGGCGAGCGCTGGCTCGAGCGCATGGATCAGCCGGTCAAGGTGGATAATCCGCGCTTGCAGGCGCAGCGACTGCAACGACAGCTCGCGCAAACGGAGCGGCAGGCGCTGGAAGAGGTCGGGGGCCGAGGCCAGCTCCTGCTCACGAAGCTTGACGCGATGCCGGTTGCTGGCCGCCTGATGGCGCGTCAACTCTCCCTGATTCACCGCGCGCTGCAGCAACAGCCAGGACGCGATCTGCATCAGCCTTGTCGTCAGCCGCATGCTTTCAGCCGCATAGGCGAGAGCGTCGGTCCGCGGCAGCGCCTTCGCGTCGAGACGTCCGTCGCCGTCGAGATAGGAGGCCGCCTCCTCGACGAGGCTCATTCCTTCGCGAAACAGAGCGCAAAAGCCCTCGGATCCCGCCAGTCTCTCGATAAAAGAGACCGGCTGCTTCTCCCCCACGCTGCCTTTGACTCGAGCCATACGAACGTTCACGCAAATTGGACGCGGCTGCGTCTTTCGATGGCTTGAACTGTAACGCAGAGGACCGAGGGGCGCGCGCTTAGCCTTTCCTTAACCTTAACGGCCGGAGCGGGCGCCGGACGCAAAAAGAGAGCCGCGACGGCGGCTCTCAAGGCTTCTTGACAGGGAGGCATCAAGGACGAGTGGAGAAGAAGCCACTCGGACGTCCCACTGAAGGGACGTTTTCAGGCTGCATGATAATCCTTAATTTAAGGTTAACGCGCCAAACTGCTCCTGTGTCGGCGTTTTTGGCCAATGGAGACGAAGCGGCGGCAAAGCCGAAAAAGGGACTGGCTCTAGGGCGAAAACTGGCGCATTTGAACTAGCCTTCGCGTGCGTCCCCGGGCGCTCGCCGCGCTTGAAAAGCGTTGAATCTCCCACAACCCTCCCCCAGGCTCTCCTTAAATGATTCGCTCCGCCTTGATGAATGTGATGACCGCCGCCGCGCTGAAAGCTGGACGTGGCCTTAAACGCGATTTCGGGGAGGTGGAGAACCTCCAAGTATCGGTGAAGGGTCCGGGCGATTTCGTTAGCGCGGCCGACAAGCGCGCCGAGAAGACTCTCTTCGACGAGCTGTCGAGGGCGCGCCCCGGCTACGGCTTCATTCTGGAGGAAGGCGGCGTCGTGGAAGGCGCCGACAAGAGCCATCGCTGGATTATCGACCCGCTCGACGGCACCTCGAATTTCCTCCATGGCGTTCCGGTCTTCGCCATCTCTATCGGCCTGGAGCGCGAGGACCGTCTCGTCGCCGGCCTGGTCTATAATCCCGCGACCGACGACATGTTCGTCGCTGAGCTGGGCCAAGGCGCCTATTTCAACAATCGCCGCATGCGCGTCGCGGCGCGGCGGTCGCTTGGCGAGTCCATGGTGGCCTGCGGAATTCCGCCGCTGGCGCGGGTCCGCGATCACGAATCCTTCAAGCGCGAGCTTGCGGCCGGCATGGGAAAGATCGCCAATATTCGTCGCTTAGGCGCCGCCGCGCTCGATCTCGCGATGGTCGCCTGCGGGCGTTTCGACGGCTATTGGGAGCGCGGCATCAGCTCCTGGGATGTGGCGGCGGGAATCGTGCTCGTGCGTGAAGCTGGCGGCTTCGTCAGCGATTTTTCGGGCGGCCCGGACATGCTTGGGAAGGGCGAGGTCTGCGCAGGCAATGAGGCGATTCACCGCCAGTTGCTCGATCTGATGAGGAAGGCGTGAACGCCCCGACCGCATATGCGTCGCGCAATCTGCGTTCGCGCGTCGACGACGACTGGCCCTTCATTCTCGACCTTTGGGTCGCCTCCTGGCGGGCCACCTATCCCGAGATCGACTTTGAGGCGCGCCGCGACTGGCTCCTGCGCCGCATTCGAGAGTTGGAAGCGATTGGAGCGGTGACGCTCTGCCTGTTTGACGCTCAGTCGACGCTTGCAGGCTTCGTCGTGATCAATCCGGCGGACGGCTGGCTCGATCAGATTTGCGTCGCTCCGGATCGATTCGGCGCGGGCCTCGGCGCGTCGCTGCTGTCGGCGGCGCGAAACGTCTCGCCACGGCTTATTCGGCTGGACGTCAATGCGGACAACGCCCGGGCCATCCATTTTTACGAACGCGTCGGATTTTCGCGCATCGGGCGCGGCGCGAACACATTGTCCGGGCGCGAAACCATTGTGATGGAATGGCGGCCGCAAGGAGCATAACAATTCTCGCCTGCCGGGTTTTCATTGGGCGTCCGCTCCTATAATATTCATCGCGCATTCGAGTTTCGGCCGAACGATCTTGCTCTCTCGTCTCAAGACGCGCGGCGCCTGACCTTTCCCAAGCTCCGATTGACTAGAAGAACGCAGCGATCCGCAGCGTTCCCGCTATTTTGAAAGGAAAAGCCATGCCGACAGGCGCCGTAAAGTGGTTCAATGCACAAAAGGGCTTCGGCTTCATTCAGCCGGACGCCGGCGGCCAGGACGTCTTCGTTCACATCAGCGCCGTCGAGCGCGCAGGCCTCGACAGCCTCGCTGAAGGCCAGAAGGTTTCCTACGAACTTGTCGTGGACAAGCGTAGCGGCAGATCCTCCGCCGATAAGCTGCAACTGCAGGATTAAACGTCGCCGCCTTGGCGCTGCTCGCCCAGATGGGCGATGCGGATCATGTTTGTCGCGCCCGGCGTGCCGAAAGGCATGCCGGCGACGATGATGACCCGGTCGCCGGGGCCGCCGAACCCCTCGCTCTCCGAATATTCGCAGGCGCGGCCAACCATATCTTCAATGTCGACGGCGTCGCGCGTCTCCAGCGCGTGCACGCCCCAAACAAGCGCCAGGCGACGGGCGGTGTCGCGCTTCGGCGTCAGCGCGAGAATCGGCGATTGCGGCCGTTCGCGCGCGATACGCAGCGCCGTCGAGCCGGATGACGTCCAGGCGATGATCGCCTTCGAATGAAGCGTTTGCGCCACGTCGCGGGCGGCGACGGCGATGGCGTCGGCTGAGGTCGGATTGGGCAATTCGCCGCGCTGGGCATTGATGATCGAGCGGTAGATCGCGTCGGTCTCGACCTCTTCCGCGATCCGGCTCATGGTGGCGACGGCTTCGTGCGGATATTGCCCCGCGGCGCTTTCGGCCGAGAGCATGACGGCGTCCGCGCCTTCAAAGACGGCGGTGGCGACGTCGGACACCTCGGCGCGCGTCGGCAAGGGCGACAGGATCATCGACTCAAGCATCTGCGTCGCGATGACGACCGGCTTGCCCAGTCGTCGCGCCGAACGGTTGATGCGTTTTTGAAGGCCAGGGACCCGCTCGAGCGGCACTTCGACGCCAAGGTCGCCGCGCGCCACCATCAGCGCGTCGGAAACCTCGATCACTTCCTCGAGCCTCGAAATCGCTTGAGGCTTCTCGATCTTGGCCATGACCATCACCCGGCCTTGCGTGATCTGCTTCACTTCAAGGACGTCTTCGGGACGCTGGACGAAGGAGATCGCAACCCAGTCGACGCGCTCTTTGAGCGCGGCGTCGAGATCGGCGCGATCCTTGTTGGTCATCGAGGTGATCGGAATTTCGGTGTCGGGCAGGCTGACGCCCTTGCGGTTCGAGAGGCGCCCGGCGACGTCGACGACGGCGTGCGCCCGCTCCGGAGACGTTTCCACGACATGCAGCCGCACGCGGCCATCGTCGATGAGAATCGAATCATTGACCTTGAGCGCCGCTAAAATCTCGGGATGCGGCAAGCGCACGCGCGTGGCGTCGCCGGGTTTGGGATCGCTGTCGAAGACGAAGACGTCGCCCTTGCGCAGATGCACCGAGCCTTCCTCGAAGGCGCCGATGCGCAGCTTCGGGCCCTGGAGATCGACGAGCACGGCGATCGCGCGCGAGATATCGTTCTCAATTTCGCGGATGATCCGAACATAGCTGGCGAGGCCGGCATGATCCGTGTGGCTCATGTTGATGCGGAAGACGTCGGCGCCGGCGCGCACGAGCCCTGCGATGACCGCTTTGTCGACCGTCGCCGGACCAAGCGTTGCGATTATTTTGACGCGCCGCGACCTTCTCATGATGAAGCCGTTCCTGAATGAGTCATTATTGCGCGGGCGCGGCGTTGGGGTCCGTGAGCTGAACCGTCCAGCTCTTCGCGTCCCGTCCCGTGTCGATTTCGAAAAATCCGGTTCGATCAAAACCGCGCGCGAAACAGTCCTCTCGGCCGTCGATGCGGAATTCCCGATCACGCGTGCACATGAACGCTTTGCCCTTCCATTCGCCGCCGCGCTCGTCCATCGCGTAAACATAGTAATATTGGGCGGCGAGCGGACCGCGCAGCAGCGTTTCGCAAACGCTCGGCCGAAGGTTCCACCAACCCTCCGACAACCAGTTGCGCCCGTCGGTATAAGCGATGGCGACGCTGACGCGCGCGCTCGTGTTGTTGCACAGACGAAAATCCGCTCGGGTCGGCCCGGCGGCGCAAAACGTTAGAGCGGCAACAAGAACGGCGCGTCGAATCATATCTTTAGCGATGCCTGGAGGGGGCTGAAGATAGCTCGCTGACGCGCGCGAAAGCGGCGCAGCGGGCGGTCCTGCAAACCATGCTTGCGAGTCTTTGTCCACCCCGCGGTCTCGGAGTCTCGCCGCGCCCGTCCATCCCACCGACGCGCCCGCCCTGCAATCCGCCGGAACAAAGCAATCGGGCTATTGTTTAGGACCCGTACGCGCTTGCGTCCTCGGGAGGCATGAAAATGGAAAAGTCTGAAGTCATCACCACGTTGAATGAGCTTGCCGAAATCAGTCGCGACGGCGAGCAAGGGTTTCTGGCTGCGGCTGAAGACGTCGAAAATCCGACGCTAAAGACTGTGTTTCGAACGGCGGCCGCGCGCTGCGCTGAAGGCGCTAAGGAGCTCGAATCGAAGATCGTCAGCTTGGGCGGCGAACCTTCGAAGAGCGGCTCCATGCCCGGCGCCATGCACCGGGCTTGGACAAATCTGAAGGCCGCCCTGACAAGCCGCTCGGAACAGGCGGTGCTGGAGGAGGTCGAGCGCGGCGAAGACGCCGCCAAGGACGCTTATCAGCAGGCCATCGCGCAGCCTCTGCCTCCGGAGATCAGATCGATGGTCCAGCGCCAGTATCAGGGCGTGAAGGAAAACCACGACCGCGTACGCAGCCTGCGCGACGCCGCGTGACGATCGTTTCTTGGAAGAAAGTGACGCGAGCGCGTCACTTTCTTTCTTGCAGCGCCCGCGCCGCGCGGAGCGCGAAATAGGTCAGAACGCCTGAGGCGCCGGCCCGCTTGAAAGCGAGCAGACTTTCGAGCATGGCGCGTTCGCCGTCAATCCAGCCGTTTTGCGCAGCCGCGGTAATCATCGCGTATTCGCCCGACACCTGATAGGCGAATGTAGGCGCGCGGTAGACGTCGACGACGCGTCGCACGATGTCGAGATACGGCATTCCGGGCTTCACCATCACCATATCGGCGCCCTGCTCAAGGTCGAGACCCACTTCGCGCAGCGCTTCGTCCGAATTGGCGGGGTCCATCTGATAGGTCCGCTTGTCACCTCGCAGCGTCTTGCTCGTGCCGATCGCGTCGCGGAACGGCCCGTAAAACGCCGACGCATATTTCGCGGCGTAGCTCATGATCTGAACATTCTCGAAACCCTCGGCGTCGAGCGCGTTGCGGATCGCTTCCACGCGTCCATCCATCATGTCCGAGGGCGCGATGATGTCCGAGCCTGCACGCGCTTGGGTGACCGCCTGCCGCGCCAGCACGGCGACGGTCGCGTCGTTGACAATCTCGTCGCCGACGAGAAGGCCGTCATGCCCGTGGCTCGTGTAAGGATCGAGCGCGACGTCGGTAATGATGCCGATGCCGGGTACGGCGGCCTTGATCGCCTGGCAGGCGCGGCAGACGAGATTCTCGGGATCGAGCGCCGCGCTCGCGATCTCATCGCGCAAGTCCGGATCCGTATAGGGGAAGAGCGCAACAGCGGGCACGCCGAGCGCGGCCGCCTCTGCGACGGCTTCAACCGCCGCGTCGACCGAATACCGGAACACGCCCGGCATCGAGGATACGGGCTCGCGTCGATCCGAACCGTCGATCAAGAAGAGGGGCCAGATGAGGTCCGAGACCTCAAGCGCGTTTTCCCTGACGAGACGACGCGCCCATTCGCTCTTCCGATTCCGACGAGGGCGCTGTAGCAGGCTCAGCCGCGCTGCTGCTTCGACGGGCTTTCGTGCATCGTTCATGGCGCCTCCGCTTTCTGGGCTCGCTGACATGCGCCCTTCCCCGGTCATCGCTGCCATCCGCTTTCGAGGGGAACGGACTTCAGGCTATAGAGAATGGACGGCCATTGTGCTTGCGCGAGGAAAAAACATTGAAAATCGGCTCGCGCAACTCTTCTCTGAGCCGCTTGGCGCGCGCTTTGGCGATCGCCGCCGCCGCGCTGCTCGCTGCGAGCGTATCGTTCGCACAGGTCAAGCCGGCGACGCCAACGCCGCCCACTCGAGCGCGAGAACCCCCTCGCCTCCACAGGAGCCGGCGCGGCAGCCCCGCGCAACGCGACCTCCAACGGTCGTATCGCCGACGCCGAGCGCGAAGCCCGCTCCACAAACTCCGCGGCCGCCTGGCGGCGATGCGCTTTCGCCGCCGCAAGCGCCGCCTGCGGTCGATACAAGCCAGCCCCCACCGACTCTTCCCCGCGCGCCGCGCGAGAAGATGCGGGCCTGCGCCGAGGAATGGGACAAGATGAAGCGCGAGTCGAAAGACGGTTTGCCGATGTGGCGTGATTTCGCGACGCAATGCCTGACGCGCTAGGCGCATCTAAAGGCTGGAGCGCGCCGGACGCGTCGCACGCGCCGGAAATGCAGTGAGCTTTGAATGCAATCGCCCGGGATGCGTCTCACTGGACGCGCGCCCCCGGGCGATGAGTGCGTGAAGCGCTGCCGCAGTGACGCGAAAGACCGATCGCGCATGCGAGGCGCTTCGGCTTACGCGGTCACTGGCGCAGCTGGCGGGGTTGGCGTTTTCGCCTTGCGCGGCGTGCGCTTCTTCGCGGTAGCCTTGCGCGTGCTCTTCTTGGCGCCTGCCTTTTTCACAGCGCCGCGCTTTTTCGTCGCCACCTTGCGGACGCCCTTGCGGGCCGTCTTTTTCGCAGCGGACTTTCGCGTAGCCTTGCGGGCGCCCTTCTTGGCCGCGGACTTCTTCGTCGCTGCCTTCCTTGCGGTTTTACGCGCACCTTTCTTCGCCGCAGCCTTCTTGGCCGGCTTACGCTTCATTGTAGCTCTCGCCATAATAAGTCCCCTTGATCCGAATTGCCGGAACTATGGTCCACCGACAATACGCGCAAATAGCGTAACGCGGTTAAGCAGTCGTTCAAGTGCCGCGCGCGCAGAAGTGATCGACGCAACGCATGACGAGGCATGTTGAGCGCTGTCGCGCGACAAGCAAAATGATCGCGAAGCTGCTTTGCAAACGCTTCGGCGAGACTATCGCGACAGGTTTGCGCTATGCGTTCTATTAACGACGATCCGCGCGCGGATTCGGTTGGCGACATCCGCTCCGAGAAGGCTTCCAGACGTGCTGACGCACGCTTTGGCGCAAGTCGCGCCTGCTGTTCAATTACTTGATTTGCTTTCGTATCCGCGAACAGTTGCGACGCGCGCACTCTGCCCGAGATCGTCGGTGGCGCAATCTATCGGAACACGATGAAAAACTGCGGAACGCGCCTGTGCCGGTCGGGCGACTCGACGCCGGCGGAGAGACGGAGGACGTGGAGTGGCGCCGACCTCGCGCGTCTCAAAGGCGCGCGCGAGGCCGCGCATTCGGAGAGAAAAAAAAATTGTGATCAGCGCGGTCGGATCAAAAAAAATTGGCGCGCGACAGCTTCGCAGGGAGAAGAATCGCGCAGCGCGTGTCGTGAACTGATTCGTTTTTTCGACGAACGGGCGCGCGTCAGACGCCCAACTTGCGCTTGAGCAGCTCGTTCACCGACTGCGGATTCGCCTTGCCGCCCGTCTGCTTCATCACCTGTCCGACGAACCAGCCGAGCATCGTCGGCTTCGCCTTCGCCTGCTCTACCTTGTCAGGATTGGCGGCGATGACGGCGTCGACGGCGGCTTCAATGGCGCCCGTGTCGGTCACCTGCTTCATGCCGCGCGCTTCGACGATCTCCTTGGGGTCGCCGCCTTCCGTCCAGACGATCTCGAAAAGATCCTTGGCGAGCTTGCCGGAAATAACATTCTCCAAGATGAGGTCGATGATCGCGCCCAGAGCCCGCGCCGACACTGGCGAGCGCGTGACGTCGAGCCCCTCCTTGTTCAGACGGCCAAACAACTCGTTGATCACCCAGTTGGCCGCAAGCTTGGCGTCGCGCCCCTTCGCCGTCTCTTCGAAATAGTCGGCGGCCGCGCGCTCCATCACAAGCACGCCGGCGTCGTAAGGCGGCAGCCCGTATTGTTCGATAAAGCGCGCGCGCTTCGCGTCGGGCAGCTCCGGCAACTGCGCCCTTAGCGCGTCGACATAGGGCTGGTCGAACTCGAGCGGCAGCAAATCCGGATCGGGAAAGTACCGGTAATCATGCGCTTCCTCCTTGGAGCGCATCGAACGCGTCTCTCCCCTCCCCGGATCGAAGAGCCGCGTCTCCTGGGCGATCGCGCCGCCGTCTTCGAGAATGCCGATCTGTCGACGCGCTTCGACCTCAATCGCCTGGCCGATGAAGCGGATGGAGTTGACGTTCTTGATTTCGCAGCGCGTGCCGAGCGGCGCGCCGGGGCGGCGCACGGAGACGTTGACGTCGGCGCGCAGCGAACCCTGCTCCATGTTGCCGTCGCAGGAGCCGATGTAGCGCAAGATTGTCCGCAGCTTCGAAACATAGGCGCGCGCCTCTTCCGCCGAACGCAGGTCGGGCTTGGAGACGATCTCCATGAGCGCGACGCCGCTGCGGTTGAGATCGACGTGGCTTTCGGTCGCCGAAAGATCATGCAGCGACTTGCCGGCGTCCTGCTCGAGATGCAGACGTTCGATGCCCACGGTGATGCGCTCGCTCGCCGATACGTCGACGATCACGACGCCTTCGCCGACGATCGGATGTTTGTACTGAGAGATCTGGTAGCCCTGCGGCAGGTCGGGATAGAAATAGTTCTTGCGGTCGAAAACCGAACGCAGGTTGATCTTGGCCTCTAGGCCGAGACCTGTGCGGATTGCCTGTTTGACGCATTCCTCGTTGATGACCGGCAGCATGCCCGGCATGGCCGCATCGACTAGGGACACGTGATCGTTCGGCGCGCCGCCATACTCCGCGGAAGCGCCGGAGAAGAGCTTGGCGTTGCTCGTCACCTGCGCATGTATCTCCATGCCGATCACGACTTCCCAGTCGCCGGTTGCGCCGCTGATGAGCTTGTTGGGAGCCGCCTGTGTCGTCATATCCGCCTCGCTAAACTTACGCCTTCCATATAAACCACGCTTCGCAAGAGCGGAACGGCCGGCGCGCAGCAGAAGGAAACGGGCGAGATGGCCACGGAACGGAATTCTGAGGACCGCCGCCGAAAAGGCGTCATCGCCCGCATGCGCGGCGCGCCCCGCTTCGTGAGCATTCCGGTGGGCGTCGGCCTGATCCTCGGCGGAACCATTCTTGCGCCGCTTCCCGTCTTCGGGGTGTGGATGTTTCCTTTGGGCCTTGCGATCCTCGCCCCGCACTCCCCGGGCGCTCACAGGCTGTCGCGGCGTTTTTATTGGTGGTGGCTAATTTTCCTGCGCTGGTCGATCCGCAACGGTTTCGTCCGCGTGAAGACAAAAACCTCCAACGGCGATCAGGAAGAGCGGTCACCGTCCGCCGATCCTTGAGAGTCGCCCTTTAGCGCGCGAGCGCCCATCAGCCGCTCTTCGTAGCAGATCGACCAGTCGATCAGCGTGCGCCACAGGGTCATCGCGACCTCGACCGACAGTCCCTCGCGGCGCGCGGCGCCAAGCACATGCGCCAACACTTCGTCGACGCGCTCGGGGACATTGGCGGGGAGTCCCAGCGCGGGTTTGATCCTTGCGGCCCGCTCGATCTGTCGCTGGCGCTTTGCGAGCAGCGCCACAAGCTCTTCGTCCAGCTCGTCGATCAAACGACGCACGTCGGACATTTCGTCCTGCAGCGCTTGCTGCGGGCGTTCCGCAATGTCCTTTTCAGCGCTCGGCGTCGTCATCATCAGCCCTCGCGCCACCATGGCTGCGGAAGTTCGATCTTCGGCGCCGCCCGTTCGATCGCCGCGGCGAGAGAGAACAGCGTCTCTTCGTCGAATGCTTTGCCGATGAGCTGCAACCCCAGCGGCAAGCCGTTCGCCGCGAGACCGCCCGGAACGGCGACGCCGGGAAGACCGGCCATGTTCACTGTAACGGTGAACACGTCGTTGAGATACATTTCTACGGGATCGGCCGAGCCCTTCTCTCCTTGCGCGAAGGCGGTCGACGGCGTCGCCGGCGTCAGGACGGCGTCGACGCCGGACGCGAAGGCTTCGTCAAAGTCGCGCTTGATCAGGCTGCGGACTTTCTGCGCACGGACATAATAAGCGTCGTAATAGCCGGCGGAGAGCACATAAGTGCCGATCATAATGCGCCGCCGCACCTCCGGACCAAAGCCCGCCGCGCGCGTCTTCTCGTACATTTCGCTGACGTCGCGACCCTGCTCACGACACCCGTAACGCACGCCGTCGTAGCGCGCGAGATTGGACGAGGCTTCAGCCGGCGCGATAATGTAATATGTCGGCAAGGCGTAGCGCGTATGCGGCAGGGAGATTTCGACGATCTCCGCGCCCGCGTCCTTCAGCCAAGCGGCGCCTCTATCCCATAAGGCGGCGATCTCCGCCGACATTCCGTCGATGCGATATTCCTTCGGCACGCCGATGCGGCGTCCCTTCACGGAGGCGCCGACGGCGGCTTCGTAGTCCGGCACAGGCGCATCGACGCTGGTCGTGTCTTTCGGATCGTGGCCGGCCATCGACCTGAGCATGATCGCTGCGTCGCGCACGGTGCGCGTGATCGGACCCGCTTGATCCAGCGACGACGCGAAGGCGACGATGCCCCAGCGCGAGCAGCGGCCGTAGGTCGGCTTGATGCCGACAGTGCCGGTGAAGGCGGCGGGCTGACGGATCGAGCCGCCTGTATCTGTCGCCGTGGCGCCAAGACAAAGACGTGCGGCCACCGCCGACGACGAGCCCCCCGAAGAACCGCCCGGCACGATCTTGGCATCGGGATCCGCGGCGCGGCGCCACGGCGAAACAACGGGGCCAAAGGCGCTCGTTTCATTCGACGACCCCATCGCGAATTCGTCGAGATTGAGCTTGCCGAGCGTGGCCGCGCCGTCACGCAACAAATTCGCCGAGACTGTCGATTCATATGTCGGCGTGAAGTCGTCGAGAATTCGGCTCCCCGCCGTCGTTCGCACGCCTTTGGAGCAATAGAGATCCTTTATGCCGAGCGGCAGACCTTCAAGCGGTCGCGCATCGCCGCGCGCAATGCGCGCGTCGCTCTCTTGCGCCTGCGCCAGCGCGAACTCCGGCGTCTCCGTGATGAAGCAGTTGAGCGCGCGCGATTTGCTGATGGCGTCGATATGCGCCTGCGCCAGTTCAACGGCGGAAAGCTGTTTGGATTTGAGCGCGTCGCGCGCCTCGGCCAATGAAAGATGCGTGGGGTCGGACATTTGTCCCTTTATATCTGATGCCGCCGCATGCGCGGCGCCGGCGCGACAAGCGCTATTCGATCACCTTGGGCACGACGAAATAATGATCCTCCCGCAAAGGCGCGTTGGCGAGAATCTCATCGGCGATGCCGCCGTCGGTCACGACGTCGGCGCGCTTCTTCATTTGCATCGGCAAGGCGGAGGTCAACGGCTCAACGCCCTCGACATCGACCTCGCTCAACGTCTCCACGAAAGCCAGGATGGCGTTGAGTTCGCCGCGAAGGCGCTCGACCTCGCTGTCTTCGATGGCGATACGCGAGAGATGGGCGATCCGGCGGACGGTCGCGGAATCAACGGACATCTAGGGCTCCGCAAGAAAGGTCTCGACGGGCGCTATAGCGCTTGGCCTTTCGCGGCGCAATGTTGCGAAGCGGATCGCAGAGGCAAAAAGCCGAAGCGCGGAGCCAGCCGAGTTTGCGGAAATGCGGCGGCGTGTTAGCGAAATCGCGGTGAGCATGCGCGCGACGACCCTTGAAGAACTGGCGGCGCTTCTGCCGCCTAAGGGCCGGCTGATGGGATTGGATCTCGGGACCAAAACCATCGGATTGGCGCTTTCGGACGTTGAGCGGCGGCTCGCGTCGCCCCTTGATACGATCGCGCGAGCGAAGTTTTCTCAGGACGCCGCCGCGCTTCTCAAACGCGCGGCCGATTTCGATATTTGCGCGCTGGTGGTCGGGCTGCCGCTCAATATGGACGGCACCGAAGGGCCGCGCGCGCAGGCGACGCGCGCCTTCATGCGGAATCTTTCTAAGCTCGCATCCCTGCCCTTCGCCTTCTGGGACGAGCGCCTGTCGACCGCGGCGGTAACGCGCGAATTGATCGCGCAGAACGCCTCGCGCGCCAAACGGGCCGAAGTCGTCGACCGAATGGCGGCCGCCTATATCCTGCAGGGCGCGCTCGACCGATTGAAACGTCTGTAGCGGCCCCCTAGCAGCATTACAACTTTTGATAGAATTTTGTTCTTGACACGGGATAGGCGTGATGGAAGAAAAATATAAGAAAGTCTGATGCTTACCTTATTCATAACCCGCCTCGTCGTCCGTGGAGACTGACAGCGATGCCCCGGCCAGATGCTTCTCAGAAAGATTTCAATGAACCCCGTGGAACGGCTGCGGAGACTGCCAAAACTCATGAGGAAGCGGCGTCAATCGCATCCTATATCGCTGATATGTCAGACGAAATGGCTAAACTTGCCAGTCGCTGCGACATGCCCATGCTCTGCTATTTCTTGAACCTCGCCCGCGCCGAGGCGGATATGCGGGCGCGCGAGCTTGGCGGCTATTCAATCGACCGCTCGGCATAATTTACAACTTATAGTTGATTACGAGGGAAACGCTGCTGGCGCCGTGACGCTGCAAGCGCCCCTCGATGTCGAGTTCGACGAGGACTCCCTGCACTTCGCGGGCCGTCAATCCGGCGACACGGATGAGATCGTCGATCGCGATAGGCGCAGGCCCGAGCAGGGACAGGATAACCTCCTGCGCGTCGCGCTGAGGCGCCTCGTCGCCTCGCGGGGGCGCATCAAGATCGGCGACGCAATCCGCTGGCGGGCTTGGCGGCAGGCTTGGCGGAGGGCTTGGTGGCGAGAACCTCTTGGGAGCGGCCCTCTCCTCAAACGCCGCGCCATCGAGGCCGGCGAAAAGATCCAATTCGTCGATCAGCGTGTCCTGTCCTTCGAGAGAGTCGTCGTCAAAAAGATTCTTGCGCGGCGGAGTTCCCGCGTTCTCGGCGAGCACCGAAGTGACGTCCTCGGGACGCGCACACAGCGTCGCGCCTTGGCGAATGAGATCGTTGACGCCTTCAGCGCGCGGATCGAGCGGCGAACCCGGAACGGCGAAGACCTCTCGCCCCTGCTCATTGGCGAAACGCGCCGTGATCAGCGAGCCGGAACGCCGCGCCGCCTCGACGACGATGGTCGCGCGGCTGAGCCCGGAGATGATCCGATTTCGGCGCGGAAAATCGCGGCCGCGCGGCTCCCATTCGATGGGCATTTCAGAGACGATCAGTCCCCTCTCGGCGATCTCTTCGACAAGCCGCGCATGTTCGGCGGGATACGGTCGCGCATGCCCGCCGGCGAGCACGGCGATCGTGCCGGTTTCGAGCGTGGCGCGATGCGCGACGGCGTCGATGCCGCGCGCGAGGCCAGAGACAATGACGTAATTCTCGAGCGCGAGGCTGCGCGCAAGGCGTTCGGCGAAGGCGAGACCCGCAGCTGAAGCGTTGCGCGAGCCGACAATCGCCACGCCGTCCCGCTGCGCGGTCCAGAACACGCCGCGCATTCCGATGAGCGGCGGCGCATCGACGATTTCCCGCAGCAGCGGCGGATAGTCCGGATCGCCCGTGGTGGCGAAGCGAACGCCGAGCGCGCGCGCCGCCTCGATCTCGCGCAGCGCTTCCTCACGCGTGGCGATGCGGATGATCCGACCGCGCAGGGAACGCGCCGCGAGGGACGGCAGCGCGTCCAACGCCGCGCCGGCGCCGCCGAAGCGATTGATCAGCTGTCTGAAGGTGCGCGGCCCGACATTTTCGCTGCGGATGAGCCTCAGCCAGTCGACGAGCTGCTCTTCGCTCAGCCGCCCTGGCGACGCCTCGGTCACGCCTTCTGTCCTATGCGCGTTTCGGTGCCGGCGCGCAGACGGGCGATGTTCTCTCGATGCCGATAGAAGACGATTGCGGCCATCACCGAAACGGTAAAGGCTTCGGCTCTGTGGCCGAGCATCAGCAGGACCACTGGCGCCGTCGCGCTCGCGGTCAGCGCGCCAAGCGACGAGTAACGCGACAGGGCCGCCGCCGACAGCCAGACAGCGCAGAAAATCAGCGCCGCCGGCCAGCTGAGCCCGAAGAGCACGCCGAGAAACGTCGCGACCCCTTTCCCGCCCCTAAACTGCAGCCAGACTGGCGCAATATGGCCGATGAAGGCGGCCAGGCCGGCGATCATGCCCCCTTCCGGCGAAAGCGAGGCGCCGATCAGCGCCGCCGCCGTGCCTTTCAGCGCATCGAGGAGCAGCGTCGCCGCCGCGAGATCCTTTCGCCCGGTGCGCAACACATTGGTCGCGCCGATATTGCCGGAGCCGATCGCGCGCAGATCGGTCGTGCCCGCGACGCGCGTGAGCAGCAGACCGAAGGGAATGGAGCCCAGCAAATAGCCGATCGCAAGGGCGACGATGTCGTAAATGATGGAGTTCATCCGTGAAAACGCGATACTTCTCGACAGCGAAAGGCCGCAGGATGCTAAAGGAGGCGCTATCGCGCCGCAATAAGCGTTTTCAATCGGGACGGTCGCCTATATTTCAGGGCGGCCGTCCAGGCCTTGTGGGCGGCTTTTTTTGAAATCACTCCCTGGAAGCTGTGGCGACAGACCCATGCGTCGCGTTTTCGAACGCGAGGCGGTAAGAAGGCCAAAATCAGGAATCGAATGACTGAGCAACGCAGGCCGCGCCCACGGGCTTTTCGCCTCGAAGGCGACCAGACGGTCACCGCCAAGGCGACGCCGTCTACAGACGACGCCGGGACGCCGTCTATTGAGGTTGTCGAAGCGGAATTTGACGCTTTCGCGCTTGAGGCCGCCCAGCTCGCGGACGGCGTGACCGGGGATGAAGCGGCCGTTGAAGCGGCGCAGGCCGATGGCATACTGCGCCGCTACGTTTTCTCGTGGGGCGGAATCTTCCTTTCCGCGGTCAGCGGGCTTCTGTCCCTGGCGCTGACGATGTGGATATGGGGGGTTGTCGAAGACTCTTTCCGCCACTCCGCCATTCTCGGGACGCTGGGCCTGGTCCTTGCCGGCCTCGCCGCGGTCGCGGCCATTATCTCCCTCACGCGCGAGTTTCGCGCCATCGGCCGGCAAAATCGTATCGCCAAGCTGCATGCCGCGCTGGCCGAGGCGCATGCGAGCGATGACGGTAAGGCTGCGCGCGAGCGCGTCGGCGAACTTTGCAAGCTCTATGAAGATCGTCCGGACACCGGCCGGGCGCGCGCGCTGCTCAACGACTATTTGAAGCGGATTATCGACGGACGCGATCTGATCACCCTGGCCGAGCGTAATCTCGTCGCGCCCCTGGACCAAGAAGCGCGGCGCGAAATCGCCGGCGCCGCCAAACGCGTCTCCGTCGTCACGGCGATCAGCCCGCGCGCGCTCCTCGACGTGCTTTTCGTCGTCGGCCAGGCGATCGTGCTGATGCGAAAAATCGCGGAGATTTACGGCGGCAAGCCGGGGCTGCTCGGTTTCTTCAAGCTGGCCCGCTCGGTCGGCGCGCATCTCGCCATCACCGGCGGCGTGGCGGTCGGCGACTCTATCCTTCAGCAGGCGCTCGGCCACGGCATCGCCGCACGCATTTCGGCAAAGCTCGGCGAAGGCGTATTAAATGGGCTTCTCACCGCGCGAGTCGGCCTTTCCGCCATGGCCGTCTGCCGACCGACGCCCTTCATCGCCGAGAAGCAGCCGGGCGTCAGGGATGTCGCGCCTTTCCTCTTCGGCGACAAGACCAAGAGCTGATCCGCATTGAAAGCAGCAAGCCTGAAGATCACCACCTGGAACATCAATTCCGTGCGGCTGCGCCTGCCGCTGATCGCCGACTTTCTCAAGAGCCGGGCGCCGGACGTGCTCTGCCTGCAGGAGACGAAATGCCGGGACGCCGAATTCCCGATGAAGGATCTCCATGCGCTGGGCTATGAGCATATCGCGATCAACGGCCAGAAGGGCTACCACGGCGTGGCCGTCATTTCGAAGCGGCCCTTACGTTTCGTCGAGAAGCGCGATTTCTGCGAAAAGGGCGACGCGCGTCATATCTGTGTGGAAATCGACGCCCGGAGCGGCCCGATATCGCTGCATAATTTCTATGTGCCGGCCGGCGGCGACGAACCCGACGTCGACATCAATCCGAAATTCCAGCACAAGCTCGATTTCCTCGATGAAATGCGCGACTGGATTGTCGCCGAAGGGGTCTCGCGCGGCCGCGTGGTGCTGGTCGGAGACCTAAATGTCGCGCCGCTCGAACATGACGTCTGGAGCCATAAGGCGTTATTGAAAGTCGTGAGCCATACCCCAGTCGAGGTGGAGAAGCTGACCGCGGTGTTACAGGCGGGCGCTTGGGTCGACGCCATGCGCCATTTCGTGCCGGCGGACGAAAAGCTTTATACATGGTGGAGCTATCGCGCCGCCGATTGGGAGGCGTCGAACCGGGGGCGCCGGCTTGACCATATTCTGGTGAGCGAGGCGCTTGGCGGCGGGCTGGAACGTCTAGACGTGCTGCGCGACGCGCGCAGCTGGACCCGCCCGTCCGACCACGTGCCGGTGACGATCGAACTATCGGACTGAGCGCAAACGGGGATCGGGAGGCGAGACGGCGGCATGATCGCGCGCGATCTGATGAACAGCAACTTTCCTTATGTGACGGCGGACGCGGATCTCGATTACGTCGCGAAACTTCTCGCCGAATGCGGACTAGGCGCCGTGCCGGTCGTCGACGACGAGCTGGCGCCCATCGGAATCGTGACGCGCAGCAATCTTGAACAGGCGCGCCCGCAGCCGCTGCCCGACCTTGGCGCCATTCCGGAATTTCTGCTGCGCAACAGGCCTAAGCCCCTCTTTCACGCAAATGGTCGCGCGTTGCGCGAAGTGATGACGTCGCCGGCGATATCGATTTCCGACTTCGCCAAAGTTCCAGACATCGCGCGAATTATGGAGAGCCATAGCCTCAAACGCATCCCCGTCGTCGAAGGGCACAAGATCATCGGCCTCGTGCTGCGCAAGGAAGTCATGGAGGCGATGGCGGGAGGCTTTACCGCGATGGCTTTGGAGGCGCATCGGCGTCGTCCGCTGATCTCGCTTCCGCAGCAAACCGGCGACCGCTGCGCCGTCGCGACGGCGCAGGAATTTCGTGAACTCGTCGAGGCGCATGAGCGTCAGCTCGACCTCGAGCGCGTCGAACGTCGACGGGTGGCGATCGAACTGCGCGAACAACGCATTCGTGATCTCGCGAGCCAGCGGCTGACAGACCCGCAATGGCGCGAGATGCTGGAGCAGGCGCGACGCAGTGCGGCGGTCGGCCTCACCGAACATGTGCTCATCCGGTTTCCGTCGCAGCTTTGCGCCGACGGCGGCCGCGCAATCAATGCGCCAGACCCCGATTGGCCGGCGACTCTGCGCGGCGAGCCAGCCGACGTCTTTCATCGGTGGCGGAATGAACTACACCCTCGCGGCTTTCGTATCGCCGCGCAAATCGTCGATTTTCCCGAAGGTCTGCCAGGCGACGCTGCGCTCTTCCTGATGTGGAGCGCGGCGCGCAATTGAGTGCGCGTCACCCACCGCCGACGCCAGTGTCGGCGCGCAACGCCGCAAGCGAAGGATAGCGCCGCGCGGCGCCATCGGTCTGCACTTCGACCGATCCGTCGGAAAACATCACATAGACGGATCCGCTGGCGATATATCGGTCGACTTCAACCGGCGGCTTCGGCGGCGCTGTGACGGCGACAGGCTGCGTCGGCGCCTGCGCTTCATTGATCAAATCTGCCGCATTCGCCTGCGTCGCCGGAACTTTGTCGGCGATGCGGCCCAGCACGCCGATTGCGCGCCCCAGCGCGATCGTCACCACGCCGCCAGAGACCGCCGTAGCGCCGCCGATGAACAGGCTCCAACCGCGCTCGAGCTGAATGTAATCCCAGCCGGACCACATGCCGTAGGCGCCAGAGAGCGCAAGCGCGAGCCCGAGAAAAATGACGCCCAGGCCGTATCGTCTCATCGTCATCCTTCAGTGATTGTCCGGGCCGGAACCTATCACAAGGCGCGCCGACCGCCATAGGAACGCAAGTCCCCGGGGAAGACGCGCGAATACTTGCACGCGCGCGCAGCGCCGCGTCGTCGGGAAATTCGAAAACCATATATGCGTATATTACTGCATATAACATCTATATTTAGTGGTTGGATTTATCAGCCATGCCTGCAGTGGCGTATATTTTTTCATTTGTTTTCAATTGGATAACAGTATTAAAAAGATGCGGCATGGTGTCACATCGTAATTCGATCGCTCAATACAAACGTCATCGTCACAGCGTCGACGCGCGCGTGCGGCGGAAGAGCGCGCCGAAAATCGGCCGAATGGACGTCGGCAATCGTGGGGAGAACCGTGATGACAAGTTTAACTGGGGTGCGCTTCGCGCATGGCGGCGTGATGCTCGAGCAAGACGAGTGCGTGCTGCGGATCGGTCCGAACACCATGCACTTCATCGGCTATCAGCGCTCGGGAGAAGAAGCGGAGTTTTGCGAGGACATCGCTAAAACCGGGCCGACCGTCATTGCGCTGACCGCGGTTTCGCCTGATCTGCGCGACATGGCGATCGGCATCCGCGTCGTTAAGGATGTCGGCGAAGAGAAGGAAAAGACTAACCTCAATGCGGTCACCGTCGCCTATCTCGAGCCGAAGGTCTATCGCAACGGCATCATGACCTTCGAACATGACTTCAAGGATGCTGGTCGTTATGTCGGAATCGTCACGGTGCGCGACGATCTTGGCAATGAATGGGTCTCGCGCTTTCCCTTCTCGGTGGGGCTCTACACCTTCTGGGGCCTGATCGAATATATCCTCTACGCCGTCGGCTTCTTCTCCCTTCTCGGCCTGATGTGGTGGATGCTGCGCGCAGGCGCAAAGAAGAAGACGCAAGCGGGCGACGCGATCGCCTAAGCAAGCGGCCCGAAGATTGCAGCATGGCTCGGTCGCCGACGAGCCATGCTTTTTTGTCGCTACAAAGCGAACATAGCTGCGCCGTTGGGATCTCGCGATATTGCCGCACGAGGCGCGCGGGTTTAGTTAAGCGCGTGCAGCTGAGGCTGACAGGCTACGCTCGTCTAACGTATTCAGGAGAGAATTATGTCCTTCACCCTGGAAGATTTGCCTTATCCCTACGACGCTCTGCAGCCTTATCTTTCCCGCGAGTCCTTCGAATATCACCACGACAAGCACCACGCGACCTATGTCGCCAACGCGAATAATCTGGTGAAAGGCACCGAATACGAAGGCAAGCCGATCGAAGAAGTGATCGTCACCGCCTACAATCGCAACACGCCGATCTTCAATAACGTCGCCCAGCATTTCAACCATCACCACTATTGGAAGTGGATGAAGCCGAACGGCGGCGGCGCCATTCCGGGCAAGGTCGAGAAGGCGATCATCGAGTCCTTCGGCTCGGTCGACAAATTCCGCGAAGAATTCCAGAAGGAAGGCCTCGGCCAATTCGGCTCCGGCTGGGTGTGGCTCGAAGCGAAGGATGGAAAGCTCGCCATTCGCAAGACGCCGAATGCGGAAAATCCACTCGTCCATGGCGCCGCGCCGATCCTCGTCGCCGACGTCTGGGAGCACTCCTATTACATCGACTATCGCAATCGCCGCGCCGACTACCTGAAGGCGTTTCTCGACCATCTCGTCAATTGGGAACATGTCGAGGAAATGTTCGACGCGGCATAGCGCCACTTCATTCCGCGCGGCGCGCCTAATTCGCGCGCCGCGCATTTTTTGAGTTGTGAATGATCGCGGCGATCTGCAGGCCTAAAAGCATCAGCGGCTTCCTTCACGGCGCCATAGGCCGCCCGGCGCGATCAATTCGCGGCGATTTTCGGCTGCGACTCGACGACTCGCTTTAGGTCCGCGAGGCCGCGATCGAATTGCGCCCCGACCGTCTTGTCGATGTTCAAAAACTTATGCATCGCCTTGCCGACAAATTCATGGTGGCCGGACATCGCCCAGGTGACGTCCGTGCTGTTCTCGCCCAAAGGCTTGAGATTGAACTGCACGTCGTTCTTGGTTTTGAACGGCTTTTGGAATTCGAGCTTGATGCCGACGCGCTCGCCCTGGCGGCTCTCGACGATCTCCATCTGACCGACGCCGACCTGCTTGTCGCCGGACCATGAATAGGTCGCGCCATAGCCCTGCGGCGTCCCTCCATATTCATCCTTCATATTCGGGTCGAGTCTGGCCCAGGGCGACCAGTCGGCCCAATTGTGAAAGTCGTTGATGTGGCGAAAGACCACTTCCGGCGGCGCGTCGATCACGATCGAGCGGGCGATGCGGAATTTATCGGGCAAGAAGGAGATGTAGGCGATCAGCGCGCTGACGAGAGCCAGGAAAACGAGAGCGAACATCGTCATATGCAGGTCTCCGCAAGAGCGTGGGTCCGTCGAGCGAACGGCCCACGGACGTGCAATTTAGTTCCGCGCTCTCCGGGCCGAGAGATGTCGCTCTCTCGCGAAGCGCTCGCCCACGGCCCGCCGCCTGACGCGCTGGACGTCAGTTTAGAGCGGCGGGCGCAATGCGCAATGCATTGTGTGGTTAGACGAGGCTTCCGCAGAAAGCCTGGATCTTTCGGCAGGCGTCTTCGAGCAACGCGTTCGATGCGGCGTAGGACACCCGGAAATTAGGACCGAAGCCGAACGCCGAGCCTTGCACCACGGCGACGCCCTGCGTTCCCAGGAGTTCGGTCACGAAGTCCTCGTCGGTTTCGATGACCTTCCCGTCGGGGGTCTTACGTCCGATCGCCTCGGCGCAGGAGGGAAACACGTAGAAAGCGCCTTCCGGCGTCGGGCATTTCAAATATTTGGCCTGGTTGAGCATCGAGACCACGAGGTCGCGCCGCTCCTCAAAAGCTTTACGGAAGACGGCGAGATGGTCCTGCGGCCCTTCAAGAGCTTCGACCGCCGCCCATTGCGCAATCGAACAGGCGCCCGACGTCTGCTGGCCCTGGAGCATGTCCATGGCCTTGATCAGGGCGCTGGGCCCCGCGGCGTAGCCGATGCGCCAGCCGGTCATGGCGTAGGCCTTGGAGACGCCGTTCATGGTGAGCGTGCGCTCAATGAGCGCGGGCTCGACCTGAGCCGGCGTGACGAATTTGAAGTCGCCGTAAACGAGGTGCTCATAAATGTCGTCGGTGAGGACATGCACCTGCGGATGGCGCAGCAGAACGTCCGTCACCTTTTTCATTTCATCGAATGCGTAGGCCGCGCCCGAAGGGTTCGACGGAGAGTTGAGCACGAGCCATTTGGTCTTGGGCGTGATGGCGCGCTCGAGCGCCTCAGGCTGGAGCTTGAAGCCATCCTCCATCCGCGTGTCGACGAAGACCGTCGTTCCGCCGCAGATCGCCACCATCTCCGGGTAACTCACCCAGTAAGGCGCCGGAACGATCACTTCGTCGCCGGGATTGAGCGTCGCGAGAAAAGCGTTGAACAGGATATGCTTGCCGCCGGTGGCGACGATCGTGTCCGACGCCTTGTAGTCTAAACCGTTTTCGCGCTTGAATTTTTTTGCGACAGCCTCGCGCAGCGGCGGAATTCCAAGCACCGGCGGATAACGCGTTTCGCCGCGATCGATCGCCGCTTTCGCGGCGGCGCAGATGTGCTCCGGCGTGTCGAAATCGGGTTCGCCGACGGAGAGGCTGATCACCTCCCGGCCCTGTGCGCGCAAGTCGCGGGCTTTCTGGGTGACCGCGATTGTTGCCGAGGGCTTCACGCGCGACAGGGCGTTGGCGAGGAAGGTCATTGGAGTGTCCTGCGGAGGGGATAGTGCGCCGCACCATAATTTGCGCGGCGTAGCGTCGCAACGAGTTTCACGAGGCTCACAGGTCCACATGGCTCTATTGTTGACGAAGACTTTCAACCACGCGCGGAGTACGGGCGCTAGCCGCTCGACCGCGCCATCGCGCCGCCGCGATTGTCAGCCATGCTGGGTATCGGTGTTTTCTGAGGAAAAACAACCGTCTTTTATCAAATAGCCCGAATCGGCGACTGAGCTTTGGTTCAACTTGATCAAATCAATATTGCCAAGTGTTAACTCCGTTTCACGCACTTCTTAAAAATTTATAAAATTTCCGAAGAATGATGCAACTTTTTCAGCCCATCCTCGTTTCTGTCTTGAGAACGCGGCGACGCGAGTCAATCGCGCGCGGGCCTTGGGGAGAGGTCAAGCGTTACACAAGGGCGAATGCGAGAGGATTAGGGAAAATGTCGCTCGTTGACAAATTTGAAGATCAGATGGAGCCAGCCTTCACGCGCAGCTTTGATCGGGACTCTGCGCGTCGTCAGTTTCGAGTTTCGCTCCTGCTGGTCGCCGCCATGGCGATGGCCGCTTTCGTTCTCGGCTTCGCCCTACCGATCGGCTCGCCTGCCCAGAAGGCCACCCCCGTCGCGTCAGACGGCGGCGTTTTCGCCGGGCGACTGGTGACGATCGACCGCTAAATCGCTTCTGCGAATTTCAATCGCGGGTAAGACGGCGCGCGTCTTTCGACGCGCGCAATCTTTTTGGCGTGTTCAACGCGCTGAACAAACCGGCTGCATTTCCAGCGGCCGGTTTTTGTTTGCGCGTTGACGAGCCCAACGAGCCCCCCGCAACTACTTCTTATCCATGTGATGGTGCTCGTGATGCGCCGCTCCGCCTTCCTTGGGCCCGGCGGCGTCCTGGCCATGCGCTTTCTGCCAACGCTCCATGGCTTCCGCGTCATGCGCATGGGCGGCGTCCGGCGCATCGATCGCGGCGTCAATCACCACTTCGCCGGCCTTTTCGAAGACAAGCGTCATCTCCAGGCCCCAGCCCACCTCAAGATGCTTCTTGATGTCCAAAAGCGTTACATAGACGCCGCCAGGCGCGAGCGTGACTTTCGACTTGGGCGGCAGGACGACAGGCGTGATGAGGTCGAGCTTTTTGGGGTCGCCGTGGATCTCGGCGTTCCCGAATTTTTCCGACTTGACGGCGATCAACTTGTCGGGCGTCGCGCCACTATTGTGCAGCATGGCGTAGAACTGCGCTTTGTTGTCGCCGTCGACGGGGGCGCGAAGCCAAGGATGCTCCACTTTCAGATTGCCGACGTCGTATTCATGCGCAGCCGCGGAACCGCTCCCGGCGAAGAGCCCGAGCGCCGTCCCAGTGAGCAGAGTTCCGCCGGTCAGCAAAAATTCACGCCGCTTTAGCATCTCGCTTCTCCCTTTTGCCCGGACTTTTCTCTCGCCGGACTGCTTGGCATCATGACCAAGGACGCGCCGCTCCGATAGCCTCGCGCTCCGTTCGCGCTTGCGACAATATGGCGCGCGCTAATGCGAGTGCAGGCTGATCTCGATCAAGGGCTCCCGGGCGAGTTCGGCGGCGAGGCCGGACAGTTTCTGAGTATTCCCCTCGTCAGGCGCGAATGTGCGGAAACGCGCCCGAATGTAGCCGGAACGATCCACCAGGAAATGCGCCTCTTCAATCTCTTCGGACGGCGTTTCATTGGGGTAGCGATTGATCACCGAATAGGCGGTCTCAACCGCCTTTGGATGAACGACTTCTCGACCTTTCGCCTCCTGCGGGCAGGCCGCGTCATAGATCGTCACCTGGTTTACGCCGGCGGCCTTGGCGGCGGCATGCGCGATCTTGACGCTTGCCGCGCGCGCTGTGGGATCGCCGTTGGACGACCCGCAGCGCGCAAAGGAGACCAGGGTTGGAACGCCGCGCAACTTGAAGAGAGACGTTGCATTCTCCTCTGGATCGATCAGCGCGAAATCCGGCGCGATCAGCCATTGAATCATCGGCTGAGCGCTCATGAAGCGCGCGCGGTTTGAATAGGACATCATCAGCAGGAAGTTGATCACGTCCCAACGGTCGTCGACGTCGAGCTGCTCGCCGAAGGCCGGCATGACGCCGCTTTGTCCGCCATGAGTCAGCCAGTGGAAAATGTCGCCGATCGTATGAGTGCCGACATGGGGAGCGGTCAAATCCGCGGGTTGCACGGGAAGTCCCTGCGGGTTCTTGAGGTCTTTGGCGAGGGGACCATTGCCTTCGCCTTGACCCCCGTGACAACCGACGCAGTTCTCCTGAAAATGCGCTAGCCCGCGCGCCACCGATTCCGCGGTGTAGTCCTGCGTTGGATCGTCATAGGTGTCGGTGTAGGCTTCTGTCGCAAAGGACACGGCGAGCGAGATCACCGCCGCGGCGGAGACGGCTGGCGTCGCATAGAGACGATACTGGCGAGTCGATGGCGTCCACCAGATCAGCGCCGCCATGATCGCGAGCACGACGGCGGCAATGCCCCACCACCAGATCGGGCTGAACATCGCTGGGTTCTGTCCCCACGTCGCGATGTAGGACAGGCGAAACGGCAACGGCCAATATAGACTGGTTTCATGCGAGGCCGGCGTGATGACCGCGATGTAGCCGGCGATTGAAAGCAGAGCGAGCGCAAAGACCGACTCGCCCGCGCCGACCTTGCTGTACCAGCCGACGTTGAATTCGCCTTCAGGCCGGCGCGTGATGTATCGCGCGAGCGCCAGCGCAGCGAGCAAGACGGCGCACAGAAGAACGAGCTTCAGCGTGAGCATCCGACCATAGGGCGTCGCCAGCAGATTGGGGATGCTTCCGACGTTCTCCCAGGCGATCGCAAATCCCGAGACGGCGACGATCGCCATGGCGACCTTTGCGATGAACGACCAGCGTTCGGCGAGCTGCGCCGCCAGTTCCGGCGGTTTGCCGCGCGCCGTGAACATCCACCAGACGAGGCCGAGCAAGCCGCCAAGCCAGGTGAGGCCGGCGGCCGTGTGGAGAAGGAAACTCACCTGGGTCCACCGCGGCAGACCGTCGTCGATGGCGTGGCCGGTCACTGAAACAACGGCGATAAGGACGACGCCGACCCACAGCGTCACCTTATCGAGCAAATCTGAAGCGACGAAGAGGCGCGCCGCCGCGAGAGCCGCGAAGAGGAAAGCGATCAGCTGCGTCCAGATCCAGGCGTTTCCGACGCTCGTGTTGACGGTGAACTCCCAGAGCGTGTCGAATTCCATGGGACGATCGGCGGGAAAGATCGCACGCGCGGTGACATACAGCAGCGCGAAGCCGAAAACGGCGCGAACCAGCGCCAGCGCCGCGACGGCAGGCTTGAAGCGCTTTCCGTCCTCGCCGATGAGACGCGGCAGGAGCAGGAGGCCGACCGCGAGGGCCGAGGGCGCGCTGAGAAGGAAGCGGATCGCCGCAAGAGAGAGATACATTTTTGTTTCGCCCGATGTTCTCTGGCGCTCATCTCTTCAGCTCGCACGAGAAGCAAGAAACGAGCAGCGCGTCGCGCAAGCTAGCCGCGAGCCTGTCACTCGCCCCGTGGCGCTTACTTCGCGTCCACGGTGAATTCGTAATTTCCCTCGACGATGTGACCGTCGGTGGAGAGCACGCGGTAACGCACGATATATTTGCCGGGCGCGAGTTCCGGCGCATTGGCCGACAATTCGCGCGGCTTGTCGGGAACGGCGCTATTGCCTTGGGCGAGCACCTTACCGTCGGGCGTCTCTATCGTGATCTTCGAGTAAGGCGGCTCGACTCCGCCGCCGAACCGCAACTTGATGGTCTTTGGCGGCGCCGCGACATGCTCCTTCGAAGAAGGGGTGGCGTCGACCAGGAAAGAATGCGCGAGCGCCGAGCTCGTCCCAAAGGCGGCTACCATGACGAAGGCGAAAGCCCCGGCGACGGAGAAGCCGAACCCGGCCTGCCGGCGCGCGCGCGCCGGCGAAGTCCTGTCAACATTGGTCATAGCGTTCCTCCCCAGAGGCGTGAGCCCGTTCTTCTTTTTGAGATGTTTACGCATGTCGCCGCGATCAAGACACAGTGGCGTCGGCGGCATCCTTCTTCTTGCCGGCGGGATGCGTGTGCTTCCAATACACGAAAACGATGCCGGCGATGAGCACGGTCCCGGCGATCTGCGGCACCCAGGCCCACAGTGTTTCGCCGACCGTGAATTTGAATTCGGACGTCTCCTGCGTGCCGTCGGGGCGGGTCAAAGTGACGATCCCGATATAATGGCCGTTTTCCTTGAAATCGTGCTCCAGATTGAAGGTGCCCTTGACGTATTTGGTCGCGGGACGATGAACTTCGGTCAGCGCCTCAAGATCGGTGCCCTTGGTGATCGGCGTCAGCGGATCGCGAATAATGCGCAGTTCCAGCGGCATGTCGCGAAACGTCGGATTTTCGATGTCGAA
Organism: Methylocystaceae bacterium; assembly: GCA_009773555.1. Lineage (GTDB taxonomy): Bacteria > Pseudomonadota > Alphaproteobacteria > Rhizobiales > Beijerinckiaceae > Methylocystis. The sequence continues at coordinate 723 of WSXZ01000003.1, read as the reverse complement.
CACCACGGGATCTCGGCGCAATATTCACTGCGCGATTTGCCGGGCTGATAGGCCGTGATGTGAATCATGTCGTAGCCGAACATGACCATGCACATATTGCCCATCGACATGGCTTCCGGGCCTGCGCCGCCCTCTGATGCGCGCAGGGGAGCCAGCAAAGCCAGCGAGAAAAGCGCGCCGAGAACTGCGGCTGCAACGCTACGCCTATTCTTCATTTCCATCCCTCGATCCATTGATTCACGGGCTGTCGCTCTTGTTGGCGATCGTTGCTGAGCCCTGCATCTTCTATAGCGGATTTTGGTTCGCGGCTCGATTATTGTCCTTGCCAGTACCTCGCCACGCGGCTGGACGCTCCTTCTACTTTTGACAAAAGCCAGAAATTGACGCGAGCAAAAACGGCGGAACAATTTGCGTCCAAAGGACGCACCGCCTTCTGGAGGCAATCGAACCGGATGAGGCCTCGGCTCTAGCGATCGCCTTGCGCCGGCTCTCGCCAGGCGGCTACCGAACAACGCTCGACCATCAGCGAGCGCTTCCCGCGGCAGGCGTTTGATACGCAGCGGCGCTTTGCTTCTCGCCCCCCCGCGCATCCCTGGCGAACCGGAAGGCATCGCGGCGCCGCCTCAAAAGAAAACCCCCGGCTTTATGGGCCGGGGGCTTTTTAGTTCAATTCGTCAGTATCGATCAGGGCATATCGCCCGCGACGAACTTCGGAATGACCGG
>WSXZ01000109.1 GCA_009773555.1 Methylocystaceae bacterium | reverse complement strand
AAATTTCTGCCGGCAGCGGAGCTTCTTCCATGGATGACGGTTGGCGTTTTTGGCCGCGTCGTCTCGTGGCCTCTTGGCTTCGTGCAGCTCGCTGTCGGAGCCTCGCGCTGGTATGCGGCAACAGAAACCATCTTCGTTCTCCTGATGGCTGGGCTGACCCTTCAGCTGATGACCTTGTTCGGTCCGGTCGGCGCGGCCTACGCCTTCGCCGCGAATTACGCAGTTTATACGGCGACGATGCTTTTTGTCGCGCGCCGGCTCATCGATTTTAGGTCATCAAGACGCGTAAAGGAGGAAATAGCCGCCGCCTCGGCATTTCTAGGACTAGCGTTGCTCTCCCGGTGGACGCTCATCGACGCGTCCGTTCAACTCTGCGCAGCGCTGACGATCCTCTTCACGGGAACGGTATTCAGTCTGTGGGGGTTGGCAAGCCGGGCAGGCTGGAGCGCGTCTCTCTCTCACCGACTCTCGTCGACACCCATCGGCAGACGGTTCTTCGCGAAATCTGTTCGAGGCTCCCCAAAGAGAGGCTCCCCAAAGACATGACTGTGGCAAGCGAAGTCAACGCAATAGCGGCGCCGTCTCGCGAGTATTCGCCCGTGCTCGCTGAGTTTGCGCAGCGGATGGGGTCGCTGCGATATCCAAGCTTGTGCAGCCTTAAATGTAGGAATGTCATGACGGCAACAACTGAAAAGCCCCTTGTGACGTTTGCAGTGTTTTCCTACAATCAAGAGCGTTATATACGCGAGACGGTATTATCTGCTTTCTCGCAAACATATGAGCGGCTAGAAATCATATTATCCGACGACGGCTCCGCCGACCGAACCTTTGAAATCATACAGCATCTGACTGACTCTTATTCTGGCCCACACAATATTAAATTAGTGAAAAGGCGCCCAAACCTCGGGATTGTGAATCACGTCATGCAGGTTGCTCGAGAAGCGCGCGGAGCGCTCCTCATCGTGAACGCGGGAGACGACCTTTCGTACCCTGGCAGAACGTCCGAGATTGTAAAGGCTTGGCTTGAGACGGGGGCGATAGCGTTTTCATCGAATTTTGATGAAATTTCTAGTGACGGAATCGAGCTGAGAAGGGACTGCCCTTGGCCTCCAGTTAAAGAAGTCCAGTCAATTTTCCGACGGTCTGGAAAGGCGCTTCGTTTTCAAGGGGACATACGCAGCGTCCCGGGTTTTTGCGCGGCCTACCAGCGCGATTTTTGGACCAACCTTCCTTTTCCTTCCCAAAAACTATTTATGGAAGACGGCATTGCCACTTTGTTGCTTAATACCAGGGGAAATGTGATCCATCACGTTCCGAAGAGCTTGATGGCTCGTAGAATCCATTCGGCCGGATACTCTGATTTCGCGCGGTATCATGGAACTGAGTCTTCGAGGCTTATCGAGCGTGAGCAAAAAATAAATGTGGTGGCGCGCGAAATCGTGATTAGAACTAGGTACGTCATTGGACATGCGTTTGACGCACCGAGTGAAATAGATGCGGGTACTTTGGAAGGGCTTGAGACGCACATACGTTATGGCGAGATAGTTCATGGTTTTTGGCAGGACTCGTGGCGCGGACGTTGGTTTCGTCTACTGAGGTCGCGAGCCAGTGCCGACTTTTTATATGTTATACCAAGATTGGCGGGTTTTCACAATTACGTACGCCTTGTTAAACTATATAGAGCTTTGGGTCGGAAATGAATACGTTTGTCTCATTCTAACTTCAATTAGCCTTAAGTCACAGAAACGTCCCACCCATACGGCAACACAAGCTTGGGAACACACCATTCCCTCTTCCGTTCCGCGCCCATAGAGCTGGCCTCGCAAATTTGAACAGTAGCATGAGTGGATTTTCTGCCTGAGGGCGGCGAGGATTCTCGCTGCGAATCAGGAGCTTTGGATGACGAAGAGACCGCGCCGCAATCATACGGCGGCCTTCAAGGCGAAGGTGGCTTTGGCCGCCGTGAAGGGCGACAGGACGCTGGCCGAACTGGCGCAGCAGTTCGACGTTCACCCGAACCAGATCACGACCTGGAAAAGCCAGCTTCTCGACGGCGCTGCCGGCGTGTTCGGCCAGGAGAAGACCGAAGCGAAGGAGGCTGCTGTCGATCTGAAGGCGCTGCACGCCAAGATCGGCGAACTGACGCTGGAGAATGATTTTTTGGAAGGCGCGCTCACCAAAGCGGGTTTGCTGAGCGCAAAGCGATGATCGACCGCAGCCACGAACTTTCCATCGCGCGACAGGCGAAGGCGCTCCGCGTCAGCCGGGGCGCTGTCTATTATAAGCCCCGGCCTGTGCCGGCTGAAGATTTGAAAATCATGCGCCGGCTCGACGAACTGCATCTCGACTATCCGTTCGCGGGCAGCCGAATGCTGCGCGACCTGCTAAGGCGCGAAGGCGTCTCCATCGGGCGGCGGCATGTGGCGGCGCTGATGAAGCGCATGGGGATCGAGGCGATCTATCGCCGCCCGAACACCAGCAAGCCGGCGCCGGGTCACAAGATTTATCCTTATCTGCTGCGGGGAAAGAAGATCGAGCGCGCCGATCATGGTGGGCGATGGACATCACCTACATTCCGATGGCGCGCGGCTTCGTCTATCTCGCCGCCGTGGTCGACGTCGCGAGCCGGCGGGTTCTGTCGCATCGCCTGTCGATCACGATGGAAGCCGACTTTTGCATCGAGGCTCTGCGCGAAGCGCTGGCGAAGCATGGCAAGCCGGAGATATTCAATACGGACCAAGGTAGCCAGTTCACCAGCCTCGACTTCACCAACGTGCTGCTCGACGGGAAAATCGCCATCAGCATGGACGGCAAGGGCGCCTGGCGCGACAACGTTTTTGTCGAGCGGCTGTGGCGATCCGTCAAATATGAGGAGGTCTATCTGCGCGCTTACGACAGCGTGGCTGAGGCGCGCACGTCGATCGCCCGCTATCTGACGTTCTACAATGAAAGAAGGCCGCATTCGGCGCTTGACCGGCGCACCCCGGACGAGGCTTACTTCGGCGCCAGGATAATCGCGGCGGCGGCATAGCCGTCGCGACGATTTTGATGCAGCTCTGGTCGGGCTTCGCCCTCCCGACGCCGCATCAAAATCGCAAGGCCCCATTCAGAATAACCCGGCAGAAATCCACTTAGCTTCCGCGGGGCGCTGTTCAAACAACCGGGACCAGCTCTGTCGGCTGAAAGGACGCTGGTACAGAAGCATGCGCCCTGCCCCACGTCGTCGGCCAATTGGATGTAATTTCAATCCGATGGGGTCCGAGCGTCTTTAGTGCGACGCCAGTAGTTCCAAAATTTTTTTCGATGGCAGCTGCGTCAAAGAAAAGGCGTTATCTACTGCCAGCTTAGCGCGTTGGCAGGTGTCGGCGTCGAGGTTGATTTCATGATAGATTTGCATTCCCATATCTTGCCAGGCATTGACGATGGAGCGGCCAATTTAGACATCTCTCTTGAGATGGCGCGTATCGCTGTGGCCAACGGCGTCACCATACAGGCTTGCACGCCCCACATCTTCCCCGGCGTGTTTGATAACTCCGGCCCGCAAATTCGATTGGCGGTCAAGGAACTTCAGCTGCGTCTCCAGGAGCATGGAATTCCTTTGCGCTTGGTGACAGGCGCTGACGCACATATCGTTCCAAGTATGGTAGACGGACTGCGCTCCGGCAGGATCCTTTCGCTCGCCGATACTAGATATGTTCTCGTGGAGCCGCCGCATCACGTCGCGCCGCCACGCATCGAGTATCTCTTTTTCGAACTTTTGACTTCGGGTTATGTGCCGATCCTCACCCACCCTGAACGATTGACGTGGATTGAAACGCGCTTCGAGACGTTCGTTCAGCTATTCCACGCCGGCGTCTGGATGCAAATTACCTCCGGTTCACTGACCGGCGCATTCGGCAGGAGACCACAGTATTGGTCTGAACGAATGTTGGATGAAGGCATGGTGCACATTTTGGCTTCTGACGCCCATGGAGCGAG
>WSXZ01000108.1 GCA_009773555.1 Methylocystaceae bacterium | reverse complement strand
ATTCGGGCTGCTCCCCATAGATTCAGACACTTCCCGACCTGAAAAGCGAAAACTTACCCCTCTCGGTCAAACCAAAGCACAGAGCGTTGAACAGCCCTGAGACCAACCAGCAGGGCGATTAAGGCGTATTCGGGCGGCAGTGGCGCCGCCCTCGTCGCGGACAAATAACGCGAAAAGCTTCTTCACTGAAGACCTCATTTGCTCACCAGTCGGCTCAGCTTATCGGTCAGGTTAAAAAAAGTTGGAGATACTGCTGTGTAGTTTCACGCATTCTAGGCGAGACGCCGAGTTTGTTCTGCAAATTGATCCGCAGTCGATTTCGGCGGCGATCGCGCGAGCGCAATGAGGGGCCTCTCGGGCTTCGCCCGCATGGCGTCAAATGCGATCTTGCCGCGATGCGTGCAGCGCACCTCGTGCATCAAACCCCAGCCCCAGCGACACCCTCGGCGCGAAGATCGTCGCCGGTAGGCTCTAATCCGCTGCTCAATCTTCCCGCGACGAGATGATCAAGTCTAATTGAGCCATTGCCTTGAGGAGGTGATTGCCGAACGGCAAACCCCCGACAAATTCTTCCGTACGCTTGGGTTCCCTACCCCACACAAGTAAGAATCCCGCTAACGCCAAGAGCAGCATGGCAAGCGAAACTGAAGTGAGCCCGGCAAGAACCGCAACGCCCGGGGCAATTCCCAGCTTAGTTCGATTGTTCAAAGCCATTATTGCCCCTCCTGGTCGTCGTGAAAATCTAGCACAATGGCCGAGCCCTCGTCCCCCGAATTTCCGATTTCCGCAGCGGCAGCGACCGATGTCGCGCTCATGTCGCTTGGAGCCGCTGGGCACATTTGGAAACCCGTTGGAAATGTTGGGAAACGATTTGCAACAAAACGCAACATGAAGCCGAGCGGTTACAATCGTTTTCGCGCCTTAAGCATTTGATTTTAAATGGTAGCAGAGGTCCGATACATCGCGAGACCCACTATGGAGAACGCCTTGTTCTGCTACTGGCGGGAAGCCGCGTAAAACATGGGGAATTCGGGCGTTCGGCCTGCGCGTCACGCCGCGGAAAGGCGGATGTGAAACTTGCTGCCCGTCGCCTCCGCGAAACGCAACAGCGTTTTTGTGCTCGGCAAGGTCTGCCCGCTTTCCAGCCGGGCGATGGCGGATTGGCTGGTGCCCATGCGGGCAGCCAATTCGGTCTGGGATAGGCCGGCGCGCAAGCGGGCTTTGACCAGCTCGGCGGAAATCTCGAATTCGGGAGCGAGCGCGTCATATTCCGCCTTGACCTTGGGGTTGGCCAAGAGGCGAGCCTTGAGCTCTTCGAATGGAATGTTCATGTGTGTCGGGAGCCACTTTGGCTTGAGAATGCACTTTGAGGAAAATCAATAATTTAATCGAAGCCATCATGCTTCGGAATATCCATTTAATTTGACAATATGGCTTGCAAAAGCCGCTTAATTGGTTCTTCCTCACTTCCTGTTGCGGCAGTCACTACGCAGGAAGCAGGCGCGCCCGGAGGAGTTCTGGTCCAGCTCGACCATACATCGTTCTTTTAAGTGCTTTCAAACGATTGATCTGTCCTTCCGTCTGGCCGTTGCTCCATGGCTCAGTGATCGCATTTCTCACCGCGTCGATGTCTCTTTGCGCCGTGCGCGCGAAACGTTGCATCGCGTACAAGCCTGACTTCTGAGCGTCTTTCAGCCACGAGCCGAGTTTACCGACGCTCTTGCTTTTGAGCATGCCCCTAAATCGCATGGCGAGTCGACGCATGGTGGCGAACTCTGGCCAATCCTTTTTCAGCGCATCGACTTTCGCAGCTTGATTGGCGGTCAGCATTCCCCGCGGCTTGATGCACAGCGCCGCAGCCACAATCGGCGATATCGAACGTCCCGTCGCGGGATCGAAAGGTCGTGGATTCGGAACAGCCGTTGTGGCCTTCAAATTCACCGTCTTGCTTTTCGGATTCCGCCATCTCGCCAAAAGTCGCTCAAGGTTTGAAAAACTTCCTGTGTAACCGCGCGCTTTGATTTCCTGGAAAAGGCGACGGCCGCGCACGCAACCTTCTGACCAGCGACGTGATAGATAATCTTCGAAATGTCGCGGCGACGTCGTCTTAGGCACCGAAGCGCTCCGTTCGGGAAGCGTATTTGCTCGAATCCATTTGGCGATCGTGCGGCGATCGAACCCCGTTTGGCGCACGATCTCACGGACATTTCTGCCTTCGTTCCAGAGCGCGCGAACGTGGTCGAAAACCGCTTGCCTTGAATGTTGGTTCGCGATTCTGGTGAGGCGGCGGTGCTCGGCGCCGCCGTGCTTATCTCTCACGCTGGCGACCTCTTCGCCGTCCGTCGGCAACAAAGGACGTGCGCAAAATCCGGGCGCGCGGCTGAGTTGGACCTGAATGGCCTCGCGCAGATTCTTCACAATGTGGAAACGGTCGGCGATTTGCCGCGCCTGCGGTGCGCCTTCCTGCGCGCCTTGGGCGAACGAACCGCAGCGATCGCGGCTGATGATCTCGACACCAGGATGCTTTTTGAACCAATCTGCTGTCATGCCGGCAGCACGCTCCGGAAAAAGATCGACCACCTCCCGTTGTTCCAAGTCCACGATGATGGTCCCGTAAGTCGAGCCCTTGCGCCATGCCCAATCGTCGACGCCCACGACTCGCGTTTTCCTCTCGGAGCCGCGCGCCTTCACCCGTCGCTTGAGACAGCGCAGGATCGTATCGTCGCTCATCGGCATGCCGATTCGCTTGATTAAACGCTCACCTGGACGCCCGCCCACGCCATGGCCGAAAAGATAAACGACTTCCGTCGCCCGAGCGGTGCGACGCGATCGAGGAGCCACGACCTCAGGCAGTTGCGTCGTGAACGTCTTACGCTTGCAGGCTCCGTTTCGACACTGCCAGCGCTGGAGACGGAGCTTCACAGTTGCGGGGGCGCCTTGCGCCGGCAAATCTTGGAGATACCGCTCATGCCAGCCGTGTCGGTGAATCGATCGCTTTCCGCAGCCTGGACAGGCGCCAGACCCCATGGCCATCGCCGAAATCAGCCATTGGCCATCAATCTGTTGTGCGTCTAAAATTCGTACGCCCTCTCCGAGGGACCAAATCGATTTTCTCAGCACGCGGTCAAGCTATGGCCTCGTTCCCAATCGATCAAGGCGCAACAGAAAGTGAGGAAGACCCTGAAAATCTTGGAACTGCGGGCCATTCTGGCGAGGCCGAGATTGGTGGCGTCCGCGAGTAACGCGGTCATCAGCCCGATATTTTCGTCTGGCGGAGCGCCGGTACGAAGATGACCAAAACGCTCGGCAAATCCTGTCCAACCATTGACTCCGGCGAGAAGCTCCGTGATCTGTCAACGGCGGGGACAAAATATATTGACGTCGCGCTGCTTTGTGACGAGGTGATTCCGCTGCACGCCGAGATAGCCGTCGCCCGTCACGCGCGGCCTCATGCCGGCCTGCGCTTGCGGCACTCTTTCGTCGATCGCGCGCAGCTCCGCTCTACTGGCGTTGAGCTGTTGAATGCTCTGCGGTCCTGAATGCTTTGTATTTTCAACACAGTTCGTAAATGCAGTAGTGCTCGCTCGATTCGACGAAGCAGTACATCGTTCCGTCCTCCTCTATTTCGACATCGTTGCATCCCCGGCATCGGCGCCTATCTGAGGCCCATGCGCTGGCGCCACATGGGCCGGCAAATCCTTTGTTCCTCATAGCCCGGCCGGCGACGACCGGGCTTTTTCACGCATCGCAGCCGCACAACGGGAAAATTCGCTCAGCCATCAACCTTGATCACCAATTTCTTGGTCCGGGCGTCTATCACCACGACGTCTGCCGCTCGTTTCGTCGCTTTGACCTGCTTGGCGACCGCAACAGCGTCGCGGACATCATAGAACCGGTCGTGCAAGACGTCGTCGACGCGGACTTCAAAAGGGCATTCGACGAGCTTTGTCGGCGTTAATGTGTTCATGAGCGTCGATAGAAATACCCCTCACCCGCCGGAGAATTTGAGTTTCATAGGTGTAACAGGGTCAGCAGCGATCAGTCTGGATCGTCAGGCCTATG
>WSXZ01000107.1 GCA_009773555.1 Methylocystaceae bacterium | reverse complement strand
CCGTTTTTGCACGCGCAGTACAAGCGTGATGAATCTGTAGCCCAGAGTTTTCGAAAAAGGCATCTCGCTCTCTTTTTTTGTCCGCACCTAGTCCCTCACATCGCCCATCCTACGCCTATCGATGATGCACTTGGGTAGCGCGGCTCGAGAGAAGATGCCAAAGACGCTTAGGCTCTGCCTATGACAGAAAGGGTTCTTTCGATGTGGGTCAACCCCCGAGTTTCTTACGAGGACAAATTGAAAGCCCTCACATTAGCTTGCCTCCAAGCCAATCCGGAGCTGGTCAAAAGAATTGAAAGCCGTCCAAATTGCGCTGCAAGCGCGAGCGACGTAATCGGCATTGTCGACATTAAGGTGCTGCTTATGAAGGACGTCTCTGATCGCAGGTGCCTGTCAAATATTGAGACCCTGTCGTGTTGGTGGAATTTCAAGAAAGACGCGTTGAGTTCTCAATCAGACGAATGCATCGGTTTTTTATATGAAACTCTCCTCTATCTCACACGCTAAATTCAGATTCGCCATTCTGAACGAATCCGGGGCACGGCCAGGATCGCGGTCCTTTTTGTGGTGCGCATTGCGAGCCGGCGGGAATGGTCGATGGTAAGCAGCAGCGCCTCGTGCTGTAAATTAGAAGAGGTCGGCGAGTCGGACCCCTCAGAGGTTTGCAGACAGCTTTTCGTTGGCCCGAGCCCATAGGCCGCAGCTCGCGCGGCAACGCGTCAATGCTACGCCCTCGCCACGTCGGCCGCAGGGCGTCGGCGTCGTCATCGAGGCGGAGCACAGCTGCACGACGCTGTGGGGGTCAACACGACGGACTCGCTCCTGACGATGAGCCGGCTGCTCGGCGTGAACCGCGACCACTCGCGCACCCGCAAGGAATTCCTTGCCATGGTGCAGGGGAGGCGAGCGCTGCGCCTAGCAAGTTGTGGAAATTAGCGCCGCGCCGGCGGCGGTACTTGCAAGGCGCCCAGACGAGTCGATGTGATTTATTGGCAAGAGCGCCGGCGCAGCCATAGCTCATGGACGGGATTGTGGTCGCGAAGAGCTGGCGCGTTTAGCCAGGAGCGGGTCTTCGTGGACCGCGCCGTCCCCATCCAGGACGAAGCGCCAAAGCAATATTCCGCGCCGGAAGGTGAGGCGAGTTTTGCCATAATCCTCGCCTTCTCCCCGCTCGCAGGTCGCCACGATTGTTCCCCGCTGCAGTTCCGTGCGAAAGGCTTCGACGGAGAGTCCGAATTTTGGCGCAACGAAAGTCGCGTCCACAACGAAGTCTTCGCCGTCACGGACAATGTCCGCACATCTGGGATTGGCCATCCTGTCCTCCGCTCGCCGGGTCAAGGCCGGCACCCAAAATCAAGTGCCGTTGCTTTATAGCCGACGAGGCAGGGTCGTGTCGCGGCGAAAGAGGCGTGCTTCGATTCAGCGGTTCATCAAAACGCCTTTAGGCTCGGCTTCGGCAACAATGGGGCTGACCTGAGCTTAAAGGAGGTCGATTTTCGCTGGACCTACATCTCATCGCCGCTCAATCGCCGCCACGTGCCGTCCGGCTGAACAGCCGCGCGATCTTGCGTGCTAACGGCGCGCGTGAGCGCCGCAGAATGCGCTTCTCCGCTCTTTTCCTGCGCACGCGCCGCGGCCTTGGGCTCCAAAGCGCGCCGCAGACGCCGATACGCGCAGCGATCACCGCGTTCTGCCTTGGAGTGAAGATGACTCCTGGGAGCATGTTGGAATGAAATCGGCGGAACGTGAGAATAGCATGGCTCTGCTCCTCTTCGAAATCTCAGACCTCATCAAAACTCACTCAGAGGGCTTATCTCATGAACAGGAACACCTTGGCGATTATAAGGGACTGGGTTGGGCGCTGGTCAGACGAACGTTTCGCCGGGGCGCTCAATCGAATGGTATCCCTCCAGCAAGGGCAAACCTCAAGTGCGCTCCCGTTCGTCGCGCGCGGTATCCAAGCCTATAATCTTCAGAATGGCTGACGATGACCGAGGCGGCTCAGGCGTCGAGCCTGATGAAAGATAGGTTGAGCCATCTTAGCAAGGCTGGCTATTTTCGTCCACGGCAGGTTGTTTCCGCAGTGCGTAACAAATCCGTGTTAACAGGACCGATGAAATGGCGGGGCTCGAAAAGGGCGCCCGTATCGCATCGCCAACGAGAAGACGCTTCCAGTATTTTACTACGCACGCACCATGATGGGTGTCATCGCAGCTTCGACACGCGTTGTTGTTTTGGATGCTCCGCTTGAGACAAAAGAGCTCAGCCTCTCACAAAGGCGAGTCCAGTCTTGAGACGTCGATCTGCTCGTCGTGCATCCCGAACAGCCTGCCGTCCCGTAGCTGATGGATGTGATCGAAGCGATCGAAAATCTTCTCGTCATGCGTTACGGCGATGATCGCGGCGTCGTGCTCGACCGCGAGCTTGCGCAAGAGGTCCATGACGATGCCGGCGCGCTTGGAGTCGAGGGCGGCCGTTGGTTCGTCCGCGAGAATGATGCGAGGGCTGTTCGCTAGCGCCCGCGCGATGGCCACCCGCTGCGCTTCGCCACCGGAGAGCTTGGCCGGCATCGCTTTTGCGCGGTGGCCGATCTCGAGATAATCGAGCAAAGCCACGGCCCGCTTGCGCGCATTAGCAATGTCGACGCCGGCCAATTGCAACACGATCGCCACGTTATCGGTCACATCGAGGAACGGCAGCAGGTTGTGGAACTGGAAGATGAACCCGATCTTGTCGAGCCTGAGACGCCGCAAATCACCCCGAAGCCAGCGGCCATCGCGGACGACCAGTTCGCCGTCGAGCTCCATGCACCCCGAGGACGGATCCAAAATGCAGCCGATGATGTTAAGGAGGGTGGTCTTGCCGGAACCGGAGGGGCCAAGCAGCGCTACGACCTGTCGGGGGTAAACCTCTAGCGAAACATCGCGCACTGCATCGACGCGGGTTTCTCCCTCGCCGAAGTGTTTTGAGATGCGATCCAGCCGAACAAGCGGCGCGCCAGAGCTTGTGGTTTGCATCTCAGCCCCCAAGCGCGGTCGCCGGATCGACCCTGAGCGCGGCGCGGACGCCAAGGACGCTCGATAGAAGGCATACTACGAAGACAATGGCTCCCAGAATGACAACATTATCCGGCTCCAGCACCACACGTCGTGGAAAGTAGTCCTGAATATTGACGATAAGTGCGCCACCGATTGCAAATCCGATGAAGCCGAGCGCCATGGCTTGCTGCACGATCATCCCGATGATCGTTCTGTCGGGCGCTCCAATCAATTTCAAGGTGGCGATCTGCTTCAGTTTCTCCATGGTCATCGTGTAGATAATAAGCGCGATGATCACCGCGGAGACGACCAGCAGCAGGCCTGTAAAAAGCGCGATTTGTCGGCGCGCACGGTCAACGAGCGAAAGTGTCAGAATGTTCTCTTGAGCTTCCTGGGTAATGGCCGCGAGATGCTTCCACCGCTTGATTGTGCTAGCGACGGCCTCCGAAGAAGAGTTCGGATGCAGACGCGCCACGACCGCATTGACGGTGTCCCGAGTTGATCCGCCCTCGCCACGAGCGAGTTTGAGTCGCGCCGCCGACGGCGCGAGATCGAACTGCAGTTTCTGCGCGTCCTGCAGCGTGACGTAGACGGCCGGGTCGCCTCCCGAACTGACCTGGTGCTGCGTGAGACCAACCACCGTGAACATGCTTCGGCCGAGCGCTACCCGATCGCCGAGGACAAGACCGGCAGCGCGGTCGGCGACTATCTCATAGTGGCTGCGAGCAACTCCGCGACCTTCGATGATTACTGGCGGACCGCCTGGTCGCGTCGGCTCGTAACCGATGACGTAGAGCCGGAGCTTGTTGCCCATGTGCTCACTCTCTACCGTCTGATACGTGACGCTTCCGGCGGCGTCCACGCCCGCGATGCGGGCGATCGCCTCCCGCGTGTCTCCTGGAATGCGAGATATCTCTGCGAAGGGACCGCGCGTATTGGATTCCACAACCCACAAATCGACAGCCGGCACTCGGGCGATGGTCAGCGCCTCAACGACGAGCCCGCGATAGATGCCGATCATTGCCAGCACGACTCCGAGCAGGAGGCCAAGCCCCAGGCAGGTCAATAGGAACCGACCGAGATTGTGCAGAATGTCGCGATACGCAAGGTTCATTTCTTGCTGGCCTCGATCGTCCAAATAAAGCGGCCTTCGCGTAAGCCGCTCT
>WSXZ01000106.1 GCA_009773555.1 Methylocystaceae bacterium | reverse complement strand
TCAACCAACGGGGGACGGTCCTGTGCTTCAACCTCAAGAACCAAAAACTAAGCGTTCCGACAGCCAACCCGCGAAATTGGCGTATCGGATCAGCGAAGCTGTTTTAACGAGCGGGCTCGCGCGCAGCACCCTGTATGAACTCATCGCGTCCGGCCGGCTCAAGAGCGTGAAGATTGGCGGACGGAGGCTTATTTCCGCCGATTCGCTCAAGGAGCTCCTTTCGGGAGCGGGCTAGTGACGCGCCCGGGGACGTCTGGCGGGGCCTGTCCCAACGACAGCCACTCTTTTCTTGGTTTAAAAGGGCAAGAGTCCACCGACCACTTAGAATGCCTTTTCCGCAACGCCCGTCCCGGCATGGCTCTGCCGTCGTGGCTCAAATGTCCGGCGCGGCGAGGACAGAGTAGAGAGCGGCAAACCGGTCTTATGCGATGCAAAAACTTGTTCTGCCCGAACTGCCACGACGAGCGGCAAGAGGAACTTGAAAGAAGGCTCTCAGAGATCTTTTTGAGGGCAACGAAACGAGGGGCGGGAGAGCTGGCCCCGGTTGTTTGGACAGTGCCCCGCGGATTTTGAGTGGATCTCTGCCGGGGTTTGCTGAACGCGGGGCGTTTCGATTTTGTCGCGGCGTCGGGAGGGCGTAGCCCGACCAGAGCTGCGACAAAATCGCCAGCGACGGTCATGCAGCCATCACCGTCTGCTGTTCTCCGAAGTAGGCCTCGTCGGGCGTGCGTCCGTCAAGGCTCGAGTGCGGGCGCCGCTCGTTGTAAAAGGCCAAATACCGGCCGATGGAGGCGCGCGCATCGGACACGCTATCGTAAGCGCGCAGATAGACCTCCTCGTATTTCACACTGCGCCACAGCCGCTCGACGAAAACATTGTCGCGCCAGGCGCCCTTGCCGTCCATGCTGATGGCGATCTTCGCATCCAGCAAGACACTGGTGAAGTCGAGGCTGGTGAATTGGCTGCCTTGATCCGTGTTGAAAATCTCAGGCCTGCCGTGCTTCGCCAGCGCGTCCTCGAGCGCCTCGATGCAGAATTCCGCTTCCATCGTGATCGACACGCGATGCGCCAGCACGCGCCGGGTCGCCACGTCGACGACCGCCGCGAGATAAACGAAGCCGCGCCGCATCGGGATGTAGCTGATGTCCGTCGCCCAAACCTGGTTTGGCCGCTCGATCGTCACACCGCGCAGAAGATACGGATAGATCTTGTGTCCCGGCGCAGGCTTGCTCATGTTCGGCCGCCGATAGATCGCCTCGATCCCCATCCGCTTCATCAGCGTCGCGACATGTCGGCGGCCAATGCTCACACCCTCGCGCTTCAACAAATCCCGTAGCATCCGGGCCCCGGCGAAGGGAAAATCGAGATGCAGTTCGTCGAGGCGGCGCATTAGCCCGAGGTCTTCGGTCGAGACCGGCCGGGGCTTGTAGTAGACAGAACTGCGGGCAAGGCCGAGCATTTGTGCTTGCCCTTTGATTGGAAAAGCATGGTCGCGGTCGATCATCTTTTTGCGCTCAGAAGGCCGGCCTTGTTGAGCGCGCCGGACAAAAAATCGTTGGCCAAGGTCAATTCGCCGATCTTCGCGTGCAGCGCCGTCATGTCGACAGTCGGCTCCTTGCCGTCCGCCTTTTCCTGCCCGAACACGCCCGCCGCCCCCTCCAGCAACTGGCCCCTCCAAGTCGTGATCTGGTTCGGGTGAACATCGAATTGCTGCGCCAATTCCGCCAGCGTCTTCTCGCCCTTGATCGCGGCCAAAGCCACTTTCGCCTTGAACGCCGGCGAATGCGTCCGGCGGCTTCTCTTCGTCATCGAATGCTCCTGATTCGCAGCGAGAATCCTCGCCGCTGTCAGGCAGAAAATCCACTCAAGCTACTGTCCGAATTGGCGAGGCCGGCTCTGGGATTGGCTTTCGTGACTGTGACCGCGCCTCATCAAAAAGGTCAGCCAATCTCGCAATGTACGGACGTGGTTATGCGAGGGTGGATGGCTGCGCGCTCGGGAAGGCCATTTCGCCGATTGAAAGCCAAATGCGGACTGCTCGGCGTTGTGACTGTGATTGATCTGACCCATGGCCCCAACGGGTGGCATGTCCATGCGCACGCCGTCGTCATTGCCGGGACCGCAGCGGGAGCGCTTGCGAGCGCATCTGCTCTGGAAGGGGGTTATTTGCGAGCGCTGACAAAAAGCGGCGTGGCTGTCAGTGATACGGCCGCCCGCGTTCGATCGGTGTATGATCCTCAGGGCATGGCGCGGTATTTCAGCAAGAGTTGGCGTTTGCCCGCGAAAGGTCGGGAAGAAACTCCGCTCAACCTACTCGAGCGCGCTCTTTCCGGATCGCTGGAGGCATTCGAATTGTTTTTGGAAGCCGTGGAAGCGTTCCGAGGCAAGAAACGCGGAGTCGTCTCGCCGGCGCTAAGCCGCGCGCTATGGAGATAGTCCATACGGAAGCTGGGCCAGGGGGGCGGCATTGGAAGAAGCAATCAAGCCCATGAAGGAACAAGATCGCACTGATCCGCGCGCCAGGCTCTACTGCGGGGCGCGCACTCGAGCGGGTGGAGTTTGCCGGCGCGCCAAGGCGCTGGGCAAACCACGGTGCAGGCTTCACGGCGGCGCGCCGGGTTCCGGGGCTCCATCTGGCGAGAGGAACGGCCGATATAAAGATGGGGCTAACACGAAGACGGCGATTGCCGAACGCAAATGGGCCGGGGAACTCGTTCGTGGACTGGTTGCCCAGAAGGATTAGGGAGGCGAATGAGCATCATGCGGGCCATACCGGGCGCCGAGGCGCCGAGCCTTAACGCGCCGAAGAGGCGGCCGATTGTCGCTAACGTGCGTCAAATGAATGCCGTGCGGATATACGCCATTGCGCCTGATGGCGACATCGCAGGCTGGCGAGCGCGGCTCAAAGAGCTCTTTGCGACATCATCGCCCCTCTTTGTCGATGCGAGCCTGGCGCAGCTCATTGCCGCCTGCAAATTGCCCGGCGAGGCGACAGCGTCGACTGCGAGCCTTACGGCGGCTCTGGAGGTCATCGCCAGCCTTCAGCCCGAGAATGAGGCGCAGGCGTGCTTGGCGATTCACATCGCTTGCCTGCACTCCGCCTCTTTGAATGTTCTAAGCCGAATGCATGGCGTGACGGAGCGAAACGTGATCGTCATGGCGACTGCCACCGCCAAATTGGAGCGCGCCTATCATCGGGCTTTGGAAACTTACCATCGCCTCAAGCACGGCGTGACGCAGGTGGTTAGAGTCGAAAGGGTCAACGTCCAGTCGGGCGCTCAGGCGATTGTTGCGTTGGTCAAGTGACTAATTTGGACGAACTCCATACCGACCAAGCTATAGATATTGGCTACCTCCACCGATGCGGCGCCCTGCTTCCCTTGAAACTAACGTATGGCAGCAACTCTAGGGGGCTTTGTGGGTGTACGAGAACCGCGAAGGTCATCGTCTGTAATCCAAAAAGCACCACGCCGGGCCATCGGCCGTTCCAACAGCGCTAAGCGTATTGCCTCTAACCTGCCCTCAAATGAAGGCCCTTCAGCCTGCGTGTGTCCCTTTGCGGGATTCTGCCGTAACTTGGTCATGCGATATCCTCCCCCGACATCACGAATCAAAATCTTAAACCCTCAGATTCAGACATGCCAGAAGATGGTTTGTGCAAAATGAACAAACGTTCCTCTGCTAAGCCAAAGCCTAAGCCGGAAACCGTCAACTCTCGTTCGATACTGGATCCTGAACTAATTTTCGGGATTGTAGGGCCTATTGGCGTAGACGTCGAAACAATTATCGACTCAATCTCAAGAATAATTCTCGAAGTTAACTACACACCAAAGACAATACACCTTACTAAACATATGATCACTTCTAAAATTAACGCCGAGATCGACGATTCTTCATATTATTCCCGATACATGTCCTTGATAAAGTATGCAAATGAATTTCGAAAACTAGCCGGCTCGCCAGCTGCAATGGCTGGTTTAGCTGTGGTGAAAATTCGGGAGTTGCGAGAAAAAGAGACCATCCCGTCCTTTGGTACCGCCTACGTCGTTCGTCAATTTAAGCGCCCCGAAGAAATTGCTGTTATGCGGCGCATCTACGGGCGGAAATTTTTGCAGGTTTCAGTTTACGGCAGTCCTATGGACCGACGAAAAATCCTGATGGAAAAAATAGCATCTTACGACGCGTCTCCCAAGACGGACGCGGAACGTGAGCATCATGCGATCAACTTGATTGAAACCGATGCAAACCAGGCCGACGAAGAAAACGGCCAGCGGCTTGCCGACGTCTTCCACCTCGGCGACGTCTTCGTTGATGGAATCGACCGAGACAAAGCCGACGCGACGTTGCGTAGGTTCATACGCGCTTTCTTTGGAAATAATTCGGCGTCTCCAAGCGTCGATGAGTTCGGTCTTTATACCGCCCTGACCTGCCCCTGAACTTTCATCCAACGGCAATTAGAGTCCCGTTTGTTGATACGCCCGAGGGCGCGGGTGGAGCAACAGGCGATCGGCGGAGCTGGTCGGGGTTGCGCAGCCGATCGCCTGTTGCGGTGAGATTGGCCGCATATTCCGCCGGCGTCGCGTAGCCGAGCGAAGAATGCGGGCGGCGATGATTGTAGTCGCTGACCCATGCGCCGATCTTCTCGCGCGCGTGGTCGAGGCCGAAGAACAGAGTTTCATTCAGCAGCTCATCGCGCATACGACCGTTGAAGCTTTCGCAGAAGCCGTTCTGCATGGGCTTGCCCGGCGCAATATAATGCCACTCGATCTTGCTTTTGGTCGCCCAGGAGAGGATGGCGTTCGAGGTGAATTCCGTCCCGTTATCAGAGACAATTACTCCAGGTTTTCCGCGCCCACGGATCAGCGTCGACAGCTCACGGGCGACACGCTTGCCCGAGATCGATGTGTCGGGGATCGCCGCCAGGCATTCGCGCGTCACGTCGTCGACGATGTTGAGGACGCGGAACCGCCTGCCGCAGGCGAACTGGTCATGCACGAAGTCCAAAGACCAGCGCGCATTCGGCCTTGGCTCGACAACGATCGGCGCCCGCGTGCCGACAGCGCGGCGGCGGGCCCGGCGTTTGCGCACCGTAAGCCCTTCTTCGCGGTAAAGCCGGTAGATACGGTTTTTGCCCGAGCGCTCGCCTTCCTGGCGCAGCAGGATGAATAGCCGCCGATAGCCAAAGCGTCGGCGGGCGTTGGCGAGTTCCCGAAGTCTTTCGCGCAGTTCCCGATCCGCCGGCCGCTTTGGCGTATAGCGAACCGTCGTGCGGTCGATGGCGACGATGTTACAGGCCCGACGCTCCGACAGGCCCATGACGGCCCGAAGGTGCGCGACGGCTGCGCGCTTCACGGCGGGCCCTACCATTTTTTTCCCAGAAGCTCTCGCAATGCTGCTACCTCGAGCATCTGGTCCGCCAGAAGCCTCTTCAGCTTTGCGTTCTCGTCCCCCAACGCCTTCAGCCGCTTGGCTTCGGAAGCGTCCATGCCTCCGAATTTGGCTTTCCAATTGTAGAGCGTCGCTTCCGAAACCGCGTATTTGCGCGCTGATCTGCTCTTCCGTGAACCGCTTCTTCTTCATCTCGTCCGTCCCTGCAATGGGTCGGACTCTAATCGAAGCTGGAGGAACTTTTCAGGGGCAGGTCACTGCCGCGTCCCTTTCATGCGCGACGCGCTCGCCCATGCCGGAAAGAGCGGGAGGCGCGTCGTCTCGGCCTTCATCGCGACCCCCTTCGCGCAGGGCGATGCTGAAGCTGCAAAAGGCCAATGGCGCAAGGTCGCCGATCAGCTGCAGCCCAAGCTGCCGAAGCTCGCCACGCTGATGGACGAAGCGGAGCGTGATGTGCGCGCTTATATGAGCTTCCCCGCCGCCCACCGCGCCAAGCTGCACAGCACAAAC